>JAVZFM010000013.1:0-18319 GCA_038872815.1 Bathyarchaeia archaeon
TTCCGCATAGTTGCTGAAAGTCCAATTAACCTAGCATTAGGGATAGTCCGCTTTAACCTGGCAAGTAGGACTTCAGTAGTAGGTCCCCGTATTTCGTCATCTATTATATGAATTTCATCTATAATCACTAGGTCGATCTCTTTAGTAAAGGGAAATCGCTGAGGTTTCCTGGTTAGGCTATCCCACTTCTCACCAGTAGTGATGATTATCCGAGCTTTATTTATCTTGTTTTCATCGATCGTTTCCTCGTCGCCGGTTATTTTATAAAAGGGAAATCCTCTTTCTGCGAATTTTTTCCAATCTTCTTCTTTCTGAATTGTGATAGCTTTGAGGGGGGCTATATAAAGAGCACGAGTATTATTCTTTCCTTGTAAGGTTTTCCAGATTGCCATTTCAGCCATCAGAGTCTTACCAGTTCCTGTCTCAGTTCCTATTAGGAGATTTTCATCATGATTTAAGATTTTAGAGGCAACCTCAACTTGAACTGGATTAAGTAGTGGAAATCTTTCCTCAAAAAATTCTGAAACATACTCTGGAACCACATCTCTGATAGGAACGTCTACATAATCTTGTCTCTTAAGAACTTCTGATTCTATCAGTTTCTCAAAATCCTTACATACGTTACTAACTTCATCTGGCTTCGTAATAAGGAAGCCAGTGTTCAGATTTCGGTAGAGATCAAATTCAGTTATATTAGCTGTGAGGATAAGAGCCATTCTTTCATTCATTACCATCTTTGTGTGAATATGTCTGGTTATTTCCTTCTTTGAGAATACCTTTACATTTGAAAGGTTCAGTTGGTTTATTGTCTTATGGTTGCTTATATCTGGACGCAAGAAGACCCTGACATCAACGCCTTCTTTACAACGCTGAATTAAGAGCTTAATATAGGATTCGATCCAAGGATCACCATCAACTGTGTAAAACCAAGGGACTGCAATCCAAAGGCGCTCCCTAGCCTCCTTAGCGAGCTCTTCCAACGCAATTATTAACTCATTTGTCCCTTTTCTCGTGATAAACTCTGAATTCGAAATATAATATCTTCTGGGACTCTTGGTTGGGTTGAAGACCTTCCTCAATCGAGGCATGAATTAACCTCCTAGTCGTAGCTTACACTTTGTGAGCTTGACTGATTAATGGAAGGAAGAAGCAATTAAGACCTGCTATAATAATCTCCTCTTGAGAAGACATAACGTCCACAATAAGATTGTGCTTTGTAAATAATATTTAAGATTTACCCTTAAATCAAAGATACCGACAAAATAAACTCTTTCATGTTTTTAATATCTAGAAGAGTTATTTTATCTTTAATTTCATGAAGCTCTCTGAGAAACTTTAATTGATCCTCTTAAGCTGATCCTCCGTTGAAACTAGAAATATTTAAGATTTCCAAAGATCGTAAGCATGCTTAAGCCTTAATAAAGCTGCTTCTAAACCCCCTTTTTAAATGAACCTCAAGCACATACTTTGGGTCAATTCTAGGAGGTTTGCCATACAACATCAAACACCTTTATAAATCTAAATACAGCCTTTAAATTATATCCTACTAACTCATTAAACTTAGATTAAAGAATTCCTCTTATTCTATAGCTAAATAATGATACTTTCTTTTAGCTCTGTCAACTTAAGGCTTAATTTGGAGCTCTCCCACGGTTAGTTACGATAAGCCTTGAATGGCTTATGCTTTATAGCGTATATTTATACTTTTGTTCTACAAGCCTTAGAGATTTAGATTAAGCGTAGCCATATCGCCATATGGAATTGGGTTCAAAAGCTTTCAAGCCTAGCTGATAGGTTTAAGCCCAATAGCGTAGAATGCGTTTTAATCGATGAAACTCAAATTAAAATAAGGAATACAAGCCCTTAAGGATAGAACCGCATGCCTTGATGATTATTTTCCTTGTTGGCGTGAAAAGAAGGTTGCAAAGCCAGGCATGCATGGAATTGGCTTAGCTTATTCCAAATCTGGTATAACATAGCCCATACGAAATTCGATGAACTTCCCAAAGCTGAGCTATTAAGCATAGAAGCGTTAAGGTTTATAGATTTTATGAGGGGGATGATCTTAAGTTGACAGAGCTCCAAACCCAAATGGAAGCGGGCCCGGTGGGATTTGAACCCACGACCACCGGCTTTCCTCCTTACCAAGCTTCATAGATTTTATTGATAGAGGGCCGATGCTCTTTCTGGATTTGCCTTATCCAGGCTGAGCCACGGGCCCAATTTTTTCTTTAGATAAAATAATTAAAAACTTTTATGTAAGCTTTTCTATAAAAAGCTTTAAAATACTCATTAAGATTGCGATTTACGACAATATGCGCTTACTAAACATTCTTTACATTTAGATTTTTTACAATATTCTAGTTTTATCCTTATAAGGCTTGATTCAAATTCCTTAACTTCTTCTTCACTTAACCCTAGATATTTTGCCACTTCTAAAGCAATTTTAGAAGGTTTTGGATTTGCTTTAGACCATATCCCTCTAAGCTCTCTTAAGAATATGTTTATGGCTATAGGGCCAAATCCTTTAAACTCCATTAATTTAGCTTCTAAATCCTTTGAGTCTAAAGCTTTATTGTACAATACATCAATATCTCCATTGTATTTAAGAATAAGCATTTTACAATTCTCTAAAATGTTTGTTGCTGTTGAAAAGTCATACCTAACATAGCCTCCTGAATCTAAAACTTCTACAAGCTTATTCCAACCAGCTTTAAGGATTGTATTTACATCGATTAATCCTTCATCAATAAATTTCTTAAACGTTTTTTTAGCAATATTTGATGATATTCTTTTAGCAAAAAGCAAACTTGCTAAAAACCATTTAAATCTATCTTTACTATTGCTTAAGTCTAGGCCTAATTCTTTTGAAAAATTTGGAATTTTTTTAATTATATCCTTTAGGCTTAAAGGAAATTCATTCATAAAACTTCAAGGAGCCCTAATTTATTCTATATAAATTGCTGGCCTATAGGGTTTAGCTAGCTTAGACCTACTTTTAGGATCGTATTTTTTAGGATCATCTTCTCTATATAGATCTACTTTTGAATTAAATTCTTTTTCAAAAAGTTTTAAAGCATCTTGTAAAATAATGAATTCATCTATGAAAGAAATCTTTATTTTTTTGTCTCTTAATTCTTTAGGCATTTTCAATACTTCATCAATTGTTTTCTTTAAAAACTCTATCAACTCCTTTTCTTTAGATTTTATTTCAGGATCTTGTAAAAGCTTTTTAACCAATTCATTGAACTTAAAAGTTCCAGCTTCTACTTCTTTAAGCAATTCTAAGTAAGCCTTCCATTTCAATGAATTAGCTGTATAATAGCAAATTCTTTTTGGCGTTATATCCATAACTTTAATAATTTTTTTACTATCCTCGATTAAACTTTTAATGATTTCTTCGATTTCTTCAGCCTTTATGTTTATTTTGTTTTCATTAAAAACTGGCCAATTTGCAGTAGAAACAAATGGAGTTTTTCCTAGCTTTTCCCAAACTTCTTCACAAAAATGAGGTGCAAAAGGGGTTAATAAAAGAATTTGAATTTCTAATGCTTCATTTAAGGTTTTAAATACTGTTTTTGAATCTTTACGATTATTTGCTAAAACCCGCTTCATGTACCATTGAATATCTTGATCAAAATTGTAAATTATATCGAATATAGCTTCTCTTATTTTCAATTTTTCCATCGCTTCTGTAACATTTGCTATTGTTCTATTTGCTCTACTAATTAACCATTCATCTAAAAGGGTCAAGCTATCTTCACATGAATTGTTTTTCATTTTAATGGCTTCTTCAATAAAACAATATAACCTATACAACTTTTCTTGAATAGAGCTAACTAAGGAATAACTAAAGTTAGCATCTTGCCTTAATTCTGCAGAGATTAGAATTGCAATCCTTAATGGATCTGCTCCAAAGCTTTTTATAGCTTCTCTTAATGGGATTATGTTTCCTAAAGATTTTGACATCTTTTTTCCTTCCATTAATACGCTTCCGTTAACAACTATTTGCTTTGGCCATAGCTCTTTTGGAAAAATACCAACATGGTTAAATATGAAAAAAGTTAAATGGTTTGAAACAAGATCCCTTCCTGAATGCCTACTATCTAAAGGATAAAAGTATAAAAACTCATCCCTAAGCTTTTTTAAAAGCTCTTTATCAAGCCTTGAAACTTTACTAACAGATTCTAAATCTCCTTTTCCTAAGAATACAAAATCAAAAAATTCATTTGATAGATTTTCAAAATTTATTTCATAATCTTTTATATAATTTGCTATAATGTAATAAGCCATATAGATTACTGAATCCGATAAACTTTCTATTATCCATTCTTTATCCCAAGGAAGTCTTGTTCCTAATCCAGATTTTCTTGCACAAGCTTTTTCATGTAACCAATCTATAGTGTATGCAATTTCAGAACGAATTTCTTCTGGGATTATATTCATTTTCTCTAAGCATTCATGAGCTAATACTTTCCACTCTTTATTGTTATAGTCTATAAACCATTGATTCTCGAATATTTTTACTACACAAATGCTTCCACATCTACAAATTACAGGTTTATTCATTATTTCAAACATTTTATCAGCTTTTTTCAATAAGATTAAATCATTCTTTACTTTTTCCCTAGCTTTAGCTACAGGTAAGCCAAAGTATTCATAAGTGTTTTCCTTCATTATACCCCCATGAAATTCTTTACTATAAAGCTCTTCAGTAGCTTCTTTTAAAAAAGGATCTTCTTGATTTTTTATTCCATACTTTTTAACCATATCTACAGCAGGAAATTCTGAATAACCCTCAAGCTTTATAATGGATATTGGCTTTATAGACTTAACAAGTTCTTCTTGAATTTTATAATCCTTTAGATTAGATGATTTCTTTAAATCTTCTAATGCTTGATAATCAAAAGGCGCATGTGCAGGTACAGACATAACGATTCCAGTACCATTTTCTGGGTCTACAAATTTTGCTGGAAAAATCGGGATTTTTTCTTCGCTAATTGGGTTTTTAACGAATTTTCCTACTAGTTCTATTCCTTTAAAGCTTTTTATTATCGATAAATTTTTATTCAAGTATTTCAGTTTTTCAAAGCATTTTTGGCTAATAATCCATATTTCTTCTTCTACTTGAACCTTTACGTAATCAGCTTCTGGATTTATCCATATATTAGTAACTCCAAAAATTGTTTCTGGTCTTAATGTAGCAGTAGGCAATATATCTTCATTTAAATAAAATTTTATAAGCGTATATTCGCCTATTTCTGGCTCAACATCTCCCATAGTATCATGCTGCCCTACTGGGTTTTCACAATTTGGACACCAACCAACTGGATGACTCCCTTGAATGATATAGCCTTTTTCCTTTAGCTTTTCAAATTGCCATTCAATAAAACGGCTATAATGAGGATCTATGGTTGTAAATTCCCTCCTCCAATCTATAGAATACCCTATTTCTTTCATTCCTTGTTTTATTTCATTATGAAAGTATTTTGCTATGTTTATTGGCTCTTTAAACTCTTCTATCTTTTCTAAAGGAACTTTATAGATTTTTATGAAAGTATCAAGCAACTCTTTATCGTTTACCGAGAGCCTTTTTGCCATGGCTAAAATTGGAGTTCCAGTATAATGAAAACCCATTGGAAAAAGTACGTTATAACCTTTCATTCTTCTATATCTTGCATGAACATCAGCTATAGTGTATGTTCTTCCATGCCCAATATGTTGTGGAGAATTAGGATATGGGTAAGCCACAGTTATAAAGAATTTTGATTTAGAAGGATCTTGATTAGCTTCAAAAAGCTTTGCTTTTTCCCAGCGTTCTTGCCATTTTTTTTCAATACTTCTCCAATCAATCAAATTAAGAAACCACTTCCTTTAATAATTCTTTTGCTAAGTTAGGTATTTCATCAACTTTTTCAATCGATGCACTTCCTCCTTGTCCAAAAAATGGTTTTCCACTACCGCTACCGCCTATAGCTTTAGCCAGTTTTGAAGCTAACTCACCAGCGTTCACTCCAGCTTTTATAGCATTATCTCCAGCCTTAACTATGATTCTAGCGTTATTCTTTACCAAGTAAAGAATTGCTATTGAAAAAGGCTCTAAGTTAGAAATTTCATTAGCAATCATTATTAATTCTTCCTCATCCTTATCAATGAATTTATTTATGATAAGCTTGAAATTCCCTATTTTTTCAGCATTAAGTAAAAGATTTTTGGCTTCTATGCTTGCTAGATTAAGTTTTAACTTTTTAACTTCTTTCATAAGATTCTTTTCTTTTTCAATCAATTCTATTAAAGATTCTTCTAGCTTTTCAGGACTTGTTTTTAACAAGCTTGATACTTTTTCAAGCTTTGTTTCCTCCTCTTGAATGTTTGAAAACGCGAAAATTCCATGAGTAAATATTATTCTTTCAACACCATCTTGAATTCTTTCAGTTTGTAATATCTTTATTAAGCCTACTTCACTAGTGGATTTACAATGTACTCCTCCACATGCTTCTACATCCCAATCTCCTATTTTTACAACTCTAATCTTTGGGCCTGGTACAACTCCTCCTTGATAAAGCCTAAATCCATAAGCTTTTTCTGCTTTTTCTCTTGGCATCCATTCTATTTCTACTGGTATATTTTGCATAATAACTTGAAATGCTAACTTTTCTATAGCTTTTATATCATCATCTGTTAATCTTTTATAGTGAGTTATATCCAGCCTACTTTTTTCAAACTCTAATTGAGATCCTGCTTGCCAAATATGATTTCCTAATACACGTCTAGCTGCTCCTAAAACTATATGAGTAGATGTATGATGTTTCATTAAGCTTTCTCTTCTATTCCAATCGATTTCACAATTTACAATATCTCCTTCTTTAATGCTATTAACATTTTCTCCCTCAATTAAATGTACTACTACATTCCCAATCTTTTGCGTATCGATAACTCTTAAAGAAAATTTTTCATTGTTTAAAATTCCAGTATCACCTTTTTGTCCTCCACCTTCAGGATAAAAACACGTTTGATCTAAAATTACATAATTGCCATTTATTACTTTCAATACTTTAGCTGAAAAACTTTTCATATAAGGAAATTCATAATAAAGCAGCCTAGTAGGAGGTAATTCTTTTAATTTTTCTTCAAGTGTTTTAGTAAAAGCTTGACTTTCATGCTTAATGACTGATGAATGGCTTTTTGTTAACATTGAAAAGAAATCTTCCGGAATTTTCACTTCTAAACCTTCTTTAGTTGCTATTTCTTCAACTTGTTCAGGCATTAATCCATGAGATTCATATAGGCTAATCAATTGCTCTTTTGAAATCTCTTTTATTCCTTTTCTAATCAATTCTTTTGATAGCCTTTTTACAGTTTCAATACCTTTGCTTATAGTTTCATTATATTTCTTTTTCTCAACCTCTAGGATTTCAAATATGTAATCTCTAGAATCTTTTAAAGCTGGAAAGTCTTTAGACCAAAAAGAGATTTGAGCTTCAATTATATCTTCTAGCTTTCCTTCTATTCCTAAAGCCTTTAATGCCCTTATTATCCTTCTTAATAAAAGCCTTGCTAAATAACCTTCCCTTATATTCGATGGAACTATTCCTTCTGAAAGTATAAATATTAAAGCTTTAGTGTGGTCTGATATTGCATACGCATTTTCAATTGGAGAAAAAATCTTATCTAGCTCAAAAAAATCAATACCAAGCTTTTCAGAGATTTTTTTTCTTAAAGTTTTTTTATTAAAGCCTTCCATAAGCGTAGAAGATGAAAGCTTTGTGTAATTAGCGATTAGTTTTTCATCTGTTTTTAACCCTGAAAAATCGAATATCTTATTCAATATAGGTTCATAAATTGCATGAAAGCCACTTGGAGAGCCTTTAGAAAGCCAAGCCCATCTTTCCATTCCATAGCCAGTATCAACAGTTTTTATAGGTATTTCAATTAATTTATCGTTTACAGTCCTATACTTCATGAAAACTAAAGTAGAAATTTCAAGTCCACCTATACACGCTTCTACATCAGGACCTGCATTACCGCCACCAGACCAAAAATGCTCTTTATAGGTAACAAGCTCAGATTTAACTCCTAACTCTTTTGTTAACAACTCATGATGAAGTTTTATGGTTTCATCTTTCCAGTAGATTTCTTTGTCAGGATAATTAAATGCATGAGCCCCTCCCATTTCAAAAATCACTAAATGCCTACCAGCAGTTGGACCTACGTTATCTATGTCTGTAAAGCGTAAGCATGGTTGGCTAATAACTAAAGGATTTGCAGGAGGAGGAATTACCCCTTCAGTTACATAAGGTTGAAAGTCATAAATAGATGCCCCTACAAAATAAACATCATCTCTCCATCTAGCTACGATTGGATATGGCTTAATCGGTTCATGTCCATTTTTCTCGAAAAAAGATAAAAAAGTTTTTCTCATTTCACTTAATTCAAAACTTTTACGCGCTAGCCTACGTTCAATGAACTCATACTCTTGACATGGTGCGTCACCACAGTTTTCACGATCAAGGATTTGTGTCCAAAAATAACTTCCACAATTTTTACATTTTTTCCTAACAAAACCATTTTCTTTAAAAAATGGAATCGAAAATTCTTTTTCATCTATTTTCATCAGATTTAAGTTCCTCCATTAATAAAATTCAAGATATATAAAATTAAAAAACGAGTTTTTAAAGCTAGTTAATTGATATTGCTTTAGTAAGCTTTTTAGCCAAAAAGAGCTCCTAACCCAGCTAAAGCTTCTTCCTCAGCTTTTTTCTCCTCTTTCTTTTTCTCTTCTTTTTCAGATGGAGGGGCTGTTGTAGGAGCTGATATCGGAGCTGAAGCTATAAAACCTGTAGCGCTCGATTTTAATACTTCATCTATGTTAACTTCTTTTAAAGCTGCAACTAAAGCTTTAACCCTAGCTTCTTCAATGTTAACCCCTGCTGCTGAAAGTACTTTTTTAATATTTTCCTCAGTAATAGGTTGGGAAGCTGAGTGAAGGAGCAATGCTGCATAGACATATTTCATTATTGGTTACACCTCCAATGTTATTTTTTCCTTTTATTTCTTAAGATAGTTTCTTCTTTTGATAAACTTTAAACTAAAATATATTTATTTCTATTCCTAAATGATTGTAGCCATATATTTAAACCTTTAAGGTGAATGAATATTACTGTATATGCATTTTATTGATTAGGATTTTTAGGTTTAAAATTGCCTATTCAAGTTATTTTTATTTTGAAATGTTATAGGAATTGTGAGACAACGGATAAAATACTGCTGAATTCTTTTGCTTCGCCCTAGGCAGGATATGCGATGATAGACCTTAAACGTTAAGCCCCAATTGATTATATTTTTGCATTATCTTCAGTTAATAGACGTTGATCCAGTCCTAGAACACTAAACGCATAGAAGGACTGTGCGCTAAGCAAGTTTATGGTTAAAAGAGTTTTAGGCCGAAATTCTTGAATAGGCTGAAATGTTTTAAGTCGCATGTATGGAGCTGTGCTTCTCTATTTATTGCTACGGCGGCAATAATGGTATCCACCCTTCTTATAGATGTGCCTAAACTCTTAGCCTTCAACTCTAATTAGGCGGATAACTGAGTATCTCTGTATTCGATTACTAGTAGAAGCAAAACTTCCCCTTACAGGCTTAGCGTATTTCTCGAGGTCATATAAAATTTCATGAAGGTTTATGACTGTTATAGCGACATCATCTCCCTCTTCAATAAGTATCTTTAAAGCCTCATCGCCCTTAGCAGAGTGCCTATCAAAAATCTTAATGAGTGCATCTGTATCCAAGACTATCATAATCTACGCTCAGTCCTCATAGCGTAAATCTCCCTTAGTTTTTCCTTATCCCTAAACTCAATACAGCCTTAAACTTCTTCAAAATCTCAAGCAAATTTAGACCAGAATTCTCAAGAATCTTGAATAGCTCACTAAAGCTCTCTCCATCATACGGGCATATTCATGGATATCAGGATACTCGCCGTTATCCACTTTAGGCACCATATGGTTTCTCCTAAGCCTATATAAAGCGCTGGAAGCATCGGATTTTCAAGGCCTAAAAATGAAGCGAACTGAGCCTGAAATCTAGTGCGGGGGGTGGGATTTGAACCCACGAAGGCCTACGCCACGGGATAACTCACTCGCGCCTATTAGGTCTTGAGTGTAGCGCGCGTAGTTAAAAGCGTCCCGCCCATTTGACCTTTAGAGACGCTTTAGGCGTTGGCTCTGGTACCCCCGCTCAGACAAGTATAAAATAATAAATATTTAATAAATCTAATAAAAGTTTATCCTAAAGAGTTAACTATTTCTTTTGCTTTTTCAAAAAATTTTTTAAATTCTTCTACTCGATTAAGAGAAAGAACTCTAGAACGCCCTACTTCAAAGATTTTAATTAAATTGGCTTTTTTAAGAACTTCAATATGTCTATAAATAGTTGCATAATCCATTTTTAAATTCTTTGAAACAGCTTTAATGTGTAATGGTTTTTGAGTCTCAATTACCATCATTAATATTTTAAGTCTTACAGGACTTCCTAACGCATTAAAAAAGCTTGAGATTTTTTCAAAGTTTTCTTTTTCATACAAAGCTATCACTAATAAAATTTTGTATTAAATGCAATATATTATGGCATTTTTGTTAATTAAAGTTTTTAAGCTTTTCATTTAGTAAATCTATTTTTTAAAATTTTTTCCTTTAACTCTTCAAGGTTTAACTCGCTTTCTTCATGCTTATTCATATCTCTGAGTCTTATTGTTCCTTTTTCTATTTCCTTTGGACCAATTATTACAACATAGCGTATTCCTAAAGAATTTACATATTCCATTTGCTTTTTCAAAGTTCTTCTTTTTAAATCAAAATCTACTGAAATCCCTTCATTCCTTAATTCATTAACTATTCTCCATAATTTTTTACGAGAGTTTTCATCTACAGCTGCTAAAAAAACTTCTGGTATTTGAGAAATACTTTGTAAAATTCCTAATCTTTCTAATGAAATCATCATCCTTTCTATTCCACCAGCAACTCCTGTAGCTGGCATATCTTTTTTACCCAATATTTTGCATAGCTTATCGTATCTTCCACCACCAAGAACAGCTCCTATATCCTTTCCACTTTTCTCATAGGCTTCAAAAATAATTCCATCATAATATCCAATTCCTCTAACTATGCTTAAGTCTAGAACGCATTTATCGATTTTATTAAATGCCTCTAGAACTTCTATTAATCCTAAAAGTTCTTCATAACCTTTTTTACATAAATCATTTTTAAGCAATTCTTTTGGGACTTCCTCAATGGTTTTATTAAGCTTTCCATGTATTGAAGTAAATTCTAAAATTTTTGATACTGTAGACTCCATGAAGTTTAGCTCTAAAAACTTTTTAAGTATTTCTTCTTTAGGAATTTTTGTGATTTTATCGATAATTCTAAAAGTACTTTCAAGCTTTTCAGTTGAATTTATTCCTAATAGCCTTAAAAAACCTTCAATAAGCTTTCTATTGCTTACTTTAACCTCATACTCTTTAAGCCCAACGTTCTCGAGAATATCCATGCTTAAGCTTATAACTTCTGCATCAGCTTCAGGTTCAATAGATCCATAGATTTCAGCATCCCATTGATGGAAAAACCTATAACGTGCAAATTGAGGTTCATCATACCTCCACATACCAGCTATAGCGCATAGCTTAATTGGTTCAAGCAAATCATATCTATTAGCTACCATCCTTGTCATTCCTACTGTTAAATCGAACCTTAAGCCTAAGCTTCTTCCAGCTTTATCTTTAAACCAATAAATTTCTTCTTTTATATCTGGGCCACATTTTGCTTCTAAAGTTTCAAGATTTTCAATAGTACTTGGCTCCATCATTTGAAAACCATATTTTCTAAAGATTTCCGATATTTTTTCCTTAACCCAAAGATATTTTCCAAATTCTTTTGGTTCTATATCTCTCATACCTCTTGGAACAGTAAATTTAGCCTCTGGCAAAACTTAGCACCACAAATTCTTTAAAGCATTCTTTAATAGCTTTATGTGTAAAGTTTTCTTTTAAACTTGAAGTTCAGAAAGAGAATAATAAACTATATCTGTTCTCCTATCTATTACGGCAAGTATAAGCTCTTTTTTTTCTTCATTCGCTATTTTTAAAAATTTTTCAAGGTCCTCTAGGCTAGCTTCATGGCCTTCATATATTATTGCAACTAATCTTCTTAAAGCTCCTTTTCCATAGATTTCAAAACCAACTTTATTGGATTCACGAACTATATATCCTCTATCCCTTAAATCTCTATAGATTAAATACTTTATCCAAACTTCAGGTTTATTAGCCGATAGCTTAGAAACTAAAGATCTTAAGCTTAGCTCTTCATTATTTTTTTTATCTATTACTCTGATTTTTCCTTTCTCAACAAGATAAAAAACTTCATAAGGTGATAGAAAAATCTTATCGTTTTCTAAGCTTCCAAAACCTTTTTCTCTTAATTCCATTAACTTATTTGGCTCAAGCATGTATACTCTTTTCCCCTCACAGAAGGCTTTTAGAACTTCTAGCATCTTCTTAACTCCTCTCTTTTACAACTTACTTCTAGTTTTAAAACGATTTATTTTCGCTTTACACTACATTACATTAAAACTTTAATATAACGTGACAAATAAGCTTTTTATTTAGGCGATATTTATGAACTTTTTTAACATTAGGACCATCAAGTGGAAAAAAGGAAAAGTTTTATTGCTTGATCAAAGATTGTTGCCAAATAAGCTTAAGTTCATTGAGCTTAAAAATTATCAAGAAATTGCTTATGCAATAAGCAACATGATAGTAAGAGGTGCTCCTGCTATTGGAGTTGCTGCTGCAATGGGACTTGCTTTAGTAGCATATCATAGCAAAGAAAAAAATAAAGAAAAGTTTTTAAAAGAGCTTAAAAAGGCATCTAAAGTTTTAAAGAATACGCGCCCTACGGCTATAAATTTATTTTGGGCTATAGAAAGAATATTAAACAAAGCTAAGAAAGCAAGTGGAGATACTGAATCAATTAAAAAATTAGTAATAGATGAGGCACGTAAAATCGCTGAAGAAGATTTTGTTATAAACATTAAATTGGGAGAAGAAGGTTCTAAACTTCTAGAAGATGGTGATACAGTGCTTACGCACTGCAAATGGCTCTAAAAGCCTTTTAGAGCCAGTAGAGTGCTGGAGCTTTAGCTACAACAGGTTATGGTACAGCTCTAGGAGCTATAAGATCCGCAATAAAAAATGGGAAAAGAATTAAAGTAATTGCTACTGAAACACGTCCAAGGCTACAAGGAGCAAAATTAACAGCTTTTGAACTAAAATTAGATAGAATTCCAGTTACATTGATAACAGATAGCATGGTTGGTTATATAATGGAAAAAAAATTAATCGATAAAGTTATGGTTGGAGCAGATAGAATTATATCTTCAGGCCATGTAGTGAACAAAATTGGGACATTAAGCATAGCAATTATAGCAAATCATTTTAAAATACCTTTTTATGTAATTGCTCCATTATCTACTTTTGACTTGAAAACAAGAATAGATTCAATAATTATAGAGGAAAGAAGTCAAGAAGAAGTATTAAAAATAGATGGAGTGCGTATAGCGCCTAAAAAAGTTCAAGCATTAAATCCAGCATTCGATATAACTCCTCCAAAATTAATTTCTGCAATAGTTACTGAAAAAGGAATACTTAAACCTCCATTTGAAGAAACTATAAAAAAGCTTTTGGCTAAATAACTAAAGCTTAGCTTTTTCTTCCATCTAGTGGTAAAACAACTTCAACTTGGCAATCTGTAACTTCTTTAATTTTTTTCTTCCAATCCTCTCCAATAGAAATTAAAGCATAAATTCCGCTTACCTCGGCTTTTGCTTTATGGATCAGTTTAACTAATGCTGCTTGAACTTCTCCATCATCGATTATATCATCAACAAGCAAAACAACATCTCCTTTTTTAATAATATCTCTAGAAATGAAAAGGCTTATAACAATTGCAGTTTTTCCTGGAATGTAAACTTCTTCTATAAAGTCTCTAACACCAACCTCTTTAACTTTTTTTGCTACAACTAGATTTACTCCAAGCCTATGTGCTAGTAAGGTTGCAAGAGGAATTCCATCTACAGCTGCAGTCACTATTTTTGTAATTCTTTTTCCAGCAAATTTATTTATAGCGTATTGAACAGCTCTTTCTAAAAGAAGCATATCTGAAATTATTGGCGTATTATCTATATAACCAGAATCATCAAACTTTAAGCGTTGACGTAGTTCTAAGTCTAGCCTTAAAATCTTTTGAAGAGTTTCATTCATAGCCTCAGCTCTTTCAATAGTAGGTAAAACATGTCCTTTTACATACCTACTAAGAACTGTTTCAGGCAAACCAATTATTTTTGAAAGTTCACGATAAGTATAATAATTCTTTGCAAGGTTTAAAAGCTCAATAGTCATAAGCTTATATTTTAAGTCAAAAATGCGTGAGCTGCCATTCATTTTATTTTCCCTCATTAATTTTATAACCTTTATTAGTTCTTTTACTTTCAACTACTCCTTTACTATGTTGATATTTTCCTTTATAACCTTTTTTTGCTTTTTCAATTAATTTAAAAAACACTATTTGAACGAATGGCTCTTCCTTACTTATTTGAATAGATTTATTAGTAGAGTTGAATAACGATATTGTAAGTTGTCCATCAAAACCTGGATCAACTACTGCTAAGCTAGCAAAGACCCCTTCCCTTGCAAGTGAAGATTTTATGTAAAGAAATCCAACTATTTTTAAGCTTAGCTTAACCTTTTCTAAAGTTGCAATTAATGCATATTCCATAGGCTTTAATTTAACACTTTTATATGCTCTTAAATCATAACCAGCTGGGGTTAAATTACTAAAGCTAAAAGGCGATATTTCTAATTCTTTTCTTTTAATCAATTTTTCTATACTAACATGAGAGAGACTCAAATGGGATCACTTGATTTTTAACTATCTTTCTATATTATTGCTTATTGACAAAAGGATTTTAATAATTCATCTAAATGTTTTAGTTTTATTAAAAAATGATTGAAAAATTCACAATAAAAAATTTAGAATTTTTATTCTAGAAATTTAGCATTTTAACATTTAAAGAATTATTAGTTAAAATGCTGTTTTATTGCCTTAAGCTAAAAGCTAAGAAAATTTAACTATCAAGCTATTTTAGTTAAACTTTGTAGTAATGCCACTCTAAGAGAATTAAGCATAAACTTAATAAAAAGAGTTTACTAAGATTTAATGGGCCCGTAGTCTAGCCTGGATTAGGACGCTGGCCTGCGGTCAAAAGGGGAGAAAGCCGGAGATCCAGGGTTCAAATCCCTGCGGGCCCGCATACATCTGGGTATGGGTTCCTTAGCCTTTTTATACTCTGGCAAGAATTTTTACATGAGCAATAAAGCCAATTATGTTCGCTTGCTTGAAAGCAATGAGCTAAACCTTTGGTATAGGAATTTGGCTGCCTTGGTTGTTAGTGCTTCTTCTTCAATTTGTCGCCGGAGCAATTCTTTCAACATCTCCAAGGATTTTTTACGAAAAATATTTGGAAAAGAAAGAAAAGGTGCAATTGGTTTCTTCAATTCTGCTCGTTGAAAACCTTTTGTTTTTATCACTTATTCATGTATTTGGGGCATTTACGAACGTTTACTTCATTTTCTACTGGTTAGCTTTTTGACGAAGCTGCGCATAGCCTTATCGACTGAGCGGTTTATTGTGTATACGCCAACCATTACTACGGTGCATACTATTGCCAGTGAGGCTTGCATCAAAACGCTTTCTCTAATTTTTGGGAAGGCAAAATAATGCTTGCTTATGTATGAAAATTCCGTAATGTTCTTTACTATCATCTAATCAGAAGAAGGAATTAGCAGGTAATTAGTGATGAGCTAGAATCCTAAAGATTCTTTATCTGAAAGACATCTGAAAAAATTTTTCCTTATTAGGCAGAATCGGTAATTTAGTTTCATCGATGTTTTGATATACCGTAGTGTAAACAAACAGAATTAAAAAGTCTATCGATAGCTTCCCATCCTTCAATCTTCTTGAGATCAACGATGATTATGTCTTCGATGTAAGGATGATAGAAGTCTTCAAGTTTCTTCTTTTGCTTAGTCATGCCTGCATCCGATTCTATCTCGTATATGATGAAGTTGTCTAAGTCGATAACATCGCATACAGCATTGTTGATCTTCTGTTCTGTCTTAAAGTGATGGTTATTATTGAAAATTCCATAGCATACAAGAAACTTAGCTAATGCGTGTCTAAAGTCTTCTGAAGCTTGAAGCTTTATTGTGTTTAAGGCTTTTAGCTCTATTCTAAGTGTTCTCAACTTAACGTAGCGTCTGCTTAGGAATGCCTCCCAACTCATCAATACGTCTTTATCGAGAGGCTACAAAGAGTATTATTGATGCATAGAGCTTCCGTTATTTCTTAAAACAAAAGAAAATTTCTTCTTTCTTGTTAGGAGAGGAAGGAAGGATAAGCAGAAAAGCTGCTCTTGGAATATGTATAGCTACTGCTTCTATAGGAGCAATCTCTCAAATCAAGAAAGTAGCTGGCACTACTGGTTGTTGCACTACTGGCACAACAGGAACAACAACTGGCACCACAACTGGCACAACAACTGAGAACTTAGGTATGCCTGGATCACAAAATCCAGTACCAGAGGGTGCTCGTATTAAATATGCAACTAGAATTCCTGGTATAGATTCTAAGATGGCAAAAGAATTGGCTCTACAATATGATAAAGCTCTAGGTGTTGATAAACATTCGATTGTAGAAGTCGCTCCAGGTGTTTTTGATATTGTGGGTTACAAGAGTCCACCCCAACCAACTTCAGGTACTACTAATTGTTGTGGAGCTTGTAGCGGAACTACAGGCACTACAGGAACAACAGGTGTATCGATTACAGAAATAGAATATTCTAACGGTAAGATTATAGGAAAGCATAGAATCAGGTAATCTTTATTGATATGTATTAAACGAATTTTCCTTTAACGTTGTATTATAGAATGCAATGAAAAAATCTTATTTTTCGATCCTCAATTTAAACTTTAGCATTAACTCCCACTCTTTTTGGTTCTTGATTTAAGTATTCGTGAAAGAATGGCTGTAGCAGCTATACTTGTAATTAGAGTTGGTATAGCTTCTGGAATTGAAAATTCGGGTATTTTGATAGTTTTGGAAAAGGTGAAAAGACTCCAAGGCCCGGTACTAGGATCGTATTTGTGAAAATAAAGATTGTCTTGGTCAGTTACACAAGATTCAAAGTATATTTGATCTGAATATTGTGTTAGTTTTGCTTTGTTCAGCAGCATTATGAATTTGAGCCTATAGAAGAAGAGCAGCAGAAAGCAGTAAAAGAAGCTATGAATGCTTTAGTTAAAGTTTTGGATGAGGTCGATTATTTTCCTGAAGCGAATGAATGGATAGAGAGAGCCGCATGTAAATTAGTTGGAATTGACTATACTATGTATGCTGATGAAAAGAAGAGGGAAGAGTATTTTAATAGAAATCCAAGGGCAGAGTTAGAATTTATTGAAAAGGATGATACTGTTTGTATTGCTTACAATAGATTGATGGGTGGATTGCCCTATTCTAATGAACTGCCCAAAGTATTTGTTTCAAGAAGTGATAGAAAGGTCCCGAAATGGGCTAAAGTTGCAATAAAGGCTTTACTTCATGGTTTAGGAGTAGGAGCTTGGGTACTCCCTTGTAGAATTACTTGAGCTATATTAAGGAATGAGATCTGAAGAATTTATGGCTTATGCAAGGGAGCTGGATAGAAATTATATTCCATCTAGGTATCCAAATTCTTATGAAAGCGGTTATCCAGGAATGTACTACGATAAAGAAACAGCAGAAAGAGCAATCAATTATTGTGAGGAGATTATAGATTGGGCAAAAGCAAGGTTAGAGAAGCTTAGATTGAAGCTGTAAAGGCTTTCTTGGAAAGATTGAAAAGTAAAATTAGCAGAGTCCGCTATTGTTCATGTTCTATAGCTAAATGTAGAGCTGGTTCCTGGAGTGATATGGAAATAAAGAAATAAAAATTAAAGATTACGAGAAAACCATGCTCTTCCTCTTTTAAAATATGTTTTTCTTTCCTCATCTTTAAGCTTCTTAATTCTTTCAGATTCTACTATAGTTATTCCATCAATAAGAGCTCCTAATACAAGCGGATTTCCTCTTATCATCATTCTTCTAAGTTCTTCATAAGAATAACCTAAAGCCTCAACTTTGTTTACTTTCAATTCAGTAAAAAGATCAAGCCTCTTGAGAAATGGAATATG
>JAVZFM010000014.1:0-17710 GCA_038872815.1 Bathyarchaeia archaeon
TTTTTCTCTGAAGTGTTCGAACCTCCTTTTAAATAAGGCGACCATAGTTGAATGGATACTTTTTGGTTCAAAAACGAAAGGAAAAAAGGCTTCACGCACTATTCCCAAACTCCTTTTTTAATTCAATTAGTTAAAAAATTCAAACAGGCATATCAGCATAGAAGTTACAACGAAAAGTAAGTTTTTTATATACTCATGATTGCTCAAGATATTCACAATCAATATAAAAAAGAAAGCTACTTAAGATAAGCATTTTATTTTTCATCAAAAACTCCAAACAATAATAAAATACAAAGCCTAATCCCTCAAGAGGGATGAAGTAGGAAAGGCGCAAAAAACCTCTAAATTAGCTTATATGTGATAGATGTGGACATGTTGCCCGAGTTGATGAAGAGGAAGCCTTTAAGTGCCAAAATGCGGAATGCTCTACAAGAGCCCAATCATTAAAAATTGGAGAACATGTATACAAATTTTTAGAAAGTTTTCTGTAAAGAAAGTTTTTATTTTTTAATTGTTAAAATTTGTTAGGGGCTTTTTGGAAGAAATAACGTTTACTCATAAATAGATTGAAGAAATAATTGAAACCTATAAAATAAAGTTTGATCCTATAAAGAAGATAAGCATAAAGCTAAGCAAAGCTACAAGAGTATACGAAGTATTTGATTTGCTTCCTCAAAGCTCTAGGCTATTAATAATAGATTCTTTGGCTGGAAAGGATATCAGTCGCTTTCCTCATATAGTAGGCTATAGACTAAAAAAGCTTGCAAAAAGTGTTGCAAAAGATGCTGTGCACTTACTTAAGAAGTTAAAAGCCTTTAAGGATGAATATGAAGTTGTTTTTGAACATGTACTTAGAGCCGGTCCTGGTTATGAATTACATGAGGCTTTAAGGGAATCAGGAAAAAGCTTTAAAGAAGTTTGGATAAGACCAAGATATGCTATTCCATCTTATAGAAGGCATTATGAAGAAAAAAGAGATATAGAAATAATATATGAAGATTTTCTTAATTTTCCAAAGAATACAAACATAATTTTAGTTAAGCCAGATACAGAGGCTTCAGGAAAAACTGCAGAAGTTTCGCTCATTAGAGCATTTGAAGAAGCTAAAAGAAAAGTGTCAAGCATCGAAGCTATAGTTTTGTTCGGCTTTATTTTAGAGCCTGGAATAAAGTGTATAGAAAAAATCGCGGAAAAGCATGTCTCAAGGCTTTTTACAATTGCTATAGGATGCGTAACGGCTTTATGCAAAAACAATTATGATATGCCAGCTTATGGACCAGATGAAAGCTCATATTCTTTAGGCAATCCAAGAAACGTTGGGTGCATAATGTCTGAAGAAACTTTTCATAGATACCTTAAAGAATACGTTCCTGGAAGCGATATGCCTGGTGATTGGTCAGCAAGACAATCAAAAGTTCTCTTGGACAATAGAAAAACTTTTGAAGATGGAGGTATTGAAAAGCATTTAAAAAACTCAATAAATTTTATAGAAAAATTGAGGGGCATATATTTAAAAGAAAACTGGGGCTTTTCAAAAAATTCGATAAAATAGCGAAAAGAGAATTGACTCTTTTAAATGAGGAATTAAGAAATTATCAAAAATGAAGCTGAATGAAAGCTCTTATTAGCCTCCTAAAGCCTATTAAAAGAAGGATAGGTTATAATTTCCTACTTGGCTAAATTTAGATTTTCAAGTTCCATTTTGGTAAGCTCAGAAAGAAATTTGTCATGGTAGCTCATGGAATTGATAATTGCTTAAAGTTTTGATGGGTTCAAAACAATAGATTATGAGCTGGGCTCTATGCTTAAAAAGTGAATATGCCAACTCTTCTCGTTTATGGTAAATATGACAAAATTGCTCCATAGAAATTCTCAGCCATGAAGTGCTTAATGGCTTGTGCATGCTAGTGCTTTACAAGTGTGAGCATTCGCCATTTAATGAATAAAAAAGCGAAAAGAAAATCAAGGACCTTTTTTAGAAATTGAATGAAAATTATTAGCACGAGAAAACTACTTCTGTCCGCTTTAAGCATAGCCCCTTTTCCTCCATCTTCGTATAGCGTAAATTACAAGGACTATAGGGATAGCAAAACTTCTAAGACCAGTAAGATGCCGATCTCGTACCAGATCTCTCACAACAAACTATTCGTTTCCCTCCTTTGGATATTCCGGTGGAAATAATAGAGGAAACAGTGGATATCTCAACTGTCATTTTTGATCCTGCGATTTCCTCTATTCTGTAAGTGTAGTAACGAGACCTTCTCCCCAGAGCCAATATGCAGTGCTGGAAGATGGGAACTTTTGACTCTTCACCAATAGCAGGGACCATCTCAATGCCACAATGAAGAGCTGCCAAAATAAGGATCATGAAGATGGTAGAATGAATGATTCTTCTCTGCTTCAAATACCCTCCAACACCTCCGAATTTCTTTTATAGACTAATATTTTCTTAAATGGAATATCCAAAGCTTTAGAGGCTTTTCTAAGGCTTGTAGAACAAAAGTATAAATATACGCTATAAAGCATAAGCCATTCAAGGCTCATCAAAACTAACCGTGGGAGAGCCCCAAAATAAGCCTTTACTTAACAGAGCCAGTATTAGGTGAAGCAGTTCATTTAAAACAAGAGTCAAAATTAGTTTAAATTGATTTTTAGATCAAGTATTACAAAAAACTGTTCTCATACTTTGAGATATAAAATTTTTATCTGAGAAATTCTTTTCTCCCGGTTAGTGTATAAATTATTGATTCGCAGATGTACGCTGCATGGTCGGCTATTCTCTCAAAATATCTTATTGTAAGCACGCTTGAGACGATAATTTTGTTTTCAATATTTTTCTCCCTAATTATTTTGTCAAGGAATTCGAAGTATAGTTTATCAATTTCCTTTTCAATTTCTGATATACTTCTAACGATTTCCACTTTCTGGCTTCTTAGAGCTTCTATACTCATTTTGATCATGTTTAGGGCTTTATAGCTCATATCCATAGCGTATGAGCATATCCATTCTTCACATTCTCTCAACCCACCAAAATACTTATTAACATAGGATATGTTAAGGGCATATCTCCCAAAGCGAGTGAAATCATAAGATATCTTTAAATAGGATATTATTGCACGTAAATCTGAGGCTACTGGCTGAAACCTCACAATAGTTTCAAATGCTTTATTCTCAACCTGATCAGCTAACATGATCAATGTATCAGATATCTCCTTAATCTTATTGTACAAGTTACTGCCATAAAAGCTTTCATCAATAGCCATCGAAACAACTTGATATGCTAAGTTGCCCATTCTATGGATTATCGTTAGGAGTTCCCTTAATCTTAAGTCTATTATTCTACTCATGAGTTTCACCTTAACCAAACTTTCCAGTTATGTATCTTTCAGTTAATTCGTTTTTTGGACTCTCAAAAACGTTTTTAGTAGGCCCATACTCAATAAGTTCGCCTAAATATAAGAATGCTACATAGTCAGATAATCTAGCAGCCTGCTGTATATTATGGGTTACAATAATTACGTTATAGTCTTCTGCAAGTTTCTTGATTAAAGACTCTATCCTTGCTGCGGATATCGGATCTAAAGCTGATGTTGGCTCATCCATTAATAAAACTTCTGGTTCAACTGCTAATGCTCTAGCTATACAAAGTCGCTGCTGTTGCCCACCAGAAAGGCTTGTTCCAGGTTTATCTAAGTCATTTTTTATCTCATCCCATAATCCAGCTAGCTCCAAGCTTTGTCTGACGATTTGATCAAGGGTTTTCTTACATCTTATACCATTTAACCTTGGACCTAAAGCCACATTATCATAGATTGATAGCATTGGAAATGGGTTAGGTTTTTGAAAAACCATACCAATCTTTCTTCTTATTTGAACTGGGTTAATTCTATTATCATAGATGTTTATTCCATTAAAGAAGACTTTTCCAAAAACCCGGGCGTTAGGAACAAGCTCATGCATCCTATTTATACAACGGATAAGTGTCGTTTTACCACAGCCAGAAGGTCCCATTATTGCAGTTATAACCCTATTCTTAATCTTCATGTTAATATCTTTTAAAACATGCTTAGAGCCAAACCATGCATTTAAATTTTCAATCTCAAACTTATATGCAAACATGCTAATAACCTTCCTTCGTTAAGAATCTAACAATAAAGCTTATTCCAAGAATCATTATAACTAGGAGTAAAGCCGATCCCCACGCCAAGATTACCCAATTCTCGAATGGTGAACCAGCGAACAAGAAGATGTTTAGAGCAAGATTAGCCACAGGCCTATTTAATCCTGCAAACCACCATCTCCAATAACCCATCGTAACTAGAACTGGCGCGGACTCACCAGCAATCCTAGCGATTGCAAGTAATACTCCAGTTACTACAACTTTTTTGGCACCCCTTAGCGTAATGTATACTGTTGTCTTCCATCTTGACATACCTAACGCGATTGCAGCTTCCCTTATAGTCGCTGGTATAATCTTAAGCGCTTCCTCAGTAGTTCTAGTTACTATTGGAATCATTATTATTGATAGGGCAAATGCTGCTGCTACGACTGAGAAGCCAATTTTAACAACTAATAACGTATAGCTAAATAGTCCAATAACTATCGATGGAATACCATTCAATACTTCATTAAGAAATCTTATTATTGAGGAAAGCTTATTCTCACTATATTCGCTTAGAAATATGCCTGAAACTATTCCTATTGGGACTCCAATCAAGGATGCCAATCCAATGGTTATGAGTGTACCTTGTATCGCATTTGCAATACCGCCCTTAGCCTCACCAACAGTTGGAGTTGGCTTAATAAAGAAGTCTAAGTTAATTGCAACCAATCCTCTCCTAATAACTTCAAATAGTATGCTGAATAATGGGATGAGAGCAACTATAAGGGCTAAGTAAATCATGAATTGCATAATTACATCCTTGATCATTCTTAACCTATAAGCTGATCCTATCATTCTCTCATAATCCCCTTCACCATTCTAAGGGAGTGCCAAACAATCAACCTTGCGAAAATCACAACGATTAGATTAATCGATAAGAGTATTAGTCCCACATTTATTAGCGCGCTGATGTATAAATCATATGTTGCTTCTAGGAATTCGTTCGCGATTATTGCTGCCATAGTGTACCAGGCATCAAAGAGTGATGATGGAAAAACCTTAAATTTGTTTCCAATAACCATAGTTATAGCCATCGTTTCGCCTATAGCCCTTCCAAGACCAAGTATCGTTGCGCCCAAGATTCCAGAGCGAGTATAGCTCATCACAATTTTTACAGTTTCCCATTTTGTCGCTCCAAGGGATATAACGGCTTCTTTTGTGGTTGATGGCACCGAGTAAAACAAGTCTCTTAGAATGGCTGAGATAATCGGTATTGTCATTATAGCAAGTAATATCCCACCTGTTAAGATTCCCCCGCCATAAATAGGTCCTGAGAAAAGCGGTATAAAGCCTAGCGACGCTTGTAAGAGCGAATAAACATTATCGCGTAGAAAAGGTATTAAGAAGTATATTCCCCAAAGTCCGTAAACCACGCTTGGAACTGCTGCAAGAAGTTCTACTAGAAAGGAAAAGAAGTAGCCAATTTCTTTGGGCATGTATTCCGAGAGAGCTAAAGCAACTCCAAGGCTTATGGGAAAACCTATCAGCAACGCTATCGCGGATGTAGTTAACGTTCCAGATATCAATGGTAGAGTCCCAAAAGTGCGCTTTATTGCTGGATCCCACATAGTAGAAACTACAAAGTTCAAACCGAAAGTTTCGATGGAAAGGCGAGCGCCCATAATTAACTCATAAACTATTAAGCCGAGAATTAAGATAGTGCTTGATGCAACTATTGCGCTAAAAATCTTGAAAATATTATCGCCAGTAAACAACATTTTAGATAATAAAATATCTCGTAATCTTAAAATACCAAAAATAATATTGTGAGATATTTTGAAGTAGGCCTTCATTTTATTCGCTTTCATAGCTCTTTTCTTAACCCTTGTAGATATGTTGCCCATTGAATGTTATCATTTTAATCGTTTCCTCGTTATGCTTCACTACTTCTTTAGGCAGTGGAACATAGCATAGGTTGGCTGAGTAGTTTTGTCCATCATGAATACCCCACCAGAGAAAATAAACTAGTGCTCTGGCAGTATCCTCATCCATGTTCGGCAGAACATTAAGTTCTTTATACACAATAAAGTAGGAGAAGCTTGTTATTGGATAGGCCCCTTTAGCATCCCTATTGTTCACTATGGCATCAACTATCGAGACCCTCGACCAATTCTCATCGCCCTTTGGTAATGTGAGGGCCGCTGCTGCTGAAGCCTTCATGAATGATTCTATGCTTGGCTCAACAAATTCTCCAGCAGCATTCTGCACATATCCACAAGGCAAGTTATTCTTCTTAGCATAAGTGAACTCAACATAGCCTATGGAATATGGTGTCTGCTTGACCAAGGCAGTAACGCCATCGTTCCCTTTAGCTCCAAGCCCAATAGGCCAGTTTACAGAGGTCCCCTTTCCAACAGTTTCCTTCCATTTCTGATTAACGGCTGAGAGATAGCTAGTCCATATAAACGTTGTTCCACTACCATCAGACCTATGAATCACAACTATCTCCTTATCTGGAAGAGTAACTCTTGGATTTATTGCTATCAATTTAGGATCGTTCCATTTTGTGATCTCACCGAGAAAAATCTTCGCTAGTATTTCACTATCGAAATTAAGACCGCTTGATACTCCCGGCAAATTATATATTGGGACAACTCCCCCTATCGTTATCGGTATGTGAAGTGAACCTGTAGCATTTTTAAATTGGTCGTCAGTAAGTGGTGCATCACTAGCTGCGAAGTGCACAGTTTTCTCAATATGTGCTCTAATTCCACCACCGCTACCAATGGCTTGATAGTTTATCAAAATATTTGGCTCAACTTTATGGTATTCAGCAGCCCATTTATCAATTAGTGGAAATGGAAATGTTGCGCCAGCACCGCTAAGAGATACTTCCATCTTCTTTTGCGGTATAGATGCTTGATAAGCTATGAAGCTTGCAGCCACAATTATAGCTATAGCAATTACTGCAATTACTCTAATCTTCATATTTCTCACCATAGTATTTAGATTCTAGAAAAAAATATATATCTTTCTAAAATAGATTATATTGAAGAAAGTAAACTATATAGATTGGTGCCAAAATATGGAGAATGAAGAAGTAAGACGCATTCAGCTTACTGGTAGATCAACTTATATCGTTTCTTTGCCGAAGAAATGGGTTTCTAAGATGAGCCTTAAAGCTGGTAGTCAACTTGTAATATCACAGGAAGGCGAGTCGCTTGTCTTAACCCCTAAAGACTTATTTAAAAAAAGAATGAATATTTTTGAGGCTATGCTCAGAATATCTGAAGGAGATGCTCCAGAGAAAATTACTCGTGCAATAATCTCTATCTATCTAAATGGATATAGTTCCATTAAAGTTGTAGCATTAAGTGATCATATAACACCTTTACAGAGGAATGCTATAAGAGATATTTTAAGGAGGAAAATTGTTGGCACAGAAATAATATCCGACTCTGCCAAGGAGATGGTATTGAAGGTTTTAGTTAATTATCCAGAACTCTCTGTTGAGAGCGCTCTTAGACGTACGTATCTAATAGCATCTTCAATGCATGAGGATGCTGTAAAAGCGTTAAATAGTATGGATAAGGAATTAGCTAAGAGCATAATTGAATTAGATGATGAAGTTGACCGCTTCAGTTTTTACATAATCAGGCAATTAAAGGCTGCTGTACAAAACAATAGAATCTTAAAGGATATTGGGCTTTCAAACCCAAGAGATTGTTTAGGCTATAGGGTGATAGTTAAGTTTGTGGAGCGAGTAGCTGACCATGCTACTAGAATAGCTGAAAACATCCTCTTGTTGAATGAAGATTTAGATGAATTTATTCTAGATAAGATTTCTGAGATGAGTAGTTTTGCAAGATCAATGTTTGAAAGTTCTATAAAATCACTATTTAAGAGAGATTACCTTCTAGCAGAGGAAACAATATCAAAGGCAAAAAAAATAGCATCAATGGAGGCTGGGGTAATAAAAGCAATTACAGAGAGAACTGGAAAAAACATTTCTCCAGCTATAAGGATGATCTTAGAGAACATACGAAGAACTGGAGAATACTCAAGCGATATTGCGGAAATAATTCTAAACTTAAATGTAAACCGAATACTTATAGTATAAGAAAATTTGGGTTATTCATTAGCTAGAAAACAAATTATTGATAATAAAAGGCACAAGTGCCAATAAAACTATTTTATAAATACTATAGAATAAGAATGTAGTTAATGTAAGTGCCGTCGAGGATTTTATGAAAAGCTGTGAAGAAATGGAGAATATGTCAAACAAAACGAGAAGATAAAATAATCCACTTAGAGACCCCTAAAGCACGCAATCTAAAAATCATATAACGAATGGGCTATAAAATTAAGTATGAATTTAGGGATAAAGTACCTTGCCTAGAATAGTATTAGGATATAATCCAACAACGGCTTTGCTAATTCCTTTGCGGTTTTGGTTTTTGCCACCCTTAAGCATTAATTAATGCAATTTTTAGGATTGTATAATTTTCACGTTTTACAATGTCAGCTTTAATAGTTCTCATGAAGATATCCACATATCTGCTCTTATAGTCCTTCTTAGAATCGTATAAGCATATACCAAATGTTACCAGGATGCGCAAAAATTCAAGTTCTTCATTACCATGAAGTTCGATTAGAAATCTTTAATGAAAGTGAAAATGAGGTATATAATTGGACTTATACGAAAAAATCTTCTGGTCTCCAAAAAACAAGGAGTCTATACGATAAAGGCAAGTTCATGGTGGAATGGAGAAAAACTAGTAGTGATGAAGCCATTATTCAAGTCATGCCTCCTAAGCCTTTGAAGCCAAGCATAGAACCAATTAATTCGTTCATGTGGATTTTTTATGGAGCAATTCTTGCAACAGTTTGTATTTTAATAGGAATAGCGATAGCTTATTTTCTGCTTAAAAGCGAGGTTAAAAAGCAATTTTTAATTTCTAAGTGATAGCATCCGAGCACGGTAAGTATCAAATTTTTGTTAAATATAGTTAATAAAAAAGCCTTCTTATCTTTCTCAACTTTTAAAAGAAAATTTCATTTTTGTTTTTGTAATTTATAGCGGAAATTGCCAAAATTATACTCTAATTGGTCGAAAAAAGAGTCCCTTAATGATCTAATAAATTGTTTTATAATCAAGATTATAAAGTGATCATAAAGCTTTAATACATTCTAGTCAATAACTTGTTTTCTTTTAAAAGTTTTAGAGAGAAACCTCTTAATGACTGATTTAGCTTTACGATCCTAAAAGCTCATGAAAATCTAAGCCTCTTTACTAAATAAAGACCCTTTAGCCAATAAAGTTCCAGAGCTGAAGCAAAGTAAAATGGAAGCATGAAATGGCAATGTAATTATTGTTTATTTAAAAAAGAATGGGGAAAATAATTAACTTTCTATTTTGAATAGCAACTTTTTAAAACTAAAAGCTCAATAATTTTATTCTATGTCTCCCATAATTTTTACCGGGAAAAAATCGGTAACGCTTTATCTGGATGAAAATTTAGTCAAAAGAGCAAAAGAATTGGGATTAAATTTTTCTAAAACTTTTGAATTGGCTTTGAATAAAAGAATTGAGCTCATTTCTAAAGAGAAAACAAGAAATGAGGATTTTCTTATAATTGGTGGGGCCGGCGGGATTTGAACCCGCGACCGCCAGCGCCCCAGGTTCACCGCTTTTAGCTCTGGTATCCTTTTGGCAGATTTCAATCCTCGACCATGCTAGACGACGGCCCCTTATTCTTAAAAATTAAGAATCATCGAATATTTAAGTTTAAAGAAATTTTAGTAAAAATTTAAACGCTTTAAAAACATTAATAAATAGCGATTAACAATGATGTTATGATTTAAATGCCAATTTTACCAATAGATTCAAAACGTTATGGAAGCGAAGAAATGCGAAGAATTTTTGATGAGAAAAATAGATTTCAAAAAATGCTTGATGTAGAAGCAGCTTTAGCTTGGGCTCACGCTAAAGTTGGAAATATTCAAAAAGAAGATGCTGAAGTTATTATGAAAAATGCTTCAATAGATATTATAGGCATAGAAAGAATTAAAGAAATAGAGAATGAAATCAAACATGAAACAATGGCTTTAGTTATGGCTTTAACAGAAATATGCGGATCTAGCAGTAAATATGTGCATTTAGGAGCAACAAGTAACGATATCCTTGATACTGCCATGGCTATTCAAATAAAAGAAGCTATTGAAATAATAGAAAAAAGACTTAACGAGCTTGAAAAAATATTAATGGAATTATCTAGAAAATATGCTAAAACGATAATGATAGGTAGAACTCATGGTCAACATGCGTTACCAATAACTTTAGGTTTTAAGTTCGCAGTTTGGATGAGAGAGATTTCAAGGCATATAGAAAGGCTTAAGCAATGTTCAAAAAGGATTTTAGTTGGAAAAATGAGTGGAGCTGTAGGCTCTCAAGCTGGGTTTGGGCCTAAGGCTAAAGAAATTCAAAGATTAGTTATGGAAAAGCTTGGTTTAAACGAGCCAGAAGTAACTACACAAATAATTCAGCGCGATAGACATGCAGAGTTAATATGTCTATTAGCGAATATAGCAAGCTCTTTAGATAAGTTTGCAACTGAGATTAGAAATCTACAAAGACCTGAAATATGTGAATTAGCTGAACCTTTTGAGCTTGAAAAACAAGTAGGAAGTTCAGCTATGCCTCATAAAAAAAATCCTATAATTTGTGAGAATACTTGTAGCTTAGCTAAAATCATGAGAAGTTTAGTCATTCCAGCTTTAGAGAATGTAGTAACTTGGAATGAAAGAGATTTAACTCAATCAGCTTCAGAGCGTTTCATAATTCCAGAAGCATTTATAATCCTTGATCAAATGCTTATTAACATGATTAAAGTTTTATCGAACATTCAAGTTTATGAAAATAAGATGATTGAAAATCTAGAGCTTACTAAAGGATTAGCTTTATCAGAAGCTGTTATAACAGCACTTATTGATAAAGGCATAGGAAGAAATGAAGCTTATGAATTAGTTAGAAAGCTTTCTTTAGAAGCTTCATTAAAGGGAAAGAGCTTTAAAGAGTTATTGTTAAAAAGCCCATTTATTAAAAGATTTCTTAATGAAAAAGATATTGATGAAGTTTTAAATCCCAAAAACTATCTTGGAACTATTTTGGATCAAATCGAGTCAGCAATAGATAAAACGATTAAAGAAAGAAAAGCAAGAGGATTAGAATAAATTAAACAGGCTTAAAGTGAAGGATTCATGAGTAATTTAGAAGAAGGATTAAGATGGCTCGATCAAGCTAAAGCAGATTTAAAAACAGCAAAAGATTGTTTAAAAGATGGAAATTATTATGCATGTGCATTTTTTTCTCAACAATCAGCTGAAAAAGCCTTAAAAGGTTTTTTATATTCTAAAGGATTTAGAGCAATATTAACTCACTCTGTTGTTGAGTTACTTGAAGAAGCTTCAAAGTTTGAGGATATTTTTAAAGAATTTATAGATAACGGTAAAGAGTTGGATAGACATTATATAGGATCAAGATATCCAAATTTTTATCCAAAAGGCCCTGCGTATAAGTATTATACAAAGGAGCTAGCAGAAAAGTGCGCATTTTACGCAGAATTAATATTGAAAGAAGTGAAGAAGTTTTTAGAAAAATAGAAAGTTATGCAAAGGAAGTAATTAAAGAATTAAACCCAAAGCTTATAATCCTTTTTGGATCTTTTGCAAGCGGAGAAATAAATGAAGGTTCAGATATAGACATTTTAGTTGTTGCAGATTTTAAAGAAGATTTCTTAGAAAGGATCAAGATTTTAATGAATTTGAATAGATTTAGCATACCTATTGAGCCTATAGGCTATACAGAAGAAGAATTTGAAGAAATGAGGAAAAGAAATAGCCTATTCGTTGAGGAAGTTTTAAAAAAGGGGAAAATATTATTTAAAATCAATGGTTAAACTTTTATTTTCTATAATGCGATTTAGGGTATTATTTCACAACTATTATATTTCGTATATTCAAAATCCTTAAAACTTATTTTTCCTTTATAAGCTAGCATTTTTACTTTAGGTAAAACTTCTTTTAAAGAATTTACTAAGTTTTCAACTGTTTTACATACAAGCTTAAAGCCTTCTTCGCCCCATAGCTTTGTAACATTTGCATAAAGACATCTTCCTCCACAAGTATCATAAATGTGGCATTCTGTGCATGGACTTGATACAAAAACTTTTTTAAGGCTTAAAGGGCTTGAGTTTTCAATATTACCTAAGTAGAAATCTTTCATTCCCGCCATTACTGGACAAGGAGAAATATTCCCATCTGTTTGTATATTGAACATAGCCCATCCTGCTCCACATCTAAGCAAGCTTTTTTCATTTAAAAGCAAAGATTGCATTAAGCCTAAAAATGGATAAATCCTTAGAACTTTTCCATATTTCTCCATATACCTAATCCAAAACCTAATTAATTCTCTAACTTTTGGATTATAATCCTTTTCTATCCATTCATAAAAATTCCTTTTTTTAAAATCATTTTTCCAAAATAAGGCATCAAGTTGCCAATGGACAGATTCAAAAGGACATTCTTTATTAAAAAATAACCATTTTACTTGTTTATATATGTTTGTAGGCTCTAAAACAGTCATTCTTGCTATGATTTCTCCTTTAAACCCCTGCTTACGTAAAAAATTAACGTTTTCAGTAACTTTTCTATATGTTCCTTTTCCTCTATAAAAATCCGTTAATTTTTCATTACCATCTATTGATACAAGTATTGTATGAAGTTTGTTTATATACTTTGGCTTTAGCTTGTTTAAAAGTAAGCCATTGGTTTGAAGTATATACCTTTTAGCATTAATTTTATCCATTATTTCTTCAATTTTATCTATACGTAATAGTGGTTCTCCACCATAAAAAATTATAACAACTTCTGGATCTTGTTCTAAAAACTTTTTTAATTTATCGATTTCATAGCTTATCGAGGTTGGTATAGAATAATCAATTTCATAATTTCCAAAGTCACTACCAAAATCTTCACAGCATTTACCATAGCAATAAAGGCATTTTAAATTGCAATTTAAAGTAAGCGTTATATAGAAGTTCATAAGCCTATTCTTGAATTCTTTTAATTAACTCAATTACTTTATCCTTGATTTTATATCTTACTTCTCTAAACTTCTCAATCGATTTTCCAGAAGGATCTTCAATAGTCCAATACTTAACTTTTTCTTTACTGAATAAAATCAACGGACAAGATTTTTCATCTAAACAATCCATATTAACCATTTTATAAGCTTTATTAACCATGCTTACAGTTAATTCCTTAGTTTTATTTTTACTAATATCGATTCCAACTTCACTCATGACTTGAATTGCTTTAAGATTCACTTCTTTTGCTGGAGCTGTACCAGCACTTTTTGCGAAGAATCCTTTAGGAGCATAGCAATTGAAAAAAGCTTCAGCCATTTGGCTTCTACATGCATTTTCAACACAAACAAATAAAAAAGCCCTTTTTCCTCATTCATTTTAATCCACTTTAATGATCGTTTATTCTTATTTAGAAAAGTATCGAAAAAAAGCTTTATGCTTTAGTTAGATTAGAATGCTAGAACCTATAGAATAAAAAAGTTTAGATAGAACATGATAAGCAATTCATAAAACCACAATTTGGGCACATAATCTTGCCGTTATTGTGAAATTCTGGAAGTTCAGCTCCACATTGAATGCACTTCATAACAATCACAAGCAGAATACTAACTAACTCGAAATATTTAAAGTTATTTTACAAAAAATTGTATATAAAAGCGATTTATCTGTTTAAACATTTTCCATTTCTTCAAGCTTTGCTGGTAAGTATTCATCGACTATATAAGCCAATCCATACCTGCTAAAGGCTTCTTGTTCTGCTTTTTTCTTTATTTTTAGAAAAGTTTCAATTTCTCTTTTCCAAAGCTTACCGCTATACCTTGGGTCTTGTTGCAATTCGTAAAGCCTTTTAATATCAAGTTCAGTTAATTTATCACTTGGAAGTTTATACTCTATTATATCAGTAGCCCAAACTCCAGCCCATTTCGCATCTGGAGTGTTAAGCTCTCTAAGATGCGCTGCATTTGCTGAGCCTGAGATTATTACCATAGCTATGTGCATTCCCCATGGATCTGCATCGCAAAAGATGTATACTGGCAAATCCAATTCTTGATTAAGTCTTCTTAAAAGAGCTCTAGTAGCTCTTGGAGCTTGCCCAGCTGTATGAACAAGTATGGCTTTAAACCTTTCATGAACTCTTTCTTCTATAAACCTGGTAAAAAGTCCTCCTTTTTCTATAGCTATAACTTTATTAGCTTTACATTCAACAAATTCAGCATTCGTTAAAGCTGGACCTATCATAACACCATCAGGATGTGAAGTTAAATTAAGCCTTTTTCCCTCATAACCTGGAACTGTATACTCTATAGTAAGGTCTCCAAAAATAGCTGATCTTTCTTCTGGAAAAACATTAAAATCTTCTCTAGCAGAGCCTATAATTGATTCTAAATCTGTAATTATACTATCTGATTCTGCTTGGTCAATAAAATCGATCTCATAAGCTTGTGCTGAGTAGAATACATCCCTTAAAGTGCTTGTTTTATTCGATCTACTTAATTCATCAACAAAAAAAGCTGCCCAAAGAAGCTGCGTGAAGGGTCTAATGTGCTTTATGTTCCTAGCACTTCTTTTAACATATTTATCCCCAAGCACGTACTGGCGAGTTTTAGGATCGTAGAATATATTATGAATCGATCTGCTAGGCATTTTAATCCATGGAAACTCCATATCAGAAATCTGTTGATAAACTTTAAGCCCAAGCTCTTTTAAACTCATAAGAACTTTTTCTTTCTTTTTCTTTATTGAACTTTCACTTTTCTTCAAAACCATATTTTATCACCTTTTTTAACAATGGCTCTACACTTGGCTCTTTTTCTTTTTTTGAAAGCTTGGTTGAAAAACTAGCTATTTTTGGAAGATATTTAGAAAAAACATCCAATCTTTTTCTTTCTTTTTCTAAATGTTCCTTCCTAGAAAGAAATATAGATAGCTCTCTTCCAACTTCTCTTAAAGCATTTAGAATTTCACGTTCAACTTCAGGCCTATCTGCTATAAATTCTTTTCCTACAGTTTTGTAAGGAATCTTTGTACTACAAAGATGTACAAAAACGGCTATTGGAGATTCACGAGTTACTTTATAGCGCTTCCAATCTATCATAGTATTAACGACTTTCCAAGAAACATCACTAGATTCATCGAATAGCAATGGGATTTTATTAGCAAATCTATAAAGGATTATATTGCCTGTTACTGGGATTTTTCCGCCATAAGCAATTCCAACTTCGACTATGAAAGGAAAACCTGAGTAGGCTGCTGGTTTTCTTTGATGGACAGCAATAAATTCAGGATTTAATTCTTTTTTTATTCCAGCTTTCAAAAGCTCTTCTCCTAGTGGAGATAAGCAACTAGCATCTGGAGGTAAAAAATCATTATAGCTTTTCATAGCAGTAGCTAATTTAATGATATCATCTGAATTTAATTTTGATGGGGGGGTTTTAGGGTTCATACCTACGTATTCTAAAAAGCTCTTCGCTGTTTTTGTGCCTATTCTTTGAAAATGCTTTTTCATAAAATCAATTAATGTTTTAGTTTTTGTAATTTGTAAAAGCCTTTTTAAAGTTTCTACATCAACTCCATGAGGATGGGGAGTTGTTTCAGAAGGAGGCTTTGGCATAGCTCTTGTAGCTCTAATGAATTTGTATAACCTTCCTCTAGGATCAACAAATGTTATATTTGCATAAGGCGCTACGATAGCTGTTTGCTTTAAATATTCAAGGATTTTTGGCATAGCTCTTGTATAATCACCTTCTGTTGAAAACTCCAATATTGTTCCATGCCACTTCAAGTCATTTGGATAAGTCTTTTTATCTAGAATTATCGGTTTATTTTGCTGTATATCTATCATCAATGTATATTCATAGATTTTTGAGTCTCCAGTACTAGAGATTACAAGAGTTTTTGAGTGAGTTGTTATTTGACCATAAAGTATAGCCATTTTTCCCCCAAGCCCAAATGTCCCTCTAGTTTGTCTAAGTTTATATTTAGATCCGAATAAAACTTGACCAAATGCTGAAGGGATAACGTTATGCGGAAGCCCTGAGCCGTTATCTTCTATTCTAATCTTGTAAATTGAGGCCCCTTCTAAAGATTCTGATTCTTGAGATATCCTAAGATAAATCTCTGGAAGTATTCCATGAATCTCACAAGCATCAAGAGAGTTTTCAATAAGCTCACGTACAGTTGAATATAAAGCTCTAGAAGGATTAGTAAAACCAGCTATGTCTCTATTCCTGTAGAAAAAATCAGCTGGACTTATTTCCTCAAAAACTTCCTTTGCAACTTCCATCCTTCAGCCCTCAAAACCCTATAAGCAATTATTCCTAAGCTTTAAGATTAAAAACAACATAAACTATAAGCTATATTTTTGAAAGAATCATTGTAAGCATTTTTTATTAAAAAATGTTATTAAGCTGTTTTTTCCCATAATTCTAATGCTTTTTTCTTTTTTATTTCTCTTCTTTTTGACCAAAGGAATTTATATACTGTAGAATGCTGTTTCCCTCTAATAAGCATTTCTATAGCTTCTCTTGCTATAGATAAACCTTCAAATTCTCCAAGTAAAGCAATAGTATGTCCATATACGCATATATTTGTTCCAGTAGATTCTTCAATTATTTTTCTTGTTTTTCCCCCCTCACCTATTACTCTGCTTTTTATCCTTGCTATATCTTTATCACTTTTACCTAAAGCATCCCTTAAGTCTATAACTTCTAAAATCGTATTTTCATTAAAAAGAGAGAAAGCTTTTTCTGGAGAAAAACCCCTTCCTATAGCCATTATGATTTCCTTTGCTCTTAAAAATGCTAAAGGATTTGATTCTTCATTTTTTTGAGTAATCGTTATCAATCCACTTTCACTATCAACATCAATTTTTACGTTTAATCTTTCTTCTATAGTCCTTTTCGTATCACCTTTTTGACCTATAATAACGCCTATTCTATCTTTTGGAATATAAATGCTAACTTCATTCATTGTCCAACCACCCAACGATATAAATCATCCAATGGTTTAACTTTAACTCCATATTTTTGGAAATAGTTGTTCAAATTCATAAGGTCTCTTTTTAAAAAATTGTTTGAAAGTGGATGATCTATTAAAACTGCTTGAGAAATATCAATCAAAACTGGTTCATTTTTCCAAATCATAACGTTGTATTCGCTTAAATCTCCATGAACAAGCCTAGCATTTTCATATAAAAGTTTGACATAATTGATTAGTTTTTTATATACTCTTGCTGGGTCCTTAAGTAAAGTTTCTTTCAATAAAGGAGCTGGAATTCCACTCTTTCCTATGAATTCCATCAATAATACATTATTCTCAACCAATATTGGCTTTGGAACTCTTACTCCTGCTTCTTGAGCTAACTTAAGGTTTTTGAATTCTTTTTGAGCCCACAGGTATACAAGCGATCTTATATCTGTTTTAATTTTAATAAATCGTGGAGTGGCCACTATATATTCTAATC
>JAVZFM010000015.1:0-17634 GCA_038872815.1 Bathyarchaeia archaeon
TAATTTTGCTAAGTTTAACCTCGTATTTCTTAATAAGCGCTATAAACAAAATAATTGGAGAAATATATACTAAGCCTAACAAAAATCCAATAATAAAATAGGAAATAGGCTGAGCTGTTTTCCTATTTATTTCAAATGAATTCTCAAGTATAGAATTTATTGCTAAAATTTTCTGAGCTGGAGTTATAAATGTCTTAAAAAAGTTTAAATCCATTAAACTAAGCTTCCCAAAAAACTTTTTAACTATTCCCTTGATGAACGTTCCATAATGAAAATTATATATGTTTATTGATTGACTAAATGTTCCAATGTATTCGCTATCTCCTTGCCATCCTGCTTTTATGAATATTTTCCCAGCTATAGAGGGGCTCCATGTATAGCTGAATTTTCCTTTAGAATCAGTTTTAACACTTGCTATTTCAAACCATTCAAATTCGTTTTGACTATAATAAATCGTGATATTAACACCTTCTTTTGGAGGAAATATAGAACCAATTATATCAACCTTATCATTTGTTATCAAGAATATTGGATAAGCTTCACATGAAATTTTGGATGAAAAAATTGGTTTTTTTACTGAGAAAACAGCTATTAAAGATTCAGGTTTATTAATCCTATAAGGTGAGCTTATTGGCTTTTCGCTTTTATCTTTCCAATGATCAAAAATATAAATTTTATCTTTAAAAGTAATGTTTAAGGGGGTTAAATGAAAATCAATGCTTGAGCCTTCATCAAACCAAGTGTTATAAACACTTGGAGCGTATCCTTCATGCAATTCTCCATTTATGACCAAAGAAACAAAAGCATTTTCTGGCAACCCTTCAGTTAAGAAAGAGATTAAATGTTGTTTCTCCCAATTAGCTTTTAAAATTTTTGACTTATCGACTTTTATAGAAACGCTTGCATTTTTTGAATTTATATCTCCCCCCCATCCTTTAAATAATATCCTTGTTCCATTTCCATAATCTATAATCGTTTCTATAGTGATGTTTGCTAAAGAGCCCAAGCTATACCAGCCTTGACCTTTAGGATTTCCATAATCTGATTCAACTTTAACCTCGAATCCTTTCCCATAATTTACTTTTAAGATAGTGTCTTCTTTTATGATTATAGACTTTGGATTACTTGGATCTCCATCACTCCAATTAATAAAGAAGGCTTGAGAACCATCATTTAGGCTTATTATTCTTTGCGCCTCTATTTTTCTTAAACCACTTGGAACTTTAATTTTTAATATTCCATTCTCATTGGTAAAGAATGGAAATTCATCAACCTTTATAGAAATGTTAGGAAATGGAACCTTAATCGTTAACAAATATGGAAAAGGTAAAGTAGACCAAGAAGCCTCCAAAGTTATCCAATTTGGAGTATAGTAATCGTTAAGCCTTAATGTATGGCCTACCATTACATGGTTTTTATCAGATTTAAATGAATAAATAATTGAATAGTAATAAAAGCCTTTTAATTCATCTACCATTAAAACCCATAGCTCATTTTGCTCTCCCCCACTTGTACTGAATTGGTATAAAGGATAAACCTTAAGCATTGAAGTTTTGTTTATAAAATAACCAACTCCATCTATTAACGATATGTTCTTTCCAAGAATATTGAATCCATTGTTTGCTTTAGCGTTATTGATATCGATAGTTAATGAAAGTTTAGGAATGGAGATGGATGGAGTTTTTACTATTTTATCGTTTACTTCCCATTGCCCTTCGAAAGTATAGGTTTTAATCGATTTAGAAGCATAATTAAAGATTTTTATGAAAAAATGATAAGGATAAGCTTTTAGAATATATACATAAGCGATTATGAAGTTATTAGAGGTAACGTTTACTAAGAAAAATACCCATCCATTTCTTTCTTTCCAAATAACATAATGCCATGGCAATACCCTTATAAAACTTCCTTCAAGCTTTAAAAATCCCCCTTCATTTGAAACCATTGCATAATCTCCTTTTTTTGCCTCGCCCTCTATATAGAATTCAAGCACTTCATTGTTTATTGAATTCGTAAACTCGCTAGTAATCGGGTTAGTAAGTTCATGATTTTGATGAGCTTTAATTGTCGATATCGATAAAGAATTTAAAGATAAAATAAAAACAATGAATATTATGAATAAAAGCTTTTTAAATCTATTTTTCAATCTAATCGCCACCAATACGTTTAACATATAAAGGTATTAGGCTTGTTTGGCTTATTGGATATATGGATACATTTAATTTTTTTCTTAAAACCAAAAAGAGTATTCCTAAGCTTAAGGTCAGGGTATAGAAAATGCTTGAAAACTCTGGAATAGGGATGTTAGTAGGCTCTAGTTTAAATTCTATATAGCTAGCTGATCCATCGCTAACAGTAACGTTAATCGATTTGGTTTTATAACCTTCAATAGATACTTTAAGCATATAATGCCCATTTGGCAAATACATTTCATAATATCCATTTTCATTTGAATAGACAACTTCAATTAAGCTATTGTTCTTTAAAGCCTCAACTTTTGCCCATGCAATTGGCTTTAAGCTTTCATGTATATCAAAACCAAAAACTTTTCCATAAATGAATCCACCAGCATTTACTGAAGGAATGCTAGAAATTATTAGTATTGTTAATGCTATTGTTAAAAAGAATAGGATTTTTTTACTAGACTTCATCGATTTGGCCTCCAATTCTTTTTTTCAGGTTATATAGTAAAACCATTGTTAAAGAGGTTGAGATTAAAAGCATTGTTAAGCCTATTAGGCTTAAGGTTGATATGGCTGAAACGTATGAAGAGTTTAAAATTCCTCCTATAAATATTAAAGATATGCTTAAAGTCCAAATAATAACTATTAAGAGAATATATTTTGGCTTAATAACCATTATGCCTTTCATCCTTTCTAGAAGCATAGCAATAACCAATAAGATTGGTGTTAAATAAACAAGTCCTAAAACCAATCCCACGCTTATTCCACTGAGTAATAAGCCCAATTCTGGCCCAAAAACATTGAATAAGCTTAATCCAAACCCAATGGCCATTGTCGCTGGAGCTAAAAGGCCATCTATAAGATCCTTTGCCAATGGATTTAGCCTATAGAATTCGTTTGAATAAAACTTTATAACGAATAAAGCATAATCCATTGTAACCATTATTTGAGTTGCTGCATACTTCATTGAAATACTTGGGTTTATTTGTAATCCATTGATTATGCTTGGTTTTGTTTCAATTAAAGGAGCTTTTCCTTCTTGAATGAATACTATTTTAAAACTTTCAGGCTTCGTTATCTTTATTGGGGAATTCATGAATTCCCCAATAAAGCTTTGTAATCCTTTAAAAGTATACTTTATTCCTTCATAGTTTATCTCTCTAGGATTGACTTCAATAATCAATGAAGAATTTTCATCAATCCATTCTTCATGCGAAAATGGGGCAATGTAATCATGGATTGAGCCATTTATTATTAAGCTTATTGAGGAATTGCTTGGAAAACCTTCTGGGCTAAAGATTACTTTATACTGCTTTTCCCAAATAGCTTGAATAGTTTTTGGCTTATCCATCAAAATACTTCCATTAGGCTTTGTATCGTTATAATCTCCAACCCATTTCTTGAATACTGCTTTAACATTTTCATTAAGCTTTACTTCAGAATTTATTGAAAAGTTCGCTATAGAACCCTCTTTATACCAGCCATCTCCTAAAGGTTTTTCAAATTCAGATTCTATTCGTAAACAATGTTGAGTTTCCCAATTTGCCTTTATAGATTTGCTTTCGTTAATCAATATGGAAATTTTTGTAGAGTTAGACTCCAAGTTTCCTGACCAATAAGAAAAAACTTTTCTTGTATTATTGCCTTCAAGCATTATTGGCGAGATTGCTGTAACGTTTGCAACAGACCCAAAATCATACCAACCTTCTCCAAGAACTGCCCCTTCATTTGCATCAACTTTTAAGTAATATTGGAGCCTATATTCAAGTATTAGCTCTAAATCTTTATCGATTATTTCTACTTGCCTAACGCTAGAATTTACTCCATCACTCCAGCATACAAAAACTATTCTTTTCGTATCATTGTTTTCTAATACTTTATCTGGGACTTCTATTCTATGGAGACCTGGTAACAATGAAATTTTGGCTTCTCCCTGCTCATCAAAGCTATAAACGAGCTCATCTATTTTAAAAGTTCCATTAAAAGGTATCGTTGATTTAATTGTTAAAATATATCCAATCGTTAAGCTTAAAACTTTTTGATTGTTCTCTTTATCAAACTCTTTTATATTGTTTGAAGGATCTATTATAACTTTAAAGCTATGGTTTCCAAAACTACTATTCCAAGATACAAAAATGTCTATGGCTTCTCCTATGCCTAAATAAGGTACTTTTTTCAGTTCAATCAAAGAATTATCTAAGAATAAGCTTACATCTATGTTTTTAGCTTCTTTTGTGCCTATATTGATAATATGAACCTTAAAAGTAACATTTTGGTTTACTCTAGGAATCTCTGGGTAAACTTCTAATCCTGCTATCGATAAATCTGGTAATGGGCTTCTTCTATCAATGCTTATTAAGAATGAATCATTTTTTTCTTCCAAAACCGATATAGCCACTTCGTTTTCAGCATCTATAAATTTTTGACTAACTTTAAACAAAGCATCGTTTAAGGTTTTAGTAGTAGGGTTTGCATCTATTGCATGAATTATTCCCCTTCCAGAGGTCTTTCTTTCATCAATTAAAGTAATTAATACACCATTTTCTGGAAGAGCTTCATCAAACCCTATTTTTTTCCTAGCCTCTATTAAATAATATCTTGAATCTTTTAAAGGAATTTTTATAGCTAAATATCCTTCAAAATCATGCTCTATTGGATAAAGCGTTAAGTTCATGTAAGAGCTAGAGTTAACAACAGCTATTTTAGATTGAGAAATCCACCCAAGCTTTATTTTGCTCCAAGCTTCAAGATGGGATGGAGAATAACCTCTTGGCTTTCCACCCCAAACTCCACTATCCATTAAGCTCCAAGGACCTATACAAGGAGCTTTTTTAAATGCATCGTATAAATCTGGCAATCCTAAAAGATGAGTAAACTCATGGGCATATACGCCTAAAGGAGATATTCCCATGGCTTGTTTCTCAGGCACTATTGCAGCTTTTCTAATAGTAACTCCATCTTTAGTGGCTATGAAAATTCCTCTAATATAAGCTACAGACCAAATATCGTTTTTGTTTTTCGATGTTTCTTGCCCTTCCCCAGCATGAAGAACCATTACATATTCATAATTGCTAAAGTCTACATCTTTATCTGCTATAGCAACAGCATCGCTTATCAATTGCCAACTATCAATTTCTCCATCAAAGTTAGGATCATCTATAGCTAATCCATCTCTACCATACCTTTCTAAAGTTTTATTCAATCGATACCATCCATAAATATCTCCTTCAATCCAAGCTTTCCCATAAGAAACTTCTTTAAAATAAGAGTTCATCCTTTCAAATATCAAATCTTTTATCTCACCTAAATCTTTAGAATGGTTTAAGTTTTTGAATTCTACAGCTATTATGACCAAGCGTAGAGGACCTACTATAGCGGTTGATAGCGAAGGTTCATAATCTATAAACTCATCTGGAGAATAATCTTCAATCGATGGAGCATAAAAGGCTTTAAAAGCTTTTATTTGAAAATGATTTAAAGAAGAAAATGTTAACGGTTGAAAAATCGTAAAAAGTACTAAAGCAATATAAACAATTGCTAAAAAGTTTTTCCTATGAATTTGGCTTTTATCCAATAAAGCTCTTCCTCCATTTAAGCTAGGGTAGTTTAGAAAAATCTATTAAAGCAAATAAAGAACTTAAAGCAACGATCAAATGTAAAATAAAGAAATATTTTTTAAAAAATTAACATGTTATGTTAAAGCAATTAATTGGCTATTTGAAGATTTAAAAGAATTTGATAATTTCTTCAGAAATTATGAATTTAAGCATTGTTGGCTTAAATATAGAATTCAATAATTTTAGGTTTTTCTTTTTCTTTTTTTAACATGTTTAATGAAATTAAATCAAAAATTTTTTAGAGGATTTTAAATTAACTTCTAACTTCATTACGATTAGTAAAAATGCTATTATCCATGCTAGGAATAAAGATTCTCCTATGCTTTCATGAAAAATTTTAACATCAATGCTTATAAAAATAGTATACCATGTAATCAAGTAAATCCTAAATATGTTAACAAAAAAAGTCCCGAGAGCACCTATAAAAAGATAAAAAATTTTTCTACGTATAGGAGCATTAAGCTTAATCATAAGTATTGCCATCAATAAAGCATAAATTAACATACTCAAAATTCCAACACATGGCCAATTTATTTCAAGCACTATAGAGCCGTGATTTCCTTTTATAAAAAGTAAGTTTTGTGAAACATAAACGTATGGAGCAGAACCTCCCATAGGAAAATTCCTTAAAATTTGAACACCAGAAATCCAAAGAAGGAAAACAACAAGTTCCATTATTATAGGTATAAACCATGCTATGAAGCTTAAGCTATTGTATGGAAACAATGCATCAAGCAAAAGTATAGAAGCAGTTCCAAAAAGGTAAACAACAGGAACTACAAATTCTTTTAAACCTTTTTTACCAAGCAAAGAAATCAAGCAAAGAATGATGAAAATTGCATAAACTATATATTCCCATAACCAAATCCAATTAAGCGTTCCAGGAATTTTTAAAAGTTCAGCTGTATAAGCGATTTTTTCATGAAGGTCCCACAGATAAACTAAAGCATAAAAAAGTGAAATTCCAAAAAAGCTTAATAAAAAAATTAAAATCCTTTTTTTGTCAAGGTTAAAAGTTAAAGAACCTCTTACATTTACCCATTCAAACAATAAAAAAATTGCTGCAAAAATTAAACCCCCCCTTCCCTCATTCCAAGCCATTGTTAAAGATTTAGGATCTAATATGGATAAAAATATAACAGGAATGATCGGGGATAAACATAAAAAATCAATTAGCTTTGTCGAGTACTTAAAATTCATTTAAACCACCATTAACTATTAAAGGCTTAACGCTTTCATATATTTCTTTTACAGCTTTACTAGGATCGCTTGAGAGAATAATTGATCTACCTATGATAAGATAAGAAGCTCCAGCTTTTATAGCCTCTAAAGCATTTCCACCTTGAAAGCCAATCCCTGGAGAATAAATTGGAATTTTTTCTTCTAAAATTTTACTGATTTCATAAAGCTTTTCAAGATAAGTTGCTCCAACTATAACTCCATCAACATCCCATTCTATGGCTTTTTTACAAAAAATCTCATATTGAGGCTTAAGCTTTTTATCACCTGGGTCTAAAACAATTTGACCATAACCTTCTTTTGCTCCTTCATGGCTCATGTAACAAAGCAAAATAACTCCTTTTCCCAATTCTTTTGCCATATTAACTACAGGCTCTAAACCATTTTTCCAACCTATAAAAGGATTAGCAGTAATGGCATCAAAGCCAACTTTAAAGCAATGCTCAGCTATTACTTTATTTGTATCTCCTATATCGTTTATCTTAAAATCCATTATAGATAAAATATCTAGCTTATGGGAAAAATCAACCAATCTTTTTACTCCATCATAAAGCCCTAATGGCAATAAAAGATGCATGTTTACTTTAATTGCACATATAAAAGGCTCTATTGATTCGATTATTTTTTCACATTTTTCCAATTGAGCTTTTCTATTATTAATGTTTAAATCTAAAGCAACTATTAGATTTGAGCTTTTGGTTTTTGATATTTTTTCAATAAGGCTTTTAAACCTCATAATTAACTTCAACCTTAAAGCTTAAGGAAACAACGGAAAATCTTTTACGTCTATTATTTTTGTATAAAAGTATTTTGCTTCTGCAGTATTGTTTGTATAAACAATCCTTTCTCCAAAAGGCTTAGTTGCTGAGTATTTTATAAATGGGCCTTCAGGTTCTTCATTCTGAACTACATAGAAAAATATTGGAAGAGCATCAGCCTCATAATAATGCTCAAATGGAATACATGTTCCTATTATATGCTTTTCTTTTCTTTTAAAATGCCAAAGAGGAAATATCGTTCCTTCCCTAACAGATAATGGAAACAAAATTCTAATTATTGAATTTAGATTTTCAACTTCAGCAAGCATAGGTTCAGAAGGCAATGGATAATTTCCTTCTAAACAATCCTTAAAAGCTTTAGGCACCTCTTTTATCTCTATAAAAGATGCATGTTTATATCTAGTGTCATCAGCCTCATTAGTGAACATCCATTCTTCTCCTTTTAAAGAATCGCTTTTATAAGCTAAAAAAGGCTTAGGAGGTGAATCTATAGTTACATAAGCTAGCATTGGTAAATCTCCAGTCCAATACATATAAGCAGTGAATAAAGCTATTATATGCTTTTCTTCATGCTTAAAGTACCAAAGGATTTGAGGGCAATCAGTTAAGGCTAAAGCCAGCCTTACAAAGTTTTTTAAATCCATAACTTCTATAGGAATTGGTGGTTTTATATGATTCATGCTTTCACCTTCACCTTTATATATAAGGTTTTTTTGAATTTTAATTCTAGATTTTTATTCATGGCTAGGATCAAAATCGCCTAAATTTGATTACTTCAAGCTTTTTTATTCTTATATCTAATTCCGTTATCTTTTCCATTAAAGGCATACGATTTTTTATCGAGCCAAATTTATTAATCTTCATTCCTTAAGCCATTCATTATTTTATTAATAGTCTTTCTATTCTTGAATTTAAAGCTTTTATTTCTCCAGGAAATCTCGCTTAATCTAGGCAATAAAAGTCTTTTAATCCAGCTTGAAATCTTTTTAACCAATTTTGTGTCACTGAAGCTCGATTCCTCCACAAACTGGAGGGAAGAAATGTACAACATCTCCATCATCTAATTTTGTTTCTATATCGTTTAAAGATTTTATATTCACTCCATTCTTCATTACTACTATATGAGATTTGAAATTTCCTGTTTTTTCATCGAATATATAATCCATAAACTTTTTACTATAGCGAGCATTCATCACGCTTATTAATTCTTTAATCGTTATGCTGTTTGTTAAAAACTCTATTTGATCCTCTTTTATTCCACTTAATTCTTGTAAAGGAGATACAAATTTCAGTATAATCCTCAAGCTTTAAACACCCTTACTCTAATAGATTTTATATTCACTCCATTAAATAAGATTTTTGTGGTTTTCATAAGCCTTTGAAAATAGATAAGCTAATGATTTTTAAGATCTAAGAAGAAACTTTGCTTATATACTCTTCATGAAGCTTTAAAATGATACTTATTAGTGCTGGTTGCTTGAACAATCTTATTAATTGCCTCTTTTAAGAATTTGCCATTTATCTTAATCTATCTTCTTAAGTTTTCATAAAGCCTTATCAAATAAATAGATCTATAAACTATAAAGGAAATGGCTTATTGGTATAGTTTTTAAACCAATTAGCCCTATTATTTATTGATTAGTGGTTAGAATGAAGATTTTAATAAAAAATGCATCCATAATTACTATGAACAAAAATCGAGAAATAATCCATGAAGGTTCGATATTAATCGAAAATGATAAGATCGAAGAAGTTAAAAAAGGAAACATAAAAGAGTCATTTGATTTAGCAATAGATGCATCTGGAAAATTGGTTTTACCAGGATTTATAAATGGGCATCAACATATTTCACAATTGTTATTGAGGGGAATTACTTATGATATTCCTTTTCCAAATTGGGACACTAATTATGTTTTTAAAGTTGGAAGCGAAGCAAGCAAAGAAGATTATTATATGGCATCTATTTTAGCATGTATAGAAATGTTAAAATCAGGGACTACTACTTTTATTGAAAACCATTTTTGGCATAAAGATCCTGAAAGCATTGAAGCTATTGCTAAAGCAATTCATGAATTTGGAATAAAAGGAATTTTGGCTTATGGTTTTATTGATCAAGGGGTTCCTGAAGATTTAATCGTGGAATTGAGAAAATCAATAAAAGAATTTAAAAAGTTTTATTCAAAATGGAATCTTGCCGATAATGGAAGAATAAGAGTTTGGCTTGGACCTGGAGGATTTGGGATGTGTTCAAAAGAATTACTTGAAGAAATAGCAAGCGTTTCTAAAGAACTAAAGGCTAACATTCAAATTCATTCTTGTGGAACATTAAGCTCAGTTGAAAATACGCTTTGGAAATATGGAAAAAGGGAATTAGAATTCCTAAAAAATTTAGGAATATTGGGGCCAAGAACAAATATAGTTCATGGAATATGGCTAAACCTTAAAGATATTGAATTGCTTAAAGAAAGCAAAACAAGCGTAACCCATTGTCCAATTAGTAACATGCTTTTAGGATTTGGTATTGCTCCTATACCTCTTTTAATGAAGTATGGAATAAAGCTATTGCTTGGAACTGATGGACTTGGAAGCTATACGCAAGACATGTATCAAGTAATAAGGACTACAGCCTTGTTGCATAAGCTATCAAGCTTAGATCCAACAAGCATTTCAGCTTTAAACGTTTTAGAAATGGCAACAATAGGTGCTGCAAAAGCAATAGGAATGGATAAAGAAATAGGTTCTATTGAGCCTAATAAAAAAGCAGATATTCAAATAGTTAATCCAAATAAAGCACGATATATCCCTTTTGGAAATGCTATATCCATGCTAGTTTACTGTGGCTATGGAAGCGATGTTGAAACTGTAATCGTCGATGGAAAAGTTTTAGTTAAAGATGGAGAGCTTGTTGAAAAAAATGAGCTTGAAATTATTCCTAAAATAAAAGAAAGCATTAACGAGCTTTGGAAAAAATGTGAATTCATAAAAAGCATAAAAAGTGAATAAAAAGCTTAAGGCTTAATCATAATAAGAGGTATTCATTAAGACTAACAAGAAAAGACATTTACGTAAATGTAAATATTCATGAAAGAATAATAAAGGAAACAGAATGCTCGTAGATACAGGTTCTACGTATAGTACTAAACAAAAAGAATATCGAAGAACTTTCAAAACACTTTATAAAGTAATTTAGCTGTAAAAAAGAGTAGAAGCAAGGTTATTCTTAAGAGATGTAGAAGTTAAAAATAGAAAGGGAACTATTTGCTGAAGTTGATGTATCAAAACTTTTTAGGAATCTGCGCTTAAACGCTTGGATTAAATTTAATCAAAAACAGGAAGGCTTAGAAGATTGAGCTTTTTTCAGTTAGTTTTTGATTATTCATTAAAAACTTCATTAAGTACTACCATTGATCAGTTGCGATAACTCTAGAAATTTATATATAGTATCATTAAAGAATAGATTATATATTATGATATACGAAAATAAAAAAGAAAATTAAGTTAAAGGGAGGTAATACTATTTGAAAAAAGTTCTTGTACCAGATCCTATGTTATGTACTGGTTGTAGATCATGTGAAATGGAGTGCTCATTAGTAAAAGAAGGAGAATGTAATCCAAGAACATCAAGGATTAGAGTAATTAGCTTTAAACATGATGGTATAGACCTTCCAATTCTATGCTATCATTGTAGCCTTCCACCTTGTAAAGAGGCTTGTCCAGTTGAAGGAGCAATGACAATCGATCCTAACATCAATATAGTAAAAGTAAACGATGAGCTATGCATAGGCTGCGGAAAATGCATAGAGGCTTGCCCATTTGGAGCAATTACTCTTCATCCAAATAAAGGAAAAGCTATCAAATGCGATTTATGCGGGGGGGCTCCAAAATGTATAGAGGTTTGTGTAACTAAAGCTGTAAGGTATATAGATCCTGAACAAATTGCTATGCAAAAAAGAATGAAACATGCAAGTAGCATTACAAAACCAACTCTTACTTTAAAATTGTATAAATTGGAGGTGTAGAAAGCTTGTCTATTTCTGAACATTATGGTGGATGGGCTAATTATATCTTAAGAATAGATTTAACTAATAAAAAAATAGTTAAACAACCTTTAACAAAAGAGCTTGCATTTAATTTTTTAGGAGGACGGGGAATAAATTCTAAAATCCTTTTTGATGAAGTTCTAGCAGGAACAGATCCTTTTAGCCCTGAAAACAGATTAATATTTGGTGTTGGACCTTTAAACGGAACTTTATCTCCTGCAGCTGGTAGATATACTGTAAGCGCAAAATCTCCGCTTACTGGCATACTTGGTGATGCAAACTCTGGAGGACATTGGGCCGCTGAGCTTAAGTATGCTGGTTATGCAAACATTGTTTTCCAAGGAAGAGCAGAAGAGCCAGTTTATTTATGGATAGATGATGATTATGTAGAATTAAGGAATGCAAAGCATTTATGGGGATTAACTACGTGGGAAGTTGAAAAAGAAATAATTAGTGAAATTGGAGATCCAAACATAAGAGTAGTTAGCATAGGGCCTGCAGGAGAAAACCTAGTTAGGTTTGCATGCGTTATAACAGAGTTAGGAAGAGCTGCTGGTCGTACTGGCATGGGCGCAGTTATGGGCTCTAAAAAGCTTAAAGCTATAGCTGTTCGTGGAAGCAAAGGAGTGAAAATAGCTAGACCAAATGACCTTGAAAAAGCAACTTTAGAATCTTATGATGTGCTTATGACAGATTTGTTCTATAGGCTTTATGCCGATTATGGTACTCCTGGCTTGTTAACCCTTTATAATGAGTATGGAGCCAACACAGCTTATAATAGCAAAGAGGCTTGGGTTGAATGGTTTGAAGAAGTAAGTGGAGAAACTTTCATATCAAAGTATTCAGTAAAGCATAAAGCTTGCTTTAGTTGCCCATTCCATTGCGATAAGTTTTATCGTGTTGAGAGCGGTCCTTATGCTTGCTATGGCGATAGTTGTGAATTCGAGACCATAACGGCTTTTGGAACAAGATGTGGAAATAGAAACCTTGCCTCTATATGTAAAGGATCAACTCTAGCCGATACTCTAGGCATGGATACTATATCTGCTGGTGCTGTTATAGGTTGGGCAATGGAATGCTATGAAAAAGGAATAATCACTAAAGAGGATACTGATGGAATAGAGCTTACATGGGGAAATTCAGATGCTATATTAGAAATGATAAGGAAAATAGCTTATAGGGAGGGCTTTGGAAATATACTTGCTGAAGGAGTAAAAAGAGCATCTGAAAAAATAGGAAAAGGATCTGAAGAATTTGCTGTTCATATAAAAGGAATGGAAACTCCAGCTGTAGATCCAAGAGCAGTATCAGGATATGGCGCCTTAGGCTATGCAGTAGCGAGTAGAGGAGGAGATCATTTAAGAGCTTTAGCTGCATCAAGCTATATGATGGCTCCAGAATTGGCTGAAAAACTTTTTGGATCAAAAAGCGCAGCTGATAGGTTTGCTGCTGAAGGTCAAGGAAGATGTGTAAAATTCCACGAAGATATGCGCGCAGTTGCTGATTCGCTTGAAATGTGTAAATACATTACTAGAACAGCATTGTTATTCCCTGAGCCTCTTGCAAAGATACTTGCAGCAGTTACAGGATGGGATATAAAACCAGAAGAGCTTGTTACAATAGGTGAAAGAATAAACAATATAGAAAGGGCTTTTAATGTTAGAGAAGGAATTACAAGAAAGGATGATACTCAGCCTAAAAGGCTTTTAAAAGAACCTATTCCAAGAGGGCCATCAAAAGGCCATTATTGCGCAGAGTGGCTTGATCAAATGCTTGATGAATATTACGAAAGTAGAGAATGGGATGTAAAAACTGGGCTTCCTACAAGAGAAAAACTTAAAAAATTAGGCTTAAAGTATGTAGCTGATGAGCTTGAAAAAATGGGAAAGCTTCCTAAACCTTTAGAAAAAAGGAAGTGATCATGAAATGAATAAGCAAATAAAAGTTAAAGTTAGGTATTTGTTACATCTTTATACTTTTGTTGGAAATAAAAGAGAAGAAGAAATCACAATAGAAGAACCTAATCCAACAATTAGAAATGTAATTGACAAATTAATAAAGAAATATGGAGAGGAATTTAAAAAAATGATAATCGATCCCAAAACAAACGATATTCGCTATTACCCATCGATTGAAGAAAAACAAAAAGCTCATAGAGTGTTATTGAATGGAGTAAACATTCAACTCCTTAAAGGTATAAACACTGAGCTTAAAGATGGAGATACTCTATCAATTTATTAATTCATGAGGAAGCATAAATGCCTAAAGTTAACATTAGGTTTGCAACTTATATGAGAGATTTCATAGGTGGTAAAAAGGAAGTAGCGTTAGAGCTCCCCCCTAGCTCTACAATTAAAACTTTAATAGAAGAATTGAGTAATCGTTTTGAAAAATCTTTTAAAGAAAAAATTATAGATTCTAAAACTGGAAAACTTCAACAACATGTAATAATCCTTGTAAATGGGCGTGAAATAACATTTTTAAATGGTTTAGAAACAACTTTAAACGATAATGATGAAGTAGCTTTTATCCCACCATTTGCAGGTGGAGCTTAAGAAGGTGAAATAGATTTGGTAAGATCTATACCAAGCTTATTAAAAGGAAAGCATTTGCTTTCATGTCAAGAATGGAGCCTTGAAGAGCTTGAAACTGTTTTTGATTTAGCTTTAGACTTAAAAAGAAAATTCAAAATAGGCATACCGCATAGATATTTAAGGGATAAAACATTTTTTATGATTTTTTATGCAACTTCAACTAGAACTAGGAATTCTTTTGAAGCAGCAATGACTCAACTTGGAGGCCATGCACATTATTTAGAAACAAAAACGATGCGTTTAGGTGATCCAGGAGCTCCTGAAGCAATTAAGGATACAGTGAAAGTATTAAGCAGATATGGACATGGAATAGGCGTCAGAGTTTATACTTCTAATTATGGAGAAGGGGAGCAAATAATTCGTGAATATGCAAAATGGTCAGAAATTCCAGTAATAAGCATGGAAACAGATGTTTACCATCCATGTCAAGGTTTAGCAGATATGCTTACTATTAAAGAAAAGTTTCAAAAATATGAAAATAAAAAATATGTTCAAGCATGGGCATATTCTCCAAGTGCATTTAGAGTTCCAGCAGTTCCTCAAGAAAACATTCTTATAGCGAGTAGGTATGGAATGGATGTTGTTTATGCTAGACCAAAGGAATTTACGCTAGATCCAAAAATAATAGAACAAGCAAAGAAAAATGCAGAAGAAAGTGGAGGATCATTTAAAGAAACAACAGATTTAAAAGAAGCATTAGAAGGAGCTCATATAGTCTATATGAGAAACCATACTACGCTAAATTATGGAGAAATAGGCCAAAAAGAAGAAAAAGAAATCATGGATAAATATAAAGATTGGACTTTAAATCAAGAGCTTATGGATTTAACAGCTAAGAATAGTATAGTTATGCATTGTCTTCCAGTTGATAGAAATTATGAAATTTCAAGCGATGTTTTAGATGGACCACATTCAGTTATATACGATGAAGCTGAAAATAGGCTTCATGTACAAAAAGCTGTTTTATGCTTAACTATGGTTTAGCTTTAAACCCCTTATTTTTTAAAATTCTTACAGCTGTTAATGCATATATCTTTGATGCCATTATAAGGTCTTCTATGCTTACATATTCGTTTTCTGAATGAGCAACATTAATGGATCCAGGCCCATATGCAATTGTTGGAATTCCAATATTTGAAAAATATCTCATATCCATAGCTCCTATACACATAGTAATCGATGGCTCTTTACCAATCAAATCTTTTATAGCTTGAGAAGTAACTCTACATATAGGAGAATTCAATGGAGTTAAGCATGAATTCGTTTCAGCTTTTATACTTACTTCAAATTTAAGATCTGGGTCTTGAAGCCTTAGTTTATTTAATAAGTTAAATATTTCAGCTTTAACTTCATCTATAGATTCCTCTGGTATAAAGCGTCTATCGATACTAATTGTAAATCTATCAGGGACTATGTTTATGGCAGCGCCACCTTTAATGATTCCTCCAAGCATTACTGTAGCTGTGTTTCCTTCAGGAGGTATTGTAGGAAACTTACTGACTTTATTCTTAAGCAAAGGCTTTAATTCTTTATCTATTACATTAACTATTTTTACCATTTTTTCGAAAGCATTTATCCCAAGCCAAGGTGTTGAGCCATGAGCTGATTTTCCAAAAGTTGTAAGCTCAAGTCATAAAGCTCCTTTATGAGCATTCCAAATATTTAAACAGCCAGAAGGCTCTCCAACTATGCAATAATCTGCTTTTATAAACCCTTCTTTAGTAATAAACCCAGCTCCAGCAAATCCATCAGTTTCCTCATCTGGAGTAAAAGAAAGCGATAACATACCATTTAAATCCAGATTAGAGTTTAACAAGGCTTTAGCTGTAATAATCATAGCTGCTATTCCACCTTTCATATCGCTTGTTCCTCTTCCATAAATCTTCCAGTTTTTAATCACAGGATCAAAAGGATTTGTTTTCCACTCTCCTGTTGCTGGTACAACATCATAGTGACCGTTAAAATGCAAATGTATGCCCTCACTTTCTTCATTAAAAGGAATTCTTGAGATTATGCTTTGTCTAGGCAATCCCTTTCCATGAGGCGCTAATTCTTGAAGCTTTTCGCTAGGAACTTCGACTACTTCAGTTTTTGCTCCAAATTCCTTAAGCTTTTCATTCAAAAATTTTATACATTCTTCATAATTTTCTCCAGGAGGGTTAACAGTAGGTATTGAAACTAAATCTTTAGTAAGCGATATCAAATCATCCTTTAACAAATCTATTTTTTCGATAATTGTTTTTTCTAGTTTATCGAGCATAATTATCAACTCATAATTAAACTCACTCTTACCATAAATTATAAATAGTTTTAAGATATAAAACTTAACTGGTGAATTACTCTTGAGTGAATTAAGTAAATTAGTTGATAAAATTATAGAGACTGATGTGTTGATAGTTGGTAGCGAAGGAGCAGGATCTACTGCAGCTATAGAAGCTGCTAAACAAGGCGTAAAAGTAACCATAGCAACAAAAGGTAGGCTAGGTAAGTGTGGAGCAACAGTAACAGGAGATGCTGATCTAGATGTAGATAGTAAAAGCTTGTCTGAGTTATTTCCATGGCTTTCTGGTACAGATCCAAGAGATAGTAAAGAAAAATTTTTTGAAGACATCGTTAAAGGTGGGAAATATCTAAACAATCAAAAATTAGTTGAAATACATGTAAAAGAAGCTCCTGAAAGACTAAAGGATTTAGTGGATTGGGGAGTTAAAATTGAGTGGGTAATGCATTCCTCTGGACATACTTATCCAAGAGGTGTATTTATTCCTGGAACTAGGCTCATGCCAATTTTAAAGAAAAAAGTCAAGGAAAGTGGTGTAGAAGTTATAGAGGATACTATGGTCACTGATCTTTTAACAAAAGGAAAACGTGTAGTTGGAGCTGTTGGATTAAACCTTAAAACTGGAGAATTCATATTGTTTAAAGCAAAAGCTATAGTACTAGCTACAGGCGGATACATGAGGATTTATCCTTTTACAACTGCACCAGAAGAATTGACTGGAGATGGAATTGCAATGGCTTATAGAGCTGGTGCTGAACTTATCGATATGGAATTTCCAATGTTTTTACCAGGATGCTTTGTATGGCCTCCAGCCCTAGAAGGAGTTGATGTTCCATTCTGTTTATCCACAGCAGGACGTTATGGACCTGGTTGGCTTTTAAATAGATATGGAGAAAGGTTT
>JAVZFM010000016.1:0-17192 GCA_038872815.1 Bathyarchaeia archaeon
TTAAAAGCTTTATGCTTAGAAAAATTAAGCGTTAAAGAAGCTGTTGAAGCTGTTATGCGTGAAATAGGTCCAGATCCAGATAATAAAAGCATTTTAGGATATTATCCTTTAGAGAAAGGTGGGTTAAGGGCTCAACATTTTAAAGCTCCATCCCTATCTTTGGAAAAAACTTATCGAGTCGAGTCTCTAATTCTTATTCTTAAACATGGATCCAAGCTTATTAAGGGAAGCCATAGTAACACCAAACCGCAATGAGAATGAAATTTCTTTCAGAACTCAAGATAATATCTATGGAAGCTTTTTAGACATCTTGCTGAAAAGAAGGAAGCTAAAAACTATAAAGAAATTAAGCTTAAAAAGAGGGGAAAAACCATCAATCTGAAATTTTTGTGAATGATTCATGAAGTTTAATGAAAAACTTTCTATGGGCTTAAGTAAAGTCTACAGCTAGATATCACCAAGCCCTTCATGAATGTTTTATCTGTCCTTAGAATAAGCCCTCCTTCCAAAGCCTATACAAAATGCCCTCAACTTCCCTCTTACTTGAGTAGTTTCTTTAACTAAATCGTTGAATGATCTGAGCTTTCAATAGCCCAACAAGCTATCTCATTTCTCGTATCGCTTAGCCTTGCTAACTCACATTGGGACATGAATGCGCATTCCCCTACATAAATTTGATGTTTCAAACCTAGAAGTAAAATAGATTTAGTACTAAAAAATCAAGTAAAAATTTTAGCGACTTAACTTTTAGCCAAAAAGAGCTCAATTCTTGCTAATTTTAGTTCTGGAATATAGTGCGGGTGAAATTTCAACTTAAATTTACTTGGAAAATATTTTAATATTGGTGAGCTGTCTGAAGCTGCTTGCTGCTCGGTGATGCAGGCCTAATTTCATGCCCAAGCTTTGCTCAGAGCTAAGACACATTTTAGATTCGTTAATAAAGCATACTGTATAAGACAGGTAGCTTCGGCCTAAAGGTTATTGATGTCTGGATGCGCCTATATGTCGTAGGGGTTCACGTTGAGGAGGATGGTGTAAGCGCATTTTTAAAACATTATTTATAAAGGGCATTTAGGCGAGTTAAAATTAAAACTTAAGCCAGTACAATGGGTTGGGATTGAAGCAGTTCTTCTTGATCTGAAATCCATCAAATAACGAAAACTGATGAAGGGGAAATCATAATTTCAGAGGAGTCTAGAGTCTCGATAAATCTAAAAAATATATAGAATTTCGACAAATGCATTTATATATTAAATATGAAGAATTTTTTAATAGTTCTCCCCTTAGGCCTAAGGGGAAACATACCACATGAGGCGTGAAAAATGAGCTTAGAGAGAAGGAGCAGTGGCTCTAAAAAGGCAAGCAAGCTTCTCCTAGCAATCATTTTAACGTTGATTTTAATCTTCGCTTTCGCCTATGCTTCACAGGCTAGCTCAAGGTCAAACATCACAATAAAGATCGATGGAGACGCTAAAGACTGGGTCGGCATAACTCCAATAGTCACGGATCGGAGTGAGGACGAAACAGAAAACTACGACCTTTTGGAATGCTATGTAACAAACGACGACTCGAACCTATACTTCATGATCAAAGTACGAGGAGAAGTCGTGTTTACACAGTGGGATATGAATGAAGAGAACGGCTTTAGCCCTCCATACGCTGTTGGTTTAGATACCGATCAAAACATAGAGACCGGGGTCAGTGGCGATGAAGATTTGAAGCTGGATATAGGCGTGGATTATATTATAACAGGGCCGCTTCATATCGATGACGGTCTTAACTACTTCTTCGGGGTCTTCAAGGTATCGAAGGTGAACGGGGAGCCTAAATTCGAATTCATAGACTTTTTCCCTTCCGCCTTCTCTAACAACGTAGTGGAGTTCAGCTGTCCCCTTTCAATCATCGGTAACCCTGACGCCATAGACATGGTATTCGCTGGAAAACCGTTCGGCACGGATTTCGCTCCAGATCAAACCGACGGTCAGAGTGATTACGTAACTTATAAAGTATACATTCCAGCTCCCCCAGCTAGGCCTCCACAATATGTTGGAGGAGAGCTCTACTCAATCGATAAGCTTGTGATTCTAGCGCCTTACATCGCTTTAGTAGGCTTGGCCTCCATTGTCGTTGTAGCGGCGAAGAGACAGAGGCGATGAAACCCCCTTTCCCTTTTTTCCATAGTCGCATCCTTTTATGGATGCTTGCTAGATGGATGGCTTGTCGAACCTAAGCCTTCAATGCCTAAAACCGAAGAGCAAGGAAAAGGGAAAGTGCACTGCGTATCTGTAGCCGTCGTATAGCGCGCACTTTCATTAGGGTTTGTTTTTTCCTAACCAACTACAATTCGCTGGTTCTGTTAGGTTCATAGCATTTGAAATCATGTTGAAGAATTTCCAATTGCCAGTCATGCACGTGCGCGAAGGCGGTTGAGAAGTTTTAAAAGTTTCGGACATTTAATAAATATAATCTGTAGGTTGTGAAATTTAGGCTTGAGTAGGAGGAGACGAGAGCATGGAGACATCAGTAAATTCATTCTTCTTGTTTTTCGGAGAATAATTTGACCTTCTTGTAAATCCGCTACTCAAAGATGATCTTTTAACCAAGCGAAACGGAAATTTCGTTGTTACAGATAAGGGTAGGAAACGCGTAGTTGGACTGATTAAGAGTCTGAGATATCATCAGTGATTATCTTTTTCATGTGCGAGTTTAGCGCGCGTTTTAAAGACGAACAGGAACGTGTGACTAAAGTGGCTCATAAAGTTAAGGAGGTAGGCACCTTAATCGAGCGAGATGGAAATGCGTGACAGGTGAATACGACAACGGAGGCAAAATATTTACGAAGCCTAAAGATCCGATGGCTTATAAGGAATAACCGTTTGGGATGAGCTCCTCAAATTTTAACATATTGGTGCGGGGGGTGGGATTCGAACCCACGAAGGCCTACGCCACAGGATTTCTAAACTGTGGCAGATCTTAAGTTTAGCACTCTTTAAAGCTTGAGACCTGCCCCTTTGTCCTGACTTGGGTACCCCCGCTACTTTATAGCTTAAAATTAAATTCTTCAAAGTTACTTATTAATTTTTTACTTTTACAATAAATTTTATTAACATAAATGTTGCTAAAATATCCATATTTCCTATTTCTATAAAAGTTGAGTGGTGCAATCTTATGGGCATATTCAATTGGATATCAAAACTTTATAAAAAAAGAAAATGTCCTAGATGTAACTCGATCATGGAAAAAACTGGAGAAATAGAGATTGGAATTAAAAATAACAAAAAAACAGTTTATTCTTGTATCAATTGTGGATATACTGGATACTTTTTAAAAGTAAATATGAAGAAAAAGTATGAGCAAAAAAATTTAAATGAATGTCAATTTACTATCGCTAAAAGGTTATAAAAATTCAATTTTTAATTTTAGTTTAGGTCTTTATGTATGGGGCTTCATTCATCTTCTTTATTTTTGATAGTTTTTCTAGAACAGTTAGGCTAGAGCTTTCTAACGGCTCATATTCTAATAAGCCATGATCGCAAGCTTCTTTAAACAATTTTTCTCCAGCTTCTGATCGTGTTAAAACTGTACACCAGCCTTTAGGAGATCCAGCATTTCCAATCGATATATCCGCTAATTCAGCTGTAAAGTCTTGACATTTTTTACAACCTTCTATAAGGAATTGAAGAATATCAGATAAAGGCAATTCTAAAATAGTTTCATTTCTTTTATATGCTTTAAAATTATTCTTAGCTATTTCAAATTTATCTATGGATTTTAAATCAAGATTGTAATTGGCTTGAAGAGTTTCTATGAAAAGCTTTTTATAATGGAAGCTTCCTTCACAAAAAATTCCTAAGGTTATGGCTACATGGTCTCCAATTTTTTTGTTTCCTTTAAAAGATGTTTGTAATCTTCTAATTCCATGGATTTGACATGGTAATCCTATAAAAGCTATTTTTGAATTAGGATATCCTAAAGCAGCATCTGCTATCATGCTAACAGATGCACTTGGAGAGTATTTGGATTTGCTAGCTTCCAATAGCTCAGCTTTTTTAAATGCTAAAAAAGGCTCAGGTTTCCATAGATTCTTAGATCCTCCTTTGGTTACGACCGCAAAATCAACAAAACCTTTTTCTATAGCGTATAAAAGCAAAGAAGTTGCTACACCTCCATCTTGACAAGCATTTAAGATTTCTTCATCAGTTGATTTAGCTTTGTAAATTCCTTTTGTAACACCAATTAAATCTTCGTTTATTGTTCTTACTTTTCCAAAAATCTTTTTCTCAATTTCATATAAAGGCAGCTCCACTCTAGGACATCCATAATAGCAAAGCTCGCATAAATTACATACACCTTTCATAGTAGGCTTTTCTTCTTCTGTAGGAACCAATATATTAACTGGACATGAAGCCATACAAGTTCCGCAATATGTACATAGACCTTTCCTTATAACTTCTGAAATCAAGGATCCAAAAATCTTTAAAGGTTTGGACAAAATCTTAAGCCTCCAATCCATTAACGATGTTTTCTTTTAAAAAGTTAACATCATGCAAATTTAAGCTTTACACTTAAAGCTTTAAATACTTTAACATTAAAATATAAAACAAGGAAGTTAATTTGATGCTAGAAACTATTTCTTATGAACTTTTGAAATCCATAATGGCCCTTTTAGTAATAATCGACCCATTAGGAAATATACCCATCTTCATGACAATGACTGAAAAAATGAATCGTAGGGAAAGAAAAAAGGTCTTTAATTTAGCAAGCATTACAGCTTTTATTCTTTTATTAATTTTTGCAATGATTGGCCATAGCCTATTAAGGCTTTTTGGCATATCATTATATAGCTTTATGATTGCTGGAGGAATTTTATTACTCATAATAGCAATAAAAATTCTTATTTATGGAGGTTGGCGTGAAAAGGGGCTTTCTTCTGAAAGCGTAGGTATAGTTCCTATAGCCTTTCCTTTACTAGTTGGTCCAGGAGCTATTACAACTACTATGGTTCTTTTACAAACTTCTGGCTTTTACATAACAATAATAGCTGTTTTAACAGTATTTATGCTTGTATGGATTTCACTTAATCTTATCGATAAGATCTACAATCTTTTAGGTAAAACTGGATCAGATGTTATTGCAAGGATAATGGCTGTTTTTATAGCTGCTATAGCAATAGAATTCATAATAAATGGAATTAAACAATCTTTTTAAAATGAAAATTCTATAATGCTTGGGCTCAAGCTTGTGTAATAATCTCCTCCAACATGATATATCATTTTTACTTTTTTTACGTCATAAATTCCTTTATTAAAAACTTCATTAGCATAAGCCATTATTACTTCTCCAATGAATAAACCATGATCGCCAGTAATCAATAGATTTATAAGCTTACACTCAAGATGAGCAATACATTCCTTTATTATAGGAGGTCTAACTGATTTAGCGGGTATTGGAGTTAACTTAGCTTTTTCAAATTTGTCATATTCTTTACCGCTTACTTTGCCGCATATAACAGTATTTTTTAAAATTTCCATTGTTGGGATGTTTATTACAAATTCTTTTGTATCTTCAATAAGCCTATAAGAATATCTTTTTGGGGATATGCTTATTGCAACCATTGGAGGATCAATAGATAAAGGCATTGACCATGCTACAGTTATAATATTTGCTTTTCCATTTTTATCAACACAACTAACTAAAACTACATTCCTTGGATATAATAGCCTATAAGTATAAAGCTTATCTATTTCAATTTTACTCATCAACAAAACCACTTTATATTATCTTTAACCCATGATTCATGAGCATTATCTATATTCTCGCTTAATAAAATATAATCCAAATACTTAATATGGATTTTTATACACTTTTCTACTTCTTCATCTTTAAGTTTTTCAATTCCTCTAGTCGATATTAAAGACCTAAGAACATCCAAAGGAGAATACCAATAAACTGGTTCTAAAAGTAATAACTTTACTTCAAATCCATTAAGTTCTAAAAATTCTTTTAAAGATTTAATTGATCCATTGTAAAGTAATACATTTTCATTGTTAAAATATGCATTCTCTATGATATTATTTATTTCTTCAAACCATGAATTTTTAATTATATCGATTTCTTCTTTTAGCGTATATTTCCATTCACTTACATTCACTTTATTAGAGATTTTTGATTTAAACCCTAATAAAAGAATTTTCTCAGAAATTTTATTAAGATTAATGTAACTCGATAAGCTTTTATAGCAATGGAGTTTTATGCTTTTATTTTTCATAAAAATATTCCTTAAACAATTCAATATAGGAGTAAGTTTGTACTTTAATGAATTTATAAATGGTTCATGAAAGCTTGTTAAGTATCTATAACTTTTCCAAAAATCTTGCTCAGAAATCGATCCATAAACAAATGCTTTTAAAAAAGGCTCAAAATCTTTCGGGAAGGCTAAGAATAAAGAATCAAACCTCATGCTTTCTAACCATTTTGCAACTTTTTCATATAATTTCCTAAATCCTATTGTAATTATAACAATTATCCTAGGCATAATCGAATAACCTAATTCTAACTATTATAAATTAAGCAAAAAGAAAATTAAAATTTTTAGTTAAAAATCATTTTAACTCCTGAAAACTTCATAGATTAAATCTCCAGTGTAATGAGTTAATAAAACTACTAAAATTGTGATAAAAATATGCTCAGCAATCACTTTATAATGGTTTTGTTTTTGCGATTTTGCCATGTAAAAGCTGAATAGCATTATTAGAAATAATCCCCAAAGCACGCTTACAATTATTGCAGCATGTAGCTCTAGAAATAACACTGGAAAAATGAAAGTTAAAGTAAAAATAAGCTTTGATGTAAATGTGAAAAATGAAGATTCCCATAATTCTTTAGTTGTATGCTCCATTTCAGCTTCTTCAGATACATGAATTCCCATAGCATCTGATAGTGCATCTGATATTGCCAATACGATTATACCTGCTAAAACTGCAAGCTTAGAATGTGTTCCTGTATGCAACCCGCTTATAACTCCTAAAGTAGTGATAACTCCAGAAGTTATCCCAAATCCAAAACCTTTCCATAGAGTGCTTCTCATCTTTAATCCCTTGGAAAGTAAATATAACAGTTGCTTTTAAAACTTTATAATTTAAATATGAATTAATAATTAAAAGGATTTATATATCTCAAGTAACGAACTTTATCGAGTAATTAAACAAACTTAATGAAGCAGTATAGTTCGTATTTTGTATGTAATGATCAAGTTTAAAGGAGCTTTAAAAAATGTTTATGCTCTTAACAATAGAAGATATGGTTAGAATTCCACCAAATAGGTTTGGAGAACCATTAAAAGAAGTTGCTTATGAAAAAATAAAAATGAAATATGAAAATATAGTCGACAATGAGCTAGGATACGTTATACTTATTACTGATGTAGAAGTTGACCCAATTGGAAAAATACTTCCAGGAGATGGATCAACTTACCATAAAGCAACTTTTAAATTACTTACTTTTTATCCTGAATTGCATGAAGTAGTTGAAGGAGAAGTAATTGAAGTAATGGATTTTGGAGCTTTCGTAAGAATAGGACCAGAAGATGCACTTTTACATGTTTCCCAAATAATGGATGACTTCATTAACTATGATGGGAAGCATGGAGCTTTGATAGGAAAAGAAACTCAAAGAAAACTTGTAAAAGGAGATCATGTAAGAGCAAGAATAATAGCAGTAAGCTTTCCTAAAGGAGGTTCTAGCGGTAAAATAGGATTAACCATGCGTCAACCTTTTTTAGGTAAAAAAGAATGGATAGAAGAAGATATAAAAAAATTTAGAGGAAAAGAAACTTGATTTTAAAAGCTTGTAGGAATTGTAGAATGATAAGTAATGGCCCTATATGTCCAAATTGTAAATCTTCAAATTTAAGCACTGATTGGGAAGGTTTACTTATAATAATAGATGTAGAAAGCTCAGATATAGCGAAAAAAATGGATATAAAGGTTCCAGGAAAATATGCTTTACGTGTAAGGTAAAAAATGGCTTACTATGAATTAACTGATGAATTAAGGGCTAAATTAAAAGCTCCTATAGGGGAATTGTTAATTGGTAACTCATCACAAAACATGAATAAGTTGAAAGAGATTATAAGAAAGGATAAACCTTCAATGGTAATTTGTGTTGGTGATGCAGTTTCAAGAAGTACAGCAAAAGCAAAAATTTCAGTTAATGTTCGCATAATAGATAATAAAGAAATGAGGGAAAGAATTAAGCCTTTTAACTTTAAAGCGAAAAGATTTTTTTTAATAAAAAACGATCCTGGAACAATAAATTTAACAAGTTTAGAAGCTGTTGAAGAAGCTATAAAGCATAAAGATTCTTTAGTTTTAGTAGATGGCGAGGAGGATTTATTAGCTTTAGTAGCTATAGCATTGGCTCCAAATGGTTCAATAATTATCTATGGTCAACCTAATTTAGGGATAGTAGTTGTAAAAGTGAATGAGGTTAAAAAAAATGAGGCTAAAAGTATAATCAAAAGCATGAAGCTAGTTAAGACTTCTTAATGAAGTCAGTATAACTACATGATCCACAAGTCCATCTTTCAACTGGAGATTTATGAAAAGCCATTATGCTTCCGCATCTTGGACATTTTTTATTCTTCAATTTAATCGTTTCTTTTTCAAAGTTTATATCGTATACAAACCTAACTCTAGCTTTCATTTTTTCGCTTTTATGCTCTTTAGCATTCTTACTCATCTTAAATCACTTTTTAGCTTTTGATTCCTTAGGCTTTTTAACTCTTTGCTCAGGAGGTAAATTCCTTATTATAATATGCTTTGGTAATATAGCTTTTGCTATTTTTTCATTTTCATAAATTTCAACTTCGCATAAAGTAGAGTTTTTTCCAGTTTTAGATTCCATTTTTCGAATGTATAAATTGTTGATTTCAGTATTAAACTTTAAGGCTAAACTTTTTCTAATACTATACCTTTCAGGAGTACTTTTATTAGGATGAATTATTTCTATTAAAAGCTCTTTTCTTTGGAGAAGAGGATTGTAAAATTCATTTATTATTTTAAAATCCAAACATTTTTCACCCAAGCTTTAAACATTTTATTCAACAACAACAGCATTTATTTGATAGGTTTCTTCTATTATTGTGTTCCCCCTTACTAGTTTACGCCTTCTTTCACCTGGCTTTTTTGGATTAATTCCTGCTCCATTTGATATTAAAATATATTTCTTTGCACCTCCATGAACATCAACTCTCATAGGTATACCATCTTTGTCAGTACCGCCTGTTATTTTTATTTTTTTAAAACCAATTCCAATAATTGTTCCATCAACGATATCATTAATCTTATGTCCTATTAAAGGCTGAGCTTTAACTCCCTCAAGCTCAAAAGTACTTGATTTTCCTGTTTTTGGATCTGAAACTATAAGCTTAAACTTAGCCATATCGTATTTGCATCTCCAATTTTAAATCATTTTTAACTCCTTAATTTATAAAGCTTACTTTATGTTAAAATCCCCAAAGTGGATAAATTTTTCTCATGATCTTTATCAATTCATCAAGAGTTTGAAGCTCGTCTATAGATAAGTTTTCCTTAAACTTAGTTAAAAGGATTTTTACATGTGATTCTGGAACAGCTACATATAGAGTTTCTCCTTCATTTATATGTCTACCAACTATTGCTTTATCTATAGAAATAGCAACCTTTGAATTTGCTAAAGCCTCGCTTATATTTTTACCTTTATCTTGTATTCCTAAAATCTCTCCTATTTCCTTTCCTTTTTCATTAATTAATTGATATTTAGGCTTTATTGCTCCACTTAAAACTTCAACTCCAACTATTGCAGGTTTGCTTCTACGAAACACGTATCCAGGCATAACTTTAATCTTTCCAGGCTTAATTAAATTATTGAGTTCTAGTTTTAAAGCCTCAAGCTTTTCTTTTTCTAACCATCTTGTATATTCTTCTATTAGATGATAGATTATGTTTGATTTAAAAATTGGAATTCCAGCATGAAGAGCTTCTTCTTCAGCATCTGGAAGGACTTTAACATTAAATGCTAAAACTACTCCATAAAGCCTTTCTTTTTGTTTTACAACCTCGGCTTCTATTACTTCTCTTTTAGAAACATCACCAACATCAGCTAATCTAATTGGTACGTTAATGCTAGAAAAGTAATTCGTTAAAGCCTCTAATGATCCTAAAGTATCGGTTTTTAGAATTATTCCAGTTTTATCTGTTTTTATTTTTAGGCTTTCAACTTCTTCAACAATAGATTTAGAAAGTTTTTCAACTTCTTCTTCATTCATAGCAACATAAAGGCTTGAGCCTGCTAAAGCGTTTTCCAAATTGGGTGCTACTATTTTTACTCCAGAAGCTGCTATAGCTTCATTCACGCTAAGGAATTTATCCCTTGGATCCCTAATTTCATCAAGGGGTTTAGGAAGCAAAATAGCCCTAATTTTAGTGACTATAGGACCTTCTTTGCCACCAATCACTATAGTGTCATTCACTTTAACTATTCCATCATAAATAATTGCATTCATAGTTGTTCCTAAGCCTACTTCCTCTTTTACTTCTAAAACAGTACCTTTTCCAGGTCCTGAAGTAACCAACAATTCTTCTTTCATGTAAGCTTGGGTTAAACCAATTAATACGGCTAATAATTCAGGAATTCCTTCTCCAGTTTTAGCACTAGCTGGAACTATAGCTACTGTAGTTTTAAAATCTTTTACTCTATCAAATCTTTCAGAATTAAAACCTAACTCTGAAAGAGATCCCATTATGGAATATAAAAGCTCATCTAATTTTCTTTTAACATCTGGGCTTTGTTCGCTAAAGGATTCAGTAAACAAACCTTTAGAGCTAGGTTTCCAACCCGATATCAAATCTATTTTATTAGCAACCACTAGAAAAGGAGTTTTTCTAGATTTTAATATATTTAAAGATTCTATTGTTTGAGGTTCAACTCCTTTAATTATATCTATTACTAAAATTGCTATATCTGCAGCAGATCCCCCTCTTTTACGTAAATTGGAGAAAGTTTCGTGACCAGGAGTGTCTATGAAGAGTAAACCAGGAACTATTATTTGAAACTTAAATTTTTCAAGTAAAGGACTACATATTTCTTTTAAAACATAAGCTGGTATTAAGCTAGAGCCTACCCACTGCGTTATTTGTCCAGGCTCTCTTGCAGCTACAGCAGTACCCCTAATTTTATCTAAAAGTGTAGTTTTGCCATGGTCTACATAGCCCACCATTTATTCTTAAAAGCTTTTAAGAATAAATGGTGTATGGCCTAGAACCACGACTATAGGCTGACGAATTGGCAAAAGAATCCCTCCTGTTTATTTTTAGATTCGCATAGTTTAATTCTTATAGGACTTGAAAAAATACTTTTCTTCAGTAGGTTTATCGTATGAAAATATCTCATTCGCATTAAAGAATATTTCAATTTCTCTTTTAGCATTTTCAATGCTATCAGCAGCATGAATAACATTACTTCTTATATCAATAGCATAATCTCCTCTTATTGTTCCTGTTTCAGCTTTTAAAGGATCTGTTGCTCCTATCATGCTTCTTAAGCCACTTACAGCATTAGGGCCCTCAATTACCATTAAAACAACAGGACCTGATGTTACATGCGATACTAAAGAGTTAAAAAATGGTTTATTTTTATGAACTTCATAAAGTTTTTTAGCTTGCTCTTCATTCATCCATATCAATTTCATTCCAACTATGTTATATCCTTTTTTTTCTATTCTTGAAATTATTTCTCCAATCAACCCTCTCATAACGGCTTCAGGTTTAAGAAAAACAAATGTTCTTTCTTTCAATTCTTTTCTACTCTTTTCCTGCTTTTTCTTTCTTACCATAATATTTTGTCCATTTTAGTTTTCTTGCATCTCTTTTTAAAATTAACAAGCTTTTTCTGCATTTTGATGAACAAAAATAAAAAATTGAGCTATCATTTCTTATATACATGATTCCTCTTGAAGTAAAGCTTTTTCCACAAAAAGAACATTTGTAAGCTTTAGGCAATAGCTTTCCCTCTACGAGTTTAAAGTATTACTTTATCTTTTTTGCTTCTCTTTCAGTTTCTCTTAACATAAGTATGTCTCCAAGTCTTACAGGACCTTTAACATTTCTAGTTATTACTCTACCTTTATCTTTTCCTTCAAGCACTCTAACTCTAACTTGAATAACTTCTCCAGTTGCTCCTGTTCTTCCAATTATTTGAGTTACTTCAGCCGGAGTTGGTACTTCTTCAATTCTTTTTGCTGAACTCATTTCTTGATTTCACTACCTTTTTTAAGCTCTTCATAAGCCTCTATTAATTCTTTAAGGGCATCAGAAGCTTCTCCAGGATCAATTATAGTAACTGATGCGCTAGGAACTTCTATTCCTGCATACTTTCCTAAATCTGATTTACTAGGAACATAAAGATAAGGAACTTTTTTCTCCTCGCAAAGAATTGGAAGATGCGCTACTATTTGAGGGGGATCTACATCTTCAGCTATCAATACAAGCTTTGCTATTCCTCTTTCAACAGCTTTTGTAGTTTCATTAGTACCTTTTTTTATTTTTCCACTATCTCTAGCTATTTGTAATACTTGATAGGCTTTGTCAGCAACATTTTTTGGGACTTCAAACTTTACATAAAATGGTTTTGACATATGCTTCACCCTTCATCTGCCTGTACCTTTATTATTGAAACTTAATAGTATTTATGAACATTTCGTTTTATAAATATTTAAGAGACTTTCCACTTCCATAAAGTCTTTTCTGGAGTATCTTCTAAAATTATTCCCAATTTATCCAATTTTTCCCGAATTTTATCAGACATAGACCAATCCTTCTTCTTCTTTAAATAATCCCTAACTTCAACTATTGTTTCTATCAACCCTTCTACTATTTTTTCTTCAAGCTCTTTTTCTTCTTTCAATATCCCAATTATTGAGCCTAATTCTTTAAATGTATTAATGGCTTTATTTAAAGCATGTTTGCTAAAGCTTTCTAAATTTAATTTTCTAATTGCTTTTGATAAACCAAGCAAACTAGAAATAGCTTTTGGTGTGTTGAAATCATCATCCATGGCTTCAAAAAATTTTTTAGCATGTTCATCGAGTAAATTAAGCAATTCTTGATCAAATGGGCTTTCATTTTTTGCTTTTTTAAAAGAAGATTTAATTAGCTTATAGGCTTCATGAATTTGCCTAAAAACTTCTTTTGCTTGATTCATTTTTTCTTCGCTATAATCTATTGAGCTTCTATAATGACTAAGCGCAAAAAATGTTTTAATAAGCTCTGGAGAATATTTTTTAAGAGCATCTTTTATTGTTATAAAGTTGCCTAAAGATTTAGACATTTTTTTCCCATTTACATATAATATTCCTGTATGAAGCCAATACTTTACATAGGGCTTTTTACCAGTAGTTGCTTCAGCTTGCGCTATTTCAGCTTCATGATGCGGAAAGATTAGTTCAATTGCCCCTCCATGGATATCATATTGCTCATTAAAATAAGTAAGGGCTATAGCTGTATCTTCTATATGCCAACCGGGCCTACCTTTCCCCCATGGGCTATTCCAAGCTATTTCCTCATTTTTTTGACTTTTCCATAAAGAAAAATCGCTAGGATTTTTTTTCCTAGGATCAGGCTCTATTCTATGTTTTTTAAGCTCTTCAGGTTTTTGATGAGATAGCTTCCCATAATCAGGGAATTTTGATACATCAAAGTAAACATTTCCATCAACTACGTATGCATAACCTTTTTCAATCAAAGTAGATATTTGCGAAATTATTTCAGGAATATGCTCTGATGCTTTTGCATAAAGATTTATAGAATTTATTCCTAAAGCTTCCATATCGGAATAAAATTCTTTTGTATATTCTTCAGCTAGGCTTAACGGATTAACTCCTTTTTCTTTAGCCCTATTTATTATTTTATCATCAACATCTGTAATATTCATTATGAAAAAAACGCTGTAGCCTTTATATCTCAAATATTTAGCGATTATATCGTAAGCTACATAAGTTCTAGCATGACCTATATGAGAGAGATCATAAACTGTTGGGCCACATACAAACATTTTTACTCTATTTCCAACCAAAGGCTTAAATTCTTCTTTTCCCCTAGTAAGTGTATTATAAACAATTAATGGCACCTAAATCTACTCCGCTGATTAAATGGATTAAAGCTTATAGCCTATTTTCCTAAGGAAATTTTTCCTTTCTTCAATATCTTTTTCGCTTTCTATTCCTTTTGACTTATACCCATCAATCACTCCTAAAATAGCTCTACCTAGCTCACTTTCAGCTACTATAACCTCAATTGGATTAGCTGTTGCACAATAAATATTACAAACTTCTGGAACAGATTTAATGGCATTTAAAACATTGATTGGATAAGCATTTTTCATAACGATGATGAAGCAATGACCAGCTGCTATTTCTAAAGCATTTTTTGATGCTATTTCTTCTAACTCTTTATCATTTCCACTATGACGAACTAGGCAAGGACCAGAAGATTCACAAAAACCTAAGCCAAATTTAGCGTAAGGAGAACAATTAACAATAGCTTCATGTATATCTTCAACTGTTTTTATAAAATGGGATTGCCCAATGATTACGTTGCATCCTTCTGGAACCTTTACCTTTACTGTTTTAATCTCCATAGAAATTTCACCATAGTTTAGTCTTAAGCTTAAATTGCATAAGCTAAATTTAAGTTTTATTTTTCTAGAATAAAAGCTTAAAATATAACTTTCTTATATAAAAGGTTTATAAATACTTAAGAATTATAAAGCATAGAATGGAGAGTGCAACCCTTTGAAGTATGAATCGCGTGATATCGTTGGGATTGCTGGATTTAGTATTGTTTCTGGTTTAATATTCATTATTGCAAGCTATAGCGCAACTTTTATTTTAGCTATTTTAGGTCCAATCGGAATAGCAACAATTTATGGAATATGGTTTATAGGAGCAACTCTAACTGGCTATATAATAAGGAAGCCAGGTGCTGCATTACTTGGTGAATTGATTGGATCTCATGTTGAGCTATTGTTTGGAAGCCCTTATAGCATATTCTTAACTTACTATGGATTTGCTCAAGGAATAATGAGTGAGCTTGTATTTGCCTTTAGAAAATACAAGAAATGGGATTACTTTACAATGGCATTAGCTGGAGCTGCACCAACTTTAGCAGCTTTTCCAATAGATTATTACATAGTGCCTCAATACCAATATATACAAATTCCTTCATTAGAAGTTCAAATGATTTTACTCTTGCTTTATTTAGCTAGTGGTGCAATTATTGGTGGAATACTTGTTAAATGGTTAGTCGATAGAGCTGTTAAAGCTGGAGCTTTAAGAGGTTGGCCTGTTGCAAAAGCTAATTGAAGTAAATAACCTAAGTATAAAGGCGAATAAAAAAACTGTTTTAAAAGATATATCATTTGAGATCAATAAAGGCGATGCATTAGCCATACTTGGTCCAAGTGGCTCAGGGAAATCATTACTTTTATACTCTTTAGCTGGTTTAGCGAATAAAATTCCAGGAATAGAAGTTTCAGGCTTTATTAAGTTAAATGGAAAAAATGTAATTGAGCTTTCGCCTAAAGAAAGGGTTGAAAATTTTGGAATAGTATTACAAGATCCAGAAGCTCAATTCATAGCTTATAGAGTTAGGGATGAAATAGCTTTTCCTCTTGAAAACTTACTTTACTCTGAACAAGAAATAATTTCATTAGTTGATAAAGTTTTAAGAAAGCTAGATATAGTTGAGCTAAAAAATAAGCCTATTTGGGAGCTTTCAAGTGGTCAAAAGCAAAAGGTTGCTTTAGCATCAATAATAGCTATGAATCCTAAAGTTATTTTATTAGATAACCCAACAGCACAATTAGATCCAAAGTCTTCAAAAGAAATTTATGATTACCTTAATGAATTAAAAAATAATGAAAAAACAATAGTGTTAACTGAGTATAAATGGAAAAGAGCCTTAAGAATAGCCGATAAAGCAATTATTCTAAGCGAAAAAGGCGAGAAAATAGCTTATGGCTCAATGGATGAAGTTTATAAGGAGTTAAACGATAAAGGCTTAGAAAAGTTTGGAGTAATACCTTTAAAAGTTAAACAACTAAGCCATTATCCATTTGCTTCAGCTAATGCTTTATCAGTTGAAAAGCTTTTTTATAGCTATAATGGAAAAGAACTAATTTTAAAAAACATAAGTTTTCATGTTAAAGAAGGAGAAATAGTTGCAATAGTTGGTCCAAATGGCTCTGGAAAAACAACTCTTGGGAAGTTAATAGCTGGAATACTTGAACCAAAAAAAGGGACTATAAAAATAAATGTTTCAGAAAAATTCCCAACATCTATGCTATTCCAAAATCCAAACATTCAAATAGCTGGAAAGACTCCAAAAGAAGATATAGGCTTAAGCTTAAAATTGAAAAATGATAAAGAGCTAGGAGATATTTTAAAAATAGCTGAAGAATTTGACATAATCGATTTTTTAAATACTCCTATTTTTGAGTTGAGTTTTGGTAAAAGAAAACTTTTAACAATATCTTCAATTTTAGCTATTGGTAGCAAAATAATCATATTCGATGAACCAACAGTTGGCTTTGATTCAAATATAGTAAAAAAATTAATGGAAAAAATAATTTCATTGTCTAAAACTGGCCATACAATAATTTTGCTAACCCATGATTTAGAGTTTGCAAGCATGGTAACCGATAGCGTAATCGTTATTTTTAATGGTGAAATAGCCTATAAAGGAAGCTTGAAAGAACTTTTATTTAATAAACTTCTTTTAAGAAAATTCAATCTTCTTGGGATAGAGGAAGAATATGAGTACGATAATCGATAAAGGAAAACTCTATAGAATAAATCCAATAATTAAATTAATTTCATTGCTAATTTTTGCAACTTCAACAATATTAACGTTTGACATTCAAAAAACTTTTCTTTTATTCATTTTTTCATTAATGATTTTATTAGTTTTAGGGAAAATTCCATTAAAGCTTTATTCAAAATTTTTATCAATTACTTTGCCATTGATTTTGGGCTTTAGCATTTTTCATACAATTGTTAGAGGCAATATAGGAGAAAGGATTTTATCAGTTGGAGCTATTTCAATAACTAAAGATGGGCTTATAATTGGTTTTATATATGGAATAAGAATTTTAATAGT
>JAVZFM010000017.1:0-16446 GCA_038872815.1 Bathyarchaeia archaeon
TTATTCCTTTTTTTCTTAATAAAAGCTTCATTTTTGTGCTAGCATCAACAGCAATATCGCTTAAGCTTTCTGGAGGAGTTGCCCAGCAAAAGTTACCTCCAGAAAGTAAAAGCTCTCTATAAAGATGGGGTTGTAGTTCTATTGGACATCTTTCTACAGCCTCTATAATGGATTCTCCAAAATCTAGCATTCCTCTAAAAACTATATCTCCAATTCTAACATCTTTAGGCTTTGGCATTCCCCTTATAAAATAGCTTTGAAAAATTTCATGATTTGGATCAAAAACGTATTCTCCTATTAAAAACCTAACCCAAGTATTTTCTTCAAGATCTATGGATATACGTGTTCCAGGTATTTTAACATGAGCTTTAAACTTTTTAGGATTTTTTTTAGCAAATTCTATGGCTTTTTCTAGATCTCTTGGAATAAGCCCTAAGCTTTCTTTCGCTTTTATAACGAAGGTTTCCTCATGGACTAGGTCTGAATATCCTAAATCTTTTAAGATTTCAGTTGTAATAGCATTTGCATCTCCACCACCTCTATTTATAGCAACTATAGCATTCCTTATTGGATATCTTGAAATTGGGCAAACTTGAGTATTTCCATGTCCACTTTCTATGACTACACAAGTTGTTATTTTATGGGCAATAGCAACTGCTAAAGGCTGAGGAATTATTGTTGCTGCTTTAATTAATTCTGTTTCATCATTTATCTCTTTATAAATTTGAAATAGCCTTTCATACATATATCTTGGAGCAACAGAAGAAAGCGAAGCTACTAAATAAAACCCTTTAAACTCTGGCTCAGCTGGTTTAAAATAGCTTAATCCATAATAGCTTATTTCTTTTACAACGCTCCAAGCTTTTTCATCATTCTTTTCTATAACTCCATTCTTCATTGGATATATTAGCCTAGATGATAGGTCCTCGCTAGCTTGAAGGTATAAAGGTATTTCATCCCCAACGACTATTTCTTTTATTGTACCAAAAGTTTTTTGCATTATGGATTCTTTATCTGGAAAGTATCCTCTGTTTTCAATCATTTTAGGCTCTTCACCACAAGATATTGGACCAAACTTAAAATAGCTTGTTCCATAATCCGATCCAAAAACATATTTTTGCTTATATCCTAAACTTAAATTCATGATTTTAAACCTCCTATTTTAAGCAATTCATTAACGATTTGGCTTGGAGTTTTTTGTCTTGAAAATAAGTTTCCTTTTTTAAATTCACAATCAAAGCTTAAAACCTTCATTTCTGGATATGCTACAAGGCTAATTTCATCAGATTTAATTTTTATTTTAGAACTAAAAGAGTTTTTAAGCTCTCCAAACCATTTAGAATTTTCTTTTACATAGGATTTTAAGCTTTCAAAATCTATTTTAGTTTTTAATGTACAATTTAGTTTACATTTTTCAACTTCACTTGTAATTGCTTTTATTAAATTGTCTAAAAATTTCAATTTAGCTTTAGTAAACCTTAAAGATACATATGTTTTTTCATTATCGATTTTAAAGAATTGGAAATGTGAAATTATTCCGCCATAAAAAAAGTAATTATCAAATTTTTGAGCTCTAAATTTTACTAAACTTTTTATCGAATTTAATAAATAATCAACGTTTATATTAGGGTTTTTAGTTTCAAAAATTATTTGGCCAGACATAGTTATCCCAAAAGTTTTTTTATTCACTTTCCTTTATCCCTCTCTATAATCAATTTTTCACCATCTATCCTTACTACAACTTCTTCATTTGGTTGAAAAGGAAATGAAGAATCTTTGACTATATCAGCTGGAATGTAGATTACACCAGTACTGCTAGATTTACTTGGAATACTAAATTTTGCTTTTCCCTCTCGCATACAATTCACCATGCAAATTGCCTTGAGAAATTTTTTATAAATTGCATTATATAAGCAATGAAGCACTTAGCTTCAACAGAGCGAGAGTATAGCGAAAGTATTCATAAAAGCTTAGTTTTACTAAAGAATTCAATTAAGCTTTCCACTATTGGATTTTCTTTGTTTAGGCTATAAAGCTTTACAGCTCCATACTCCTTTTTTATAACCAAGCCATTTTCAATCAAAATTTGTATGTTTTTACGAATGGAGTCTTTTTTTACTCCACTAAATTTTGCTAGTTTATAAAGCGTTAAATTCTTTTCTTTAGACCTTGCTAAAGTTATAAGTATTTTTAACCTTGTTTTTCCACCTAAAACTTCTAAAAATTTATCTTTTTTCCTCATAGACCTTACTTATGTGGATTTAATTATTTTATCGCAAATTTTTGCTAAAATACATTCTTTACATTTTGGGCTTTTTGCTTTACAAGTATGTTTTGCTAAAAGCCAAAAAAGAGAGACAAATCTATCCCATTTATGGCTTGGAATATCGTCCCAAGGAATGAATTCTTTAAGGCTTTTTTGTATTTCTTCATAACTTGCATTTTTAGAAACTAAACCAAGCCTTTTAGCTATTCTACTCATATGCGTATCTACAACAAAGTTTTCTTTATAGCCATGAATGCTTGATAAAAGAACATCTGCAGTTTTATCACCAACCCCTGGCATTTGTTTAAGTATATTTTTTACAACTTCTTTAGGAAATGAAAAAATTTTTCTTAAATTTCCATTAAACTTTTCAAGAATATAGCTTGAAACTTCTTTTATACGTTTAGCCTTTATTCTATAAAGACCACCAGGCTTTATAGACTTACATATTTCCTCTTCTTTTGCTTTAGCCAATGTGTATGGGTCTATTGAAAATTTAGAGCTAAGAGATGAATAAGCTTTATACGTGTTTTCGCTAGAAGTATTTTGAGAAAGAATAGTAAAGATTAAATTTTTAAAAGGGTCTTTAGAAATTTCTTTAAATTTTTCCTCTTGGTCTTTACTCCACCAATATTTTCTATAATTTTTTTCAATTATCTCAATTAATTCCTTTGGAAATTTTTTTATCATGCTTATCCTAAGAAAATCATTTATACTTCTAATCTATTAAAGCTATTTAGCGTGAAATAAATGAAAAAACATAGTAAAGAAGATTATTCTATATTCAAGCATCGTCATTGTCAAATTTGTGAAATGCCGATTCCAATGGATAAAAAATTTTGTAGTAAAAAATGTGAAGAAGAATTTAAAAAAATTGAAAAAAGAAGAAAGTACTCAACTTTATTGATGTTAATAATGATTCCAGCTTTATTATTAATAATGGCTTTAATTGAAGCTTTAAGAAAATAAAGAAATAAAGGCTTTTAGGAAAATCATTTTAAGTAAGGCTTAAATAGTTTTTAGATGAGTTCAATCTTAAGGTGAATTCTTAGTGTTAACTAAAGATTTTATTGGAATGGAAGTTTTTGATCTTGATTTAAGAAAAATTGGAAAAATAAAAGATTTAGACATAGAAAAGGATACACTTCAAGTAAATTCTTTAATAGTTGAGCTAGATGATGAAATTGCTAGTGAAGTTTTAGGTGAAAAACAATTGTTTAAAAAATCTGTTGTAACAATATCAAGATCTTTTATAGAAAAAGTAGGAGATGTAGTCATTCTTAAAAATAGCATAAAAGAATTAAAAAATAAATTAGAAAAATTTAAAGAATAAATTGATGAATCCATGGAGGCACGTTCTTGATAGATTTATTGATTAAAAATGGTTTAATAATCACTATGGATCCTAAAAGAAGGATAAGTAAAGATGGAGCAATGGCAATAGAGGAAGGAAAAATAATTGCTTTAGATAAAACTGAAAAGCTTATTAAAGATTATCAAAATGCTAAAGAAGTTTTAAATGCAAAAAATATGCTTGTACTTCCAGGCTTAATAGATATGCACGTACATTTAGCTCAAGCGATGATAAGGGGATGTGCCGATGATTTAGCACTTATACCATGGCTTGTTGAAAGAGTTTGGCCTTTACAAGGCAACTATACTCATGAAGATGGAAAAACTAGTGCCTCGTTATGCATACTTGAAATGTTAAAAAGTGGGACTACAACTTTTCTAGAATGTATGCTTCATACTCGCTATGGATTTGATGGAATAGCTGAAGTTGTTAAAGAATCTGGAATAAGAGGAGTTCTTGCAAAAACAGTAATGGATATGCCTGGATATGCAAGCGAAAAAAATGTAATGCATGAAGGTATGATCGAAAGTAAAGAAGCAAGTATAAAAGAAGCTTTAAATATGTTCAAGAAATGGAATGGAAAAGCTAATGGAAGAATCCATGTATGGTTTGGTCCTAGAACTCCTGGTGCATGCACACCTGAGCTTTATCGTGAAGTTAGCGAATTAGCTAAACAATTGAATACAGGTATAACAATCCATTTAGCTGAAGTAAAAGAAGATGTAGAGTATACAAAAAAGGAGTTTAATATGCTTCCTTTTGAGTTTGCTGAAAGCGTTGGAATAGCTGGTTCTAATGTAGTTTTAGCACATGCAGTATGGCTAACTCAAGAAGAAATCGATAAAATAGCAAAAACTAAAACAAACGTATGTCATTGTCCATCATCTAACATGAAATGTGGGAGTGGAATTGCAAAGATCCATGAAATGCTAAAAAGTGGAATAAATGTAGCTTTAGGTTGTGATGGCGGTCCAAGTAACAATGCTTATGACATGGTTAGAGAAATGAAACTAGCAGCTTTACTTCAAAAAGTTGGTAAACTAGACCCAGAAGTTTTACCAGCTGAGCAAGTTTTAGAAATGGCAACAATAAATGGAGCAAAAGCTTTAGGCTTAGAAAATGAAATTGGTTCTATTGAGCCTGGAAAAAAAGCTGATATAATCATGATAGATCTTAAAAAACCACATTTAACACCTTGTTTTAATCCAATTTCAAACCTTGTTTATGCAGCGCAAGGAAGCGATGTAGATACAGTAATTATTGATGGAAAAGTAGTAATGAGAAAAAGAAGAGTATTAACAATGGATGAGAAGAAAATATTAAAAGAGGCTGAAAAAAAGGGACTTGATTTAATTCAAAAAACAAAACTACATGAAAAAATAGTTCCAAAATGGCCTATTCAATAACTAAAAACATATCCAATTTTTAGTACTTAGAAAGGCTTAAATTCTTTAATAAATAAACCATAATGGGAATAGTAATGGCTCAAGTAATTGAAGAATTAAAGAATGCTATTATAAATGGCAACCCTGATCAAGCATTAACATGGGCCAAAAAAGCTATAGAAATGAAAATGAATCCTATAGAAGTTATTGAAAAAGGTTTAAATGAAGCCCTTAAAATTGTTGGGGATGCTTTTGGTAGAGGAGAGCTATTTTTATGCGATTTAATGATGAGTGCAGAAGCTGCAAAACAAGCTTCATCGATTCTTGAAGAAGAAATTAAAAAACAAGGCTTAGGAATGAAAACAATTGCTACGCTTGTTATAGGTACTGTTGCTGGTGATATCCATGATATTGGCAAAACCTTAGTAGCAACTTTATTCACAGCTGCTGGCTTTAAAGTTATTGATTTAGGCATAGATGTGCCTACAGAGCAGTTCATCAAAGCCGTTAAAGATTATAAGCCTGATTTGCTTGGATTATCGGCTTTGCTAACTGTAACAGCTTTAGAACAAGGCAAAGTAATAGAGGCTTTAAATAAGGAAGGGCTTAGAAATAGCGTTAAAGTCATGGTTGGTGGAGGAGCAGTATCTAGAGAGTATGCTAAAAAAATTGGGGCTGATGGATATGGCGAAGATGCTAATGAAGCAGTTAAGGTTGGAAAAGAATTATTAAAGCTATAAAAGCTAAAAAGTGAAGCTTATGGCATTAGAAGGACATATGTGTAAAAAACCTCTTGAAATATTAAGCGAAGAAGAAGTTAAAGCTATACATGAAGGAAGTTTAAAAGTACTTGAAGAAACAGGTGTAGTTTTTGATCATGAAGAAGCTTTAAATATATTAAAAAAAGCTGGTTGTAATGTTGATTTTGAGAAAAAGCTTGTAAAATTTCCAAAATCTTTAGTTGAAGATTCATTGCATAAATGCCCAAAAAGCTTTTTATTAAAATCTAGAAATCCAAAGTATACGCTTGAGTTAGGTGGATCAAGAGTTTATTTTGCTTCCTTCCCAGCTGGATCAGTACTTGATGAGGAAACATGTCTTAGAAGGCCTGGAACGCTTAAAGATGTTGAAGATTTTGTAACTCTTCTCGATGCTCTTCCAGAAGTGCATACACTTTGCCAACCTTTATCAAAAATAGCTGATAAACATCCATTAATAGCTATGGAGTGGATTATAGCTACTGAGATGAAAATAACTGAAAAGACTTTAATGGGCCCATCATTTTTTGGGTGCGCTAAATGGATAGTAAAAATGGCAAAAGCTTTAGGACAAGACATGTTAGGCTCGATTACAATGGCTTCTCCACTTACTTATCCTAAAGAGCAAGTAGAAGGATTAATTAGCTATGCTCAAGCTAATAATCCACTCGCGATACTTAGTGGTCCATCGTTGGGTGCAACTGGACCAGCTACGCTTGCTGGAGCGCTTTTACTTGAAAACGCTGAAGTGCTCGCTGGGTTAGTTTTGGCTCAACTCATCAAGCCAAATATAGGAATTTTACTACAAGCTTATGCAACTCCTTTGGATATGCGCTATGGAACAATGTCTAGCGGAGCTGTTGAAGTTGGTATAATGGCTGTAGGTATAGCTCAAGTTTGGCGCAGTTATGGCGTTCCAACAGGAGTATTCTTTCCAATGACAGATTCAAAGCTTCCTGATGAACAAGCAGCTTATGAAAAGTACTTACAGCTTTTACTATGCGCTCTTGCTGGAATCAATTATATAATGCCATGTGGAGGATTAGAAAATGAAGAATCGCAATCTATTGCACAAATTGTTATAGATAATGAAGTTTGTGGTATGGTTGGGCGAATTCTTGATGGAATAAAAGTAAATGAAGAAACTTTAGCCATAGATTTAATCAAGGAAGTTGGACCTATACCTGGCAATTATCTTAAAAAACAACATACTCGTGATTGGTGGAAAAAAGAACGCTATCTATCAAAGCTTAGTACAAGAGAGCCTTATGAAAAATGGCTTTCCTCAGGTGCTAAAGATGTAGTAAAAAGAGCTTTAGAAATTGGAAAAGAAATCATTAAAGCCCATAAACCTCCAGGATTATCAAAGGAGCTTAATGAAAAACTAGATGAAATTCTAAAAATGGCTGAAAAGGAAAAAGGAGTTAGTTAGCTTTAAGAATAAATGCTCCTTAATAAGGTGATAAACTTTAGAGTTAAACCCTATAGAAGAACTTAATTCCATGCCTAATTCTAAATCTAAAACTAAAAAAGGCTTAAATCAAGACTTTTTAAATTCCTTTAAAACTCTTATAGCTGAAAAGCCTATTTTTTCTGAAATGCTATCATCGATTTTAGCTGTATTGATGGCATTCATAATAGTTGGCATTATAATCTCAATTGAAGGAATAAATCCAATTTTGGCTTATGCCTCATTGTTTCAAGGAGCTTTTGGCGGAGCTTATAATGTAGCTGAAACCTTAGCTAAAGCAGCTCCTTTAACCTTTACAGGTTTAGCTGCTGCTATTGCTTTTAAATGTAAAATTTGGAACATTGGCGCGGAAGGGCAATTATATATAGGAGCAGTAGCTACAACTTGGATAGGGCTTACGTTTAAATTGCCTTCATTTCTTCATATAGCCTTAATTATTGTTTTTAGCTTCTTAGCTGGAGCAATTTATGGAATAATCCCTGGAATATTAAAAGCAAAATTTAGAGCAAACGAAATCCTTATTACCCTTATGATGAATTATGTTGCTATATATCTTGTATCCTATTTAGTAGAAAATCCATGGAGAGATCCTTCAGGAATAACTTATAGCCCTACTTTAGCAACTTCAGCTTGGCTTCCAGTTTTGATTCCAAAAACACGGCTTCATTTTGGAGTGGTTTTTGCTATTGTTTGTGCATTTTTACTTCATGTACTTATCCATAAAACGACTTTAGGTTATAAAACTAAAGCTGTAGGCTTTTCCTTAAGTGCAGCCAATTATAGTGGCATTAACACATTCTGGATAATCACTATAATAATGGCTATTAGTGGTGGATTAGCTGGCTTAGCTGGAATGGGAGAAGTAAGTGGCATTCAACATCGTTTAATGGGTGGTTTATCTCCTTGGTATGGATATCTTGGTGTAATAGTAGCTCTTTTAGGAAGATTAGAACCTTTAGGAGTGCTATTAGCTGCAATTCTACTAGGAGCTTTATTCGTTGGAGCAGATGCAATGCAACGTGCAGCTGGAGTTCCAGTAACAATAATTTATATTTTAGAAGCTTTGATCTTAGTTTTTCTTGTAGGTGGGGAGAAAACTTTTCGAGATTATGTATTAAAAAGGGTTAAAAAATGATAGAATCAATCATAGCTCTTTTAAAAGCAACTATTGAATTTTCTACACCAATTTTGTTAGCAGCTTTAGGCGAGATTTTTGCTGAACGCTCTGGTGTAATGAACCTTGGAATAGAAGGAATTATGCTATTGGGTGCTTTTTGTAGTTTTTGGGCTACTTATTCTACTGGAATTCCTGAATTAGGAATAATAGTTTCTCTTATAGTTGGTAGTTTTATGGGTTTAATAATGGCAATCTTAAGCGTATCGATTCGTGCAAATCAAGTTGTGAGCGGGCTTGCTATATGGATTCTTGGAATAGGGCTTTCAACTTATTTATCGAGAAAAGTGCTAGGAATAGTGCCTGGAGGCGTATCGATAAAAGGGTTGTCTCCAATAAACATTCCATTGCTACATGAAATTCCATTAATTGGTCAAATATTCTTTGAGCATAATTTACTCGTTTATTTAACGCTAATTTTAGTCCCAATATGCGGGATAGTTTTATTTAATACTACAATTGGCTTAAAAATAAGAGCTGTTGGAGAAAGACCTAGAGTAGCCGATACTTTGGGCATAAACGTATTTTTCATTAGGTATTTATGCGTAATATTTGGTGGTGCTTTAGCTGGACTATCTGGAGCTTATTTAACTATAGGAAGACTTTTTACATGGATAGAAGAAATAACTGCTGGACGTGGCTGGTTAGCAATAGTAGTAGTTCTTTTTGGCAGGAGGGATCCTTATAAGGCATTGATTGGTGCATGGATATTTGGAGCCATTTATGCATTACAATATCGTCTTCAAACAACTGTTACTAGTATTCCCTATCAATTTTTGCTTATGCTTCCTTACCTTACCACTATAATCACAATTTTAGTGGTAATAACAATACTTGGAAAAGAGGAAGCACCAGGAGCGCTTGGAATTCCTTATTCTAGAGAAGAACCAGATTAATAAACTATTTTTAAATAAAAAATAATTGGAATTTATGGAAAGTCTTTTCTTGGAACTACAAATTCACCAGCTAGGATTTTTTGCTTAATTTCCTCTACTTTATCTCTAACCTCTTTAGGTATGGCATTCTCTAGCCCATAGTAAGGCGCTAGAGTGGCTCCCCCCTTCATTCCATACTCATAGAATTTTGCAGGCTCAAGTTTTTTCTCTAAAGCTTTCTCAATTATATCTACAAAAGCCTTATCTATTCCCCAAAGAACACTTGTAAGAGTTATTGCAGGCGCATACTTATTCTCATCCCATACTGCGCCTATGTACCAAACCTTTGCTTCAAGAGCTGCAAAACGAGCTCCAACGTTTTGTGAGTCACCGTTTCCCCATATAACATCACAACCCTCAGCTATTAAGCTTTTAGCAGCTTCATATCCAGCATGGATATCAACAAAAGTTCCAACCCATATTACTTTTACTTCAGCATTTGGATTTGTTACTTTAACTGCTTCCTGAAAAGCATAGAAAGACCTATAAGTGCTTGGAACATTCATACCGCCAACTACGCCTATTTTATTGTTTTTCGTCATTTTGCCAGCAATCATTCCAGCTAAGTAGGATGCTTCATGAGCTAATGGTGTTATCACTACAACATTAGGCGGGACTTCTCCCCATCCATCAGTCCATACGAACCATACATCAGGATAGTCCTTTGCTACACTTTTAACTGCTTCACCAGCAGGAGTTGCATGACAAAAAATTAGGTTATACCCTTTTTCTGCATAATCCCTCATTACTCTTTCATAATCGGGCAATGCTACTTTTTCGCTATAAGCAATTTCTATTCTATCTCCAAATTTTCTTTTAGCTTCCATCAAACCATTATAAGCAGCTTCATTCCATCCATCCTCAGTCACAAATGTATCGAGCACAGCAGCTACTTTTAATTCTACGGCAGGTTTAGGAGGTGGGGGTGGGGGCAAAGTAACATAGTATGCTATGCCAGCTATTATAATAGTCGCTATAATGATTGCTATTATGGCAGCTTTACTTACTTTAGCCAATTAAGATAGCACCTCATGGAATTTTCTATTTAATATGCTATTTAAGACTTTTGGTTAAAAGTAACATTAAAAACGAAAATTTGTGTATAAAAGCTTTTAGAATTAATTAATGGCTCTGTTTAGTTAAGCTTAATTTGGAGTTTCCATTGTTAGTTTTGATAGGCCTTGAATAGCTTATGCTTTACGCAGTATATTTATACTTTTGCTATATAAGCCTTAAAGCCATGGATTAATCTTAGCCATATGGATTTAAAAGCTTTCAAGCCCAATAGCATAGAATGCGTTTTAATCGATGAAACTCAAATTAAAATATACGAGTGTTTTAAGATTCTTAAAGGCTAATTGCAAAGCTAAGCATGCATAGAATTGGCTTATTCATAATCTAGCATAACATACCTTATGTAGGCTTTAATAAGCTTATTAAAGCTTAATTATTAAATATAGAAGCGTTAAGGTTTATAGATTTCATGCATGAGAGGATCTTAAGTTGACAGAGCCGTCAATCATTAGCTAAAAATTTAAATACTTATATGCCCTTTACATTTGTAAAATAGGTGAGATTTATGTCTGAAAGAGTTCATAAAAATTCTTCATACCTTAATGGAAAATCAACTACTGGAACTACTACAAGGGTTAAAGATACAAGCTCAATTAGTGGAATGTGCCCAATCTGTATAAGAGATTGTCCAGTACTATGCGAAATTTCATTATCTGCTTTTAGGGGAAGAGAAGCTCTTTATCCAGAACCTGTTCAATTTGGACAAAGTACTGCTGGAGCTTTAAAGGATTTCGACCTTGATTGGTCCCACTTTAATATTCTTTCAAGCCTTTTAGGAGCAGAAGGAATAGAGGCTAACCCAGATGTTGCGTTTTTCCATAACGTAAACCTAGAAACAAAAGTTGGTGGAATACCGCTAAAAATGCCTTTGCTTAATGGAGCTTATGGATCTACAGATGTAGCTAGGATATATTGGGATGGTTTAGCTATAGGTTCAGCTCTGTCTGGAATAATCATAACTATAGGCGAAAATGTATGTGGTATGGATGTAAATTCAAAATTTGATAATAAAGGAAAAGTAATACATTCTGATGAAATGAAGCGCAGAGTTGAAGCTTATAGAAAATTCTGGGATGGAAAGTATGGTGATGTTGCTGTACAAACTAATGTAGAAGATCAAAGGCTTGGAGTCGACATTTATGTATCTTCAAAGCTAGAAGTAAACATAATTGAGCGCAAATGGGGACAAGGTGCTAAAGCTATAGGGGGAGAAGTAAGGATAAAGGATCTTCAAAAAGCAATATTACTTAAGAAAAGAGGGTACTTTGTTATTCCAGATCCAGAAGATAAAGATGTACAAGAGGCTTTTAAAGAGGGAGTATTCACTTCTTTTGAAAGGCATAGTCGTGTAGGAATGCCAACTGAAGAAAGCTTTTTAGAAGATATTGATAATTTAAGAGAACATGGAGTAAAGCATATTTCGCTTAAAACTGGTGCTTATAGGCCGTCTGCAACAGCATTTGCTATGAAGTTAGCTTCTGAAGCCAAAATTGATTATGTAACTTTTGATGGAGCCGGTGGAGGTACTGGTATGAGTCCAGTACCTATGATGGATGAAATGGGAGTTCCAACTGTTTACTTGGAGGTTCAAGTCTTAAAGTGTTGTGAATTGTTAAAGAAAAAAGGAAAATATGTACCAGATGTAGTAATAGCTGGAGGATTCATTGCAGAAAGCCAGATATTTAAAGCTATAGCCTTAAGCAACTTTGGAAATGGCCCCTACGTTAAAGCAATAAATATGGCTAGAGCACCACTTACAGCTGTAATGAAGTCCTCATATTTCGTTGAGCTTTCAAAAAACTTACGACTTCCTAAAACTTTTGCAGAGCGTTATGGCAATACCCCTGAAAAATTCTTTGTTGCAACTCCAGAGCTAAAAGCTAAATTCAAAGATAGGTTAAAAGAAATTCCATGGGAGGCTATTGGGCTTTATACATACTTTGAAAGGATAAGAGTTGGTCTTCAACAACTTTTAGCTGGATCAAGAAAATGGAAGCTTGAACTGATAAATAGAGGCGATTTAATCTCTTTAACTGAAAGAGCTGCTAAGGCTACAGGAATACCTATGCCTGAAGATTCAGAACTTGATGCTATAGAAAGAATTCTTTCATAAACTTTTTAAACCTAACTAAGCTTTTTATTTTATTTAATTTCTTTCTATAGCAGCCTTTCCTTTTTACAAAGCTTTATATGAGTTATTTAGCTTTAGAGGGTTAAAATGGATTATTCAAGAGAATATTTAAATAAAATAGTTATTCAATTAAAACACAAAAAATTCTTAGTTGGTAGTATGCTATGGTGAAATGTCAAGTTTGTGGAGTAGAAGTCTATATGCCGTTTGTATGCCCTTATTGTGGCAAGTACTTTTGTACAGCTCATAGACTTCCTGAAAATCATTATTGTGAAAACATTAAACTTGCGCGTGCTTCATTCCATTTGCCTGAAAAGAAATTAGCAAGTTATGAATATGGATACAGCTTCAATAGAATTAGTAAAACATTTAAATCTAAATCAAGAATGTTTGGTGTAACTGAAATTCAACAATTGCTTATAGCATGGTTAGTTTTAGGCTTTTGCTTTTCAGCAAGTTCGATTTTTACCCCAAGCCTTTTTCCAATGATGTTCATTATATCTTTATTAACTGTTGGATCAGGTTTTATATTTCATGAATTAGCGCATAAATTTACTGCCCAAAAATATGGATGTTGGGCTGAATTTAGGTTATGGAGTTTTGGCCTTATTTTAGCTATTTTATTTGCTATTCTTTCAGGAGGAAGGTTTATATTTGCAGCTCCAGGAGCTGTTTATATAGTTCCAACGATTTCACCATTTAGAATGCCAGTATTGAGTAAAAGAGAAAATGGAGTGATTTCTATTTCAGGACCTTTAATGAATTTGCTTTTAGCTGCAACTTTCTTTCCTTTAAAGTATACAGAAGGAATAATTGGCATTATTGGTTATTTGGGCTCACGTGTAAACATTTTGTTAGCAAGTTTCAACTTGATTCCACTAAGCCCATTCGATGGTTATAAAGTTTTTTCATGGAGTCCTATTGTATGGGCCATAGCAACTATACCAGCTTGGGTTCTAAGCTTTTTACTATTTTAAAGTTTATTAATAGTTAGCTATAAATGAAAGTAAAGGGGAAAGCCTTGGAAATAGCGCTTTGGACTGAAAAATATAGGCCTAAAACATTAGATGAAGTTAGGAATCAAAAAGAAGTTATTGAAAGGCTAAAAAAATTTTCTGAAACAAAATCTATGCCTCATTGTTTATTTTCTGGGCCTCCTGGAGTGGGCAAAACTACTGCAGCTCTTTGTTTAGCTCATGATCTTTTTGGAGAAAGGTATATAGATGTTTTCATGGAATTAAATGCAAGCGATGCTAGAGGAATAGATGTAATTAGAACTACTGTTAAAGAATTTGCAAGAATGGCCACTATAAGTAAGGCCCCATTCAAAATAATCGTTTTAGATGAAGCTGATCATATGACACCTGATGCTCAACATGCTTTACGCAGGACTATGGAACGTTATACAGAAACTTGTCGCTTTATACTTTGTTGCAATTATTCAAATAGGATCATAGAACCAATTCAATCAAGATGTGCAATATTCAGGTTTACTCCTTTAAGCGAGAAAGATATGGCCGAGCATCTACGCTATATTGCAAAAAGCGAAAAAGTTGATTTTACTGAAGATGGAATAATGGCCATAGTAGAGATTTCTGAGGGGGATTTAAGAAAATCTATAAACATTCTTCAATCTGCTGCATCGCTAGGCAGAACTGTAAACGAAGAAACAGTTTATTTAGTTGTAGGAAAAGCTAAGCCTAAAGATATAGAGGAAATGCTAAAATTGGCTTTTAATAGAGAATTCATAAAAGCAAGAGAGAAGTTAAGAAAAATATTGATAGAGCAAGGATTATCAGGATCAGATATATTAAAACAAATTCATACAGAAGTTCTTAAAATGGATATTCCAGAAAAAGATAAAATAGCCCTTATAGATGCTATAGGCGAAGTAGATTTTCGCTTAATTCAAGGAGCTGACGAAGAAGTTCAATTAAGCGCTTTACTAGCTAGACTTTCTTTAATTTCATTTAAAGGAAGTCAGGTTCATGGAATCTTATGAAAGAATTTCATGGACAATAAAGTATAAGCCTAAAAGAATAAATGATATTGTAAATAATGAAGATGCTAAAAAAGCTTTCATAGAGTGGATAAACTCTTGGGAAAAAGATAAAAAAGCAGCATTGCTTTATGGCCCTCCTGGAGTTGGAAAAACAATTTTAGTAGAAGCTATAGCTAATGAATTTAATTATGATTTGATTGAAATAAGTGCAAGCGATAAAAGAAGTGGAGATTCTATTAAAAGCATAGTTGGAACAGCAGTATCTCAAGCAGACTTATTAGGAAGAAAACGCCTAATATTACTTGATGAAGTAGATGGAATAAACCTTTATGAAGATGTTGGTGCAATAAATGCTATTGAAGAAGTTATAAAGAATACAAATTATCCTGTAGTACTTATTGCTAACGATCCTTGGGATACAAAAATTAGGCCTATTCGTGAGCTTTGTAAACTTATAGAGTTTAAACGTTTAAAAACGAGGGATGTAATTTATTTTCTTAAAAAAATATGCAAAAGCGAAGGAATAGAGGCTGATGAAAACGCTTTAAAGTTTATAGCTGAAAGGAATCAAGGAGATATGCGCTCCTCCATAAATGATCTTCAAGCATTATCTATAGGGAAGAAAAAATTAAGCTATGAAGATGTTGAGTGGCTTTCATCTAGGGATAGAAAATTAGCAATATTCGAAAGTCTAAAATTTGTTTTCATGGCTAAAAGTTGCCTCTCAGCAAAAAAAGCTTTACAAATGGCAGATGTTGACTATGAGATGTTTTTTGAATGGATTTATGAAAATGCTCCTTATCAACTTTCTAATCCAAAAGATTTAGCAAATGCAATGGATGCATTAGCTAAAGCTGATCTTTTTTTAGCAAGAGCTAAAAAAATTCAATCTTGGGAATTAATCAGTTATGTTATAGAGTTAATGACAGCAGGAGTAGCAATGTCTAGAAAAGAAACTATTCCAAAGTTTGTTCCAATGAAATTTCCTGAAAGAATTCGTTTAATGTCTAAAATAAAGGAAATTAAAGAAATTCAAAAAAGTATTGGATTTAAAATTGGAAAAAAAGTTCATCTTTCTTCAAAATCAGCTATAAAGGATTACTTACCCTTTATACGTTTTATGTTCAAGCATAATAAAGAGTTTCGTAAAAGCTTAATTGAATGGCTAGATTTAGATAAAACAATGATCGATTACCTTGATAAATCTTAAATTGTTTATTCTTTTATATGCTTGACTATATGAAGTATTTCAGGCATTATTAACTCCTTTAAAGCTATTTCTACTGCATTAGGAGAACCTGGGATACAAAAAATTGCTTTATTCTTAGCTATTCCTGCAAAAGCTCTAGTCAACATTGCTGCTGAGCCAATTTTTTCATAGCTTATTTTTCTAAGAAGTTCTCCAAATCCAGGTAAATCCTTTTCAACTATTTTCTTTGCGACTTCTATAGTTAAATCTTTTTTTGAGATTCCAGTTCCACCTGTTATTACTATAGCATCTAAGTCTTTTTTCTTTAAAGCTTTTTTCAAAGTATTTTTTATCATAAGCTTATTATCAGGAATCAATTTCCTATCAAGAATTTTATGTCCTTTTTCGCTCAGCATGTTTACTATTAAATCACCAGATGGGTCATCTATTCTTCCAGTTTCTTTTTTAATCTTATACCTTGAAGAACTACAAGTAATTACCATAACATTAACCTTTGATGGAGCCACCATTTTATGTTTAAAAGAAACTTCACTCATCTTGAACTCCTTTAACTTTTTCTTTAACTTTAATATACTCTATTATGGTGTTAGGATATTGCCCAAGCTCATCTTTTTCATATTTTTTTACCATATCCCATATAGTAAGCATGTATGCTGTAGCTGCTGAAAGAGCTTCCATTTCAACTC
>JAVZFM010000018.1:0-16193 GCA_038872815.1 Bathyarchaeia archaeon
TTTTCTTTAATGCCTTGTTTAGGAAAACCATATGCTCTACAAACTTTAGCTGCTTCTAAGCATTTAGGGTTGTCAAAAACGTTGTTAGGATTTGGATCTGATAAAAGATAAAAAAGTGAGTTTATTACAGAAATAAGTTTTAAATCTGGTCTCCATTTATCCCCAAGTATAGATACGCAAACAGCCCCAGGTATATTTGGAACTATATTTGGATGAGAGATATCTGTTAGCCAAGTTACTATTGGAGGCTTAAGCGGATATTCTTCAGGCAATACTATTCTAAACCTATGCCAATTTACATATTCTGTAAATGGCCAAATCCCTTTTTCAGCTAATTTTTTAACTTCGCCTTTTTCACATCTAAGCATACCTTCATAAATAGTTGGTGGATCATCAATAGCTCTAACCATAGGAAATTGATGGTTTACAAGCATTTTTTCTTTATAAAGAAGTGGTAAATTCATTTCATTATCCGCCAATTATATTGTAAGGCATAAGAGCTAATTGAGCATTCTCAGGTATACCTGAGCTTGCAACAGTCATATTATCATCAAGGATTATCCCTCCATACATCAATGCTACTGTCGATTGGTCCACTCCAAATGAGGCGCATACTTGTTGCTTTATCTCACCAAAAGTATGCTCCGGTAAAACTTCTATTTCAGCAAGTCCTGTTTGAGGGCCTATTGGTGCTTGTATAAACAACCTCATTTTTATTTCACCTCTTTTTTTAATTATAATCTTAATTAATATATTAGGTTGATCCTATAATTAATGTTACTCTTTCATCACGAACAAGTCCTCCACCAACAGCTTTTATTACAAGCGTATATGTTCCTGAAGGAACAGAGGATTTTGTCTCTATTCTTAATAAAACAATAGTTTTTCCTGGAATGTTTAATTCCTTATTACTCAATACAAAGCTGGTTTTTATATCTGTTGAAGGCAATCCTTCAATGCTAAAGGAAATTTTATCTTTAAATCCTTCATAAACTTCTAAAGCTATAGTGTACTCAGCAGTTCCTCCTTTAGAAATTTTAGTAGATAAAGGAGTAACAGTAATTTCAAAATCTGAAACTATAAGGTTTAATTCAAGACTCCTAGTAATAGAACCATACTTACCTTCTATTCTTATTTTATATTTTCCAGTAGGAGATCCTGAAACAGCGCTTATTCTCAAGTTTACTGTTGCAGAACTTCCTTTAGGCGGAGTTATCGAAGTTGGATAAGAAACACTTACTCCAGCTGGACGATCTGGAACGCTTAGTTTTATTGAAGATGCAAATTCATTTATAGAGTTTATTTTTATTTGAGTATCAACCCATTTTCCAGCATAAACAGTTATAGTCTCAGTTTCTTCAATAGCTTTTAGCTCAAAATCAGCAATAGAAATCGTTCTAATAGGTTCGCTTGCAGCGTTTCCGGCTTTATCTCTAGCAACTATATAGTAATCAATTGCTTGGCCTGAAACCTCGTTTGATGGTATATTGTATTGATAAGTATCTCCTCCAGCAGCCACTAAAAGCATTAAAACTTTTTTCCAAGCCCCAATTTGATCTTTCTCTGCAACTCTATAATACAATGTAACGTTCTCTATACCACCAACTCCTCCAGTAACTTTAGCCTGTATTGGAACGTCTGTTCCTACTATTCCCTTTTCCAATGGAATATGTTCGATATTAAGCTTTGTAGATATCCAACCACCACTAGCTATTGAAATAGCTAAGAAAGTACCAGTAATTAACAAACCTATACTTAACAAAACTATGATTATTAAGTAAAGTTGCTTTGATGGAATTCTATTCCCTTGAAAACTAGGCTTTATAGGCATAGTAGGTAAAGTTTCAATTTTTGGAGGCTCTTTAAACTTAGACGGAATTGGCTCTTCTCCTGGATTAAAATAATGAATGCGATCTTCACTTATCGTAACTATTGATTTAGTTTTGGGATCTAGCGTAAAAAACTTTTTTTCATCAGAAGTTGGATCTATCACTAAAGCAACTATATATGGAGAAAATTGTTGTAATTTGCTTTGAGTTTCAGAATCTATTCTTGACATGTATACTCCATAACCAGGATGGGAATGATACCATCCCACAATATTTCCAGGGACTTTTTGATGAAGTATTTCATCTGCTATTTTTGCTATCGAAATCGGGGACATCCTTGAACTAGTTTTACTAGATTCTACTTCATTGGTAATAGAGTCTTCTATGATAAGCGTATAATCTTTCATTCTTCCTACTAAAAAACCTAAAACTTGTTTTTCAGGGTTGGCTCTTGCATGCTCTATAGCTTTTTTTAAAGCCTTAGTCGAAACACTAATGTAAAACAAGCTTTTTCCACCATTGTTACTATGTTAATAAAAAGGAAAGGGAAGTTAAAAAGTCTATCTTCCAAGCATTCCTAAGATTCCACCTATTATTCCAAGTATAAATCCAGCTATGAATCCCCCGCCTATCACAAGACTTACTATTGCAGCTGGAAACACAGCAATTGCGCCCATTGTTCCATAGCCCATTATCATCAATAGCGACCCTATAACGACTATAAGGCCTACAACTACTCCAATGACAAACCCTGTCCAAGGAACCCAAGGCGAGATAGTTTGAACCCATGGAAACATCGATACCCACCAAAGATAGAATGGCTCAGATAATAACGCTCCAGCATTAAGCATTATTAAGATTCCAGCTATCAATGAAATGATAAAACCCCAAATAGCACGTGCTGGTACTGCAGGAGCATAAATAGGCGGAGTAGGCGGAGGTAAAGCCGGTGGAGGAGGACCTACTGGAACAGGTGCTGGAGCAGGCATTATTGGAACTATTCCAGAGTAGCATTGAGGACAAAGGATTAAATCTCCATAGGATCTTGCACAATCCCTACATATAGGCCTACCACATCTACTACAAATATATGCTGCTGGCAAGTTTGGATGGTAAAAACACATTCCTGGAGATGGAACTCTTAAAGGAGCCATTGGTGGAGGCGCTATTGGTGAAACTACTCTAACCGATGGAACTGGTTTCACAGTTGGAGCAACTGGAGGAGCTGTTGGCATCGCTAAAGGTGATCCACAATTAGAGCAATAGTTTGCATCGTCTCTATTGTTAAATCCACATACAGAACATTTTCTTACCAAAATTTTCCCCTCATAGATTTAATGCTATATATTTCTTTACTCTTAAAGCTTTCTATCATTAAACTAATAATTTTCTATTTAATAAATAAATAAAAGTTATTCATTTTTGATAAAAAAGTTCAATTGTAAAAGCAAAATTCATGCCATGTTTTTGTAAAAGTATTAATAATGGGCAAGTCAATAGATTTCTACGATTCACTTTTCAACTCTTTTTTATCAGGCTTTAATTTAATTCGAAAAACAAACTCTTCTTCTCTTTAAGGAAGTAAAGCTTCAATAAAGCTAAAAAATCCCTTTATAGAAAGCCCAGAATTTTCATTTAGAAAATTTTTAACTCTTTAACCCTTTTAAAAAAGCTATATGTTCATAAGTTCTTTTAAAGCTTTATATAGCTCTTCCTTCGTTAAGCTTAGCATAAATATATTGTTATCGAATCCAAAATAAGGCTTTAATTTTCGGTTGTAAAAAATAGATTAATAATCTCTAACTTAAAAAATAAATAAATCCTAATAAGAAAGTTTTAATTATGACTTCAAACAAGAAAAATGATACAGTAAAAGAAGCTATGAGATGGATATCCATTTCAACTGAATTGCCTATAATGGTAAGCGTTTTAGCTTATATTGGTTATTTAATAGGAAAGAGATTTGGATCGCCTTATGATATGCTTGGCATAGTAATCGGTGGAATCATTGGTTTTATTCTTGGAGTTGTAGGTATATTCATTATGGCTGGAATAATAAAACCAAGGAAAAAATCTGTTAACTAATTAGGTTGCTTAATCGATGGAAAAAGAGAAAATAAAAAGATCAGAATTAATTAAGCTTATAAGTATAGGGAATTATCAATTTGGTAAGCCTATAGGGAATTACTTGTTCTCTCCTTACATTAGTGTAACTCATTCAAAAAGAACTGGAAGAATACGGTTAATTTATGAAGGCGAGAATTTAATAGCAACTTTACGTCCTACTGATGGATTATTAGCCTTATCCCTTTATGGAGCAAAAATTATACTTAAAAAAACGAAACCACCTAGGCTAAGGGTTCAAGTTGAAAAGTCTGTTGCAGATTTTATTAAAGATGGAAGGAATGTTTTTGCAAAACACGTAATAAAAGCTGATCCTAATATTCATCCTAGCGATGAAGTGATAGTTGTTACTCAAGAAGATGAATTACTTGGAGTTGGTAAAGCTGTTCTAAGTGGAGAGGAAATGATAGCATTTAAAAATGGAGTTGCTGTAAAGATAAGAAAGGGGATAAAAGAAAATGAAAAGGATTAGCTCTCGTGAAGCTATGAGATTAATGCAAAGGCTTGGAATGCAAGTAAAAGAATTAGAAGGTGTGATTGAAGTAATAATAAAAAAAGAAGATAAAAAAATAATAATAGAAGGCCCATCAGTAACTTTTATGAAATTTCAAGGGCAATCTATTTATCAAATTCTTGGAGGAAAAGTACGAGAAGAAAGCATAGAACCAATCGCTAAAAAGTATGTAGCCATGGAGGAAGATATTAATTTAGTAATGCAACAAACTGGTAAAAGCTACGAGGAAGCAAAAAAAGCTTTAGAAGAATGTGAAGGAGATTTAGCAAAAGCAATACTTATGCTTCAAGGCTCAATAAAATAAATCCTGCTTTAAGTTTAAGACATTTATCCTAATAGCTTTACTTTATTTGCTATAGCATCTCCAACTTGTTTTGTACTTGAGTCCCCACCAAGGTCTTTTGTTCTTACTTTTCCTTCTTTTAAAACTTCTCTAACAGCTTTTTCAACAAGCATTGCTGCTTCTTTTTCGCCTAAGCATTCTAATAATAGTTTTCCAGCCAATATTGTGGCCATTGGATTTGCTATATTCAAGCCTTTATACTTTGGCGCAGATCCATGAATAGGTTCAAACATTGAGGTACCTTCTGGATTTATGTTCCCTCCTGCAGCTACTCCTAAGCCTCCTTGAATCATTGCTCCTAGATCAGTAATTATGTCGCCAAACATGTTTGGCGTAACGATCACTTGGTACCATTCAGGATTTTTAACAAGCCACATAGTTATAGCATCAACATAAGCATACTCTGTTTCAATTTCAGGATAGTCTTTTTTAACTTCTTCAAAAACTTCACGCCAAAAACCATAAGCATAATTTAATACATTTGCTTTATCTACGCTAGTAACTTTACTTTTTTCATGTTGCTTTGCATACTCAAACGCGTACCTTACTACTCTCTCAATTCCTTTTTTGCTAAGAACCATTATTTGATAGGCTATCTCTTCATGATCGGTTTCTATATCTAAATCAAACTTTATCTTGTATAGGCTTCTAATTAATGAATGTTCAATCTTGCTTTTGCCTTTTTTTACTCTAGAGCCTATCCCAACATACATATCTTCTGTATTTTCTCGAATAACTACAAAATCTATTTCTTTAGGAGTCTTATCCTTTAATGGGGTAGGCACTCCTTCCATAAGTTGAATTGGTCTAAGGTTAATATATTGATCGAAGTAAAACCTAATCTTAAGCAAAATTCCTATTTCAAGTATCCCTGGAGTTACTCTAGGATCTCCTATAGCCCCAAAATAGATAGCTTTATACTTTTTCATTTCTTTTAAAGCTGAGTCAGGCAATAGCTCCCCAGTTTTTAAGTAATGATCTGCTCCATATGGATAGAAAATCCATTCTATTTCAAAGTTTTTTACTTCAGAAACAGCATTTAAAACTTTTATTCCTTCAGCTATTACTTCAGGCCCGATTCCATCTCCAGGAATTACAGGAACTTTGTAGTTAACCATATTTATCGCTTCAAAATATTTCCTTTTAAGCTAATAAAACTTTGTAACCTAATATGGTACAATTTAGCGTATACTTATTAATAGCTAAGCATGCTTAAAGTATTTATGGAAGCTTATAGCGATTAATTGGGTTTAACTAACTTTAGAATGCAATTCTAATAGCTTTATAATTGCTCGTTTATAAACTTGAATACTAGCCAAATATTCATCAATTGTTATATGCTCATTTGGAGAATGATCTAACTTAGAGTCTCCTGGACCATAAGCAACTGTTGGAATTTTTAAAACTTGACCTAAAATGTTCATGTCAGCTGTTCCAGTTTTCTTCACTAAAGTAGCTGGCTTCGAGGTAACATTTCTTATAGCCCAAGCTAAAGATTTTACTAGTAAAGAATTTTTTTCACTTTCAAAAGCTGGGCAGAAATCATTAAGACTAATGTTTATGCTAACTTTTTTGTTTTCCTCATTATACTTCTCAACGATTTTTTTTATTTCTTCAAAAATGAAGCCCGGAGAAAATGGAGGGGGAAATCTTAAGTCTATCTCCATTTCACATTCATCAGGAACAAGGCCTGGCTTTCCCCCTCCATATAGTTTAGTTAAGCATGAAGTTATAGAGTAAAAAATGCTTCCAATTTTTTCATTTGGTAAATGAAAATTCTTTATTAAATTCCATATCTCTATCGATTTTTCTATAGCATTTTCAAAAAGCCAAGGTGATGCTGAATGCCCAGTTAACGTTTTACAATTTATTGATAAATGTAAACTTCCTTTATATCCTATAGTGATATTTTGAATTCCACTTGGTTCTCCAAAAATAGCATAATCAAATTTAAAACTATTGTTCTTTATAAAATGTTTAATTCCCAATCCTTTTCCTTCTTCATCAACTAGCCCAGCTATGATTATTTTCCCCTTAAACTCTTCATCTTTCAATAATTTCATTGCAAAAAGCATAGATGCAAAAGAAGATTTTGCATCTACAGCACCTCTTCCATATATTTTGCTTTCCTTTATTTCTACTGGAATAAAGCCTGGTACAGTATCAATATGGCCACAAAAAAGCACTATAGGACTTTCTTTACCATGAATTCCAATAACATTTCCAACTTCATCCTTGTAAGACTTTATTCCAAATTCATTCATAACTTCAATCAAGTAATCTGAAATCTCCTCTTCTTTTCCAGATGGACTATAGATTTTTAGTAAATCTATCAATAGCTTAACTGATTGTTCTTGCATTTTCTTCCTCCTTAAGAGCAGAATCAAGCTCTTCTAAAACTCTATCTATTTGTTCTTTAGAAATCACTAAAGGAGGTAAAAACCTTAAAATATTCCTTCCAGCATCAATTATAAGAATTTTCCTTTTAAGCATACTCATTATGATGTTGTATACATCAAATCTACATTCAACCCCAATCATTAACCCAAGTCCTCTAACATCTCTTACTAATTTATGCTTATTTTTTATTTCAATCAATTTTTCTTTAAAGTAATCACCAAGTTCTTTTGCTTTTTTAGGTAAATTTTCCTCAATTATAACGTTTAACGTTGCAAGACCTGCTGCACATGCTAATGGGTTTCCTCCAAACGTAGTTGAGTGTTCTCCTATTTTAAGCGAGTCCATTATAGCTTCATTGGCTGCAGTGATTCCCATGGGGATTCCTCCAGCAATGGCTTTACCCAAGCATATAATATCTGGAATTACGTCCCAATGCTCACAAGCCCACATTTTTCCAGTTCTACCAAGACCTGTTTGAACTTCATCCATTATCAAAAGTACATTCTTTTTATTGCAAATCTCTCTTAATCCATTAAGAAAACCATTTGGAGATATCTTTACTCCGCCTTCTCCTTGAATTGGTTCAACCAATACTCCAGCAGTGTTATCAGTTATAGCTTTTTTAACATCTTCAAGACTTCCATATGGAATATGCTTAAAACCTGGAACTAATGGTTCGAATGGCCCCCTATATTTTTTATTCCAAGTAGCCGATAATGCTCCAAGTGTTTTTCCATGGAATGCGCCAACCATTGCTATGATCTCTTTTTTTCCAGAGTGCTTTCGTGCTAACTTTATTGCACATTCTATAGCTTCACTACCACTATTACTTAAAAAAACTTTATTCAAGCCATTAGGAAGAATTTCAACAAGTTTTTTAAGGAAGTTTGATCTTGTATCATTGTATAAAGATCCATGACAAACTATTAATTTTTCAATTTGTTCTTTTATGGCTTGAATTATTTTTGGATGCGAATGCCCTATTAAAGCAACTCCATATCCACTCATACAATCTATATACTCGTTTCCGTTTATATCCCAAACTTTTGCTCCAAATCCTTTTACGATTACAACATCTCTTTTTGAATAAACATTTGCCATAAGCTTTCTTTCAGTTTCAAAAATCGCATTCTCATTCATTCGAAATTACCGTTCCAAGTTTACCTTTTAAAGATGAAGAAATTGGAGATGGTTCTAGACCTGAAGTTATTATCGTCTCCTTAACTCCCATCTCAATAGCCTCAATAGCAGCATAAACTTTTGTAATCATTCCATGACCAATTTTTGGGAGAATCTCTTTTGCTTCTTTAATGTTTAACTTATCGATTGTTTTTCCATCTAGGATTAGTCCTTTAACGTTAGTGAAGAATATAAGCTTATCTGCTTTTATCGATCCAGCTATATAAGCAGCCATTCTATCTCCATCAACATTTAAAGGCTCATATTCTTCGCTTATTGCTACTGGGGCTATTACTGGTAAATAACCTTTATCTAATAAAGTATAAAGCAAATTGCTTTTGATTTTTGTTATTTTTCCAGTATAGCCTCCATCGATTATTCTTTTTCTACCCCTCTCATCGATTATTATAAGCCTTTTCTTCCTTTCAGCTTTTGCTAATTCTCCATCTATTCCTGATAGCCCAATAGCCATTATTCCATTGTTCAATAAAGTTGAAACTAAAAATTTATTTATTTTACCAGTCATAACCATAGTATATATTTCTGCTGTTTCTTTATCAGTATACCTACTTCTGAATCCTTCTGGAGAAACTATAAACTTTTGCTCTTTTCCAAGCTTGTTTGCAATTTCAGTAACTTCTTTTCCGCCTCCATGAACTAAAACTATTCGATTAGCCATTCCATAGATTTCTTTTAAATCTTTAAAAAAATCTTGAGAGATTCCTTCAGCTAATGTACTTCCCCCAATTTTTAAAACTAATAACATTTATGTTTCACCAAATTTTTCTACATATAGTCTATATTGGATGAGCGCTTGGAATGTTTAATCCTGTTTTTTCATCAATTCCAAGCATTATGTTTAAGCATTGAATTCCTTGACCAGAGGCCCCTTTCATCATATTATCAACAGCTGACATTATAACTAAACGATTAGCATGGGAATCGAGCTCAAAACCTATATCACAAAAATTCGAACCTATTATTACTTTTGGATCTGGATACCTATACAAGCCTTTTTGATCTCTTACTAAACGAATAAATGGCTCTCCTTGAAAACTTGATCTATAGATTTTCCAAATATCTGGAATAGTTAAATCTTTTTTTAAAAAGGTATGGATAGTAGTCAAAATTCCTCTAACTGTGTTAACTGCATGTGCAGAAAAAGCGATTTTTATTCGATTGCTAGTAAATAAATTCAATTCTTGTTCAATTTCGGCTATATGCCTATGATTAACAGGTTTATAAGGTCTAATCACTCCAAATCTTTCTGCATGATGCGTTGAGGCTGATGGTTTGCTTCCAGCTCCAGACGATCCTATTTTTGCATCAACAACTATTCTATCATTTTCTATTATTTCAGCCTTTATAGGAGGTACTAAGCCAAGTATCGCGCTTGTAGACATGCAACCAGGACATGCAACTAGCCTAGCATTTTTGATTTCCTCTCTATGTAATTCTGGCAATCCATATATTGCTTCTTTTAAAAGCTCAGGGTTTGTATGCTTCCATCCATACCATTTAACATAATCCTCTGGATTTTTTAAACGAAAGTCAGCACTCATGTCTATTACTTTCATTCCAAGCTTTAGTAATTCTGGAACTATTTTTAAAGATGTCCCATGGGGCGTTGCTGTAAAAACTATATCGCAATTATCAGAAATCCTATTAATTTCAAAAGGAATAAACCTGAGCTGAGTTAATGAGCGTAAATTTGGATGAACTCTATAAACGTATTCTCCAGCATATTCTCGAGAAACTACTGCACTCAACTCTACTTTAGGGTGGAAAAGCAATAAGCGTAAAAGCTCTCCACCTACATATCCTGATCCGCCTATTATTCCTACTCTCATTTTCATCTCCTAGCTTTTTTCACTAAATAATCAATTATAAGTCCTGGAATATCAACTCCTGTTGTTGGAACAGTGCTATGGAATTCTGTTGTAGAGTTTATTTCATGAACTAAAAGCCCATTGTCGCTTTCCATTAAATCAACCCCTAAAATTCCACCTCCAACGGCTTTTGCAGCTTTTAGACTTAACTCTTCAAGCTCAGGCGTTATCTTGCAAGGTTCAGCCCTTCCTCCTCTAGCCGTATTTGTTCTCCAATCTCCAGGTGGAGAATATCTGTATATAGCTGCAACTACTCTATTTCCTATAACAAAACATCTTATATCACGAGGTGGTCTTTTAACCATTTCTTGCAGGTAGTAAATTTGGTAAAGCGGAAACATTAATTCTCTATCTTCGAATATCGCTCTAGCAGATTCAGAATCCTTTAAAGGAGCTACTAGCCTTCCCCAGCTTCCAATTATTGGCTTTAAAGTAGCTGGATATCCAATTTCTTCTAAAGCCTTAAGAGCAGAAGAGGGGGTGAAAGCAACTACGGTTTTAGGAGTTGGAATACCAGCTTTAGCTAAAGCTATTGAAGTTAATAGTTTATTTCCACAAATTTCAGAAACTTTAAAAGAATTAATTACATTAATTCCTTTGCTTTCAAGCAAGGCTGTAATGTAAAAACCTTTAAAATAGCTAATACATCTTTGAAGCACAACATCCTCTTTAATTTCAAAATCTTTAGATGAATTAACTACATCTATTATTAAGTTATTGGCATCATATAGTTTGAGCCCAACATTCTTTTTCTTAGCTGCTTCAATAATCATTCTTTCTTCAGGCCTAATTTGATCGTAAACCATGCCTATGGGTACTTTATTCACCCCAATCCTCCTTCTCTACAACTACTTCTTTAAGCTCAACTTCACATCCTTTAATTTCCTTTACTTCAAGCTCAGCTCCACAATCGGAGCAAGTAACTATCTCGCCTAATAAAACATCATCTGGAAGTTCGAATTCAGCAAGACATATTGGGCATTTCGCTTTTACCAAATTTTTCGCCTCAAATCTCGTACTTCAACTATTGCCATCTAATTATTCAATATTCAAAAATTATTTAAGCTTATAAACATTTCTTAAGTTTTGAATCATTCTATACTTATTAGAAAACTTTAATTAATCCTTTTTTAAATTTTTTGTTAACCTTTAAAGGTTTAGAGGAATAAAAATGAACCTTATTGAAAAAATACTAGCTAAAGCTTCTGGAAAAAAAGAGGTTTTTCCAGGAGAGATTATTGAAGCAAGAGTAGATGTTGCCATGATGCATGATTTAACTGGGCCTTTAACTATTGAGCAATTTAAGAAAATAGGAGCTAAAAAAGTTTGGGATGCAAATAGGATAGTCGTTATCTTTGATCATTTGGTTCCAGCAAGCACAGTAGAAGCTGCTGAGTTGCAAAAAATGGTTAGAGAGTTTGTTAAAGAACAAGGAATAAAAAATTTTTATGATGTAGGAAAAGGTGGAATTTCTCATCAAGTTATGGTTGAAAAGGGATTTATAGTTCCTGGAGAAGTTATCGTAGGTGCTGATTCACATACATGCACTTATGGTGCGCTTGGTGCTTTTTCAACAGGAATTGGATCAACTGAAATGGCTGCAGTTCTTGTGACTGGTAAGCTTTGGTTTAAAGTTCCAAAAGTAATTAAGATTTGTGTTGAAGGGCAGCTTCAAGAAATGGTAACTCCGAAGGATTTAATCTTAAGCATAATCGGCAAGCTTAGAGCTGGTGGAGCTACATATAAAGGAATAGAATTTACTGGAAATTCTGTAAAAAAAATGAGCATAGATGGAAGAATGACCTTATGCAACATGGTAGTTGAAGCTGGAGCAAAAGCTGGAATAATAGAGGCTGATGAAAAAGTTTTAGAATACTTGCAAGGAAGAGCAAAAAAGGATTTCATGAAAATTTCCTCTGATAGCGAAGCTAGCTATGAAGAAGAAATAGAGTTTGATTCTTCTAGCTTAGTTCCACAAATTGCATGTCCTCCTTCTGTAGATAACGTAAAACCCGTAGTTGAAGTTGAAGGTGAAAAAATCGATCAAGCATTTATTGGTTCATGTACAAATGGTCGTTTAGAAGATTTAAGATTAGCTGCAAGGATTTTAAAGGGAAAAAAAATTAGTAAAAACGTTAGGTTAATAATAATTCCAGCATCCCAAGAGATTTATGCAAAAGCTCTTAATGAAGGATTGATTGAAATATTCTTAGAATCTGGAGGAATTGTTTGTAATGCAAACTGTGGACCATGTTTGGGAGGACATATGGGCTTGCTTGCTGAAAATGAAGTATGTATAAGCACTTCTAATAGAAATTTTATAGGTAGAATGGGAAGTAAAAAAGCGAAAATATACTTAGCAAGCCCTGCTACTGTTGCTGCTTCAGCTATAAAGGGAGAAATAACCGATCCAAGAAATTTGGTGAAATAAAATGATAATATCGGCTAAAGCAGTTAAAGTTGGAAATAATATAGATACGGATGTAATACTTCCTGGAAAATACCTAGTACTAACAGATCCAAAAGAGTTAGCAAAACACGCTATGGAAGGAATAGATCCAGAATTTACTCAAAAAGTTAAAGATGGCGCAATTCTAGTAGCTGGAGAAAATTTTGGTTGTGGATCAAGTCGTGAGCAAGCTCCTATGGCATTAAAGCATGCTGGAGTTAAATGTGTCATTGCAGAATTTTTTGCAAGAATTTTTTATCGCAATGCTATAAATATAGGATTACCAGTTGTTGAATATAGAGGAATATCCGATATCGTTGAGAATGAAGACTTTTTAATTGTTGACTTAAAAGCTGGGACTATAACTGATCGTACAAAAGAGGTTGTATTAAAGATTCAACCGATTCCAAAATTCATTTTAGAAATATTAGAACTAGGAGGTTTAATAGAAAAACTTAAGAAAGAATTTAGAAAATAAACTAATTGTTTATTAGGATTAAACTATTTTAAAAATATGAGGTAAATTTTAAGTTGAATATCAAAAACTCTATCAAAATTTTTGATACAACTTTACGCGATGGTGAGCAAACTCCAGGAGTATCATTAACTCCAAATGAAAAATTAGAAATTGCAAAACAACTTGATAAATTAGGCGTGGATGTAATTGAAGCAGGCTTTCCAATAGTTTCTCAAGGAGAAATAGAGGCTATAAGATTAATCGTTAATGAAAAACTTAACTCTGAGATTTGTGGACTCTCTAGAGTTGATAAGCGCGATATAGATGCTGCCATAGATTGTGGATTAAGATATATTCATCTTTTCATAGCTACTTCAGACATTCACTTAAAGTATAAGCTAAAAATGACTAGGGAAGAGGCTCTTCAAAAAGCTTTAGAAGCTATAGACTACGCAAAAGCTCATGGTTTAAAAATAGAGTTTTCAGCTGAAGATGCTACTAGAAGCGATATAAACTTTTTAAAAAGTTTCCTTAAAGAGATAGCTAATTCTGGAGTTTATATAATAGACATTCCAGATACTGTCGGAATAATGACACCAAAAAGAATGTACTGCTTAATCGAAGAGTTAAAGAAAGCAATCGACAAGCCATTAAGCGTTCATTGTCATGATGATTTTGGAATGGCAGTAGCGAATTCTTTATCTGCAATAGAAGCTGGTGCTGTTCAAGCACATGTAACTGTTAATGGCTTAGGCGAGAGAGCTGGTAATGCAGCTCTTGAAGAACTTGTTTCAGCCATACATTTTTTGTATGGAAAGAAAACTAGGATTAAACTTCAATATATATATGAAACTTCAAAGTTAGTTTCTAGGCTAACTGGGGTCATAGTTCAACCAAATAAAGCCATAGTTGGAGATAACGCCTTTTCGCATGAGTCTGGAATTCACACGCATGGCATAATTTCTATGCCATTCACTTATGAGCCAATAAAGCCTGAACTAGTTGGTAGAAAAAGATACTTCCAACCAGGTAAGCATTCCGGTACTCATGGGATATTAAAAGAATTAGAAGAAGTTGGAATTCATCCAACTAAGGAACAATTAAATGAAATAGTCTTAAGAGTTAAAGAGCTTGGAGATAAAGGTAAAACAGTTACTGATGCAGATTTAATAGCAATAGCTGAAAGCATTGTTGGCAAAACTATAAAAGAGAAAAAAATTGTAGATTTAGTTGATTTAGCAGTTATGACAGGAATCAGGATTTTGCCTACAGCTTCAGTAAAGATTTTGCTTGAGGGAAAAGAATTTGTGACATCAGAAGTTGGTGTTGGGCCAGTAGATGCTGCAATAAAAGCTATTCAAAAATTAACAGATAGTTTAGTTAATGTTAGATTAAAGGAATATAGACTTGAGGCTGTAACAGGCGGATCGGATGCTATAGCTGAAGTATTGATAAAAGTTGAAGACAAAGATGGGAACATAGTTTCAGCAAGAGCTGCTCATGAAGACATAGTTATGGCTAGTGTTGAAGCTATGATAGAGGGAATAAATAAGATTTTAATTAAAAAGTTTAAGCATTGATTTTGGTGTATTTATTGAAAAAGGGGAATGAGCGAGTAAAAGTTATAGCACCTTCCACTATCGCTAACCTAGGTCCTGGATTTGATGTTTTTGGTTTAGCAGTAAATGCTTTTTATGATGAAGTTGTAGTAGAGATTTCTTCAAATCCTTCGATTGAGATATTCCTAGATGGTATTGATTCTTCAATTATACCAAAGGATCCAAGCAAAAATACAGCAGGCTTAGTTGCAATGAATTTATTGGATAAAATTAAAAGTCAACTTGGCTTAAAAATTTTCATAAAAAAAGGAATTCCTGTAGGAAAAGGCTTAGGAAGTAGTGCAGCATGTGCAGTCGCATGTGCATTAGCGTTAAACAAGCTTTTTAAACTTAATCTTTCAAAGGATGAATTAATCGCTATAGCAGCTGAGGGAGAAAAAGCATCTGCAGGCGTCCCTCATGCCGACAATGTTGCTGCAGCAACTTTAGGAGGCTTTGTTATTTTAAGCTCATATAATCCTTTAAACGTCATAAAAATCGATCCCCCAAAGCAACTAGGCATAGTGATAGCAATTCCAGAAATCCCTTTTATCCCAAAAAAAACAAGCGTTGCAAGGTCCATTCTTCCAAAATTAATTCCTTTGAAAAAACTAGTCCATAATACAGGTTATGCTTGTACAATTGTTGCTGGGTTTGCAACATCTAACATGGAGCTTATTGGAAAAGGAATGAAAGATGAAATAATTGAGCCTGTAAGATCAAGGTTAATTCCTGGATACTCTAGAGTAAAAGAAGAGGCATTGAAAGCTGGAGCTATTGGAGTAGCCATAAGCGGAGCTGGACCAACAATGATAGCAATAATAGACAAAAGAAAAAGCAAATTTAATAAAGTTTTTAAAGCCATGAAAGATGCTTTCAAGGAAAGTGGAGTTGATTCTAAAGTTTATTTAAGCGAGCCTAGCGATGGTGCACATATAATTGGTCATTAAAAATAATTTTTGGATAGAATGTATCGAATGTAAAACAACCTATAGCCCAGATGAAATAGTTTATAAATGCAAAAGATGTGGGGATCTTTTAGAAGTAAAATATGATTATTCTAGCTTAGAAAGGATTATAGATTTAAAAAAATGGAAAAATAGAAGGTTCTTTGTATGGAGATATAGAGAAGTTTTACCACTTAAAAACTACTCAAACATAGTATCGATTCTTGAAGGGGGAACCAATCTCTATCGATGTAAAAAAATTCAAAAAGTTTTAAACTCTAACGAAATTTTTATAAAAAATGAGGGGGAAAATCCTACAGGATCATTTAAAGATCGTGGAATGACTGTTGGAGTTTCTAAAGCTTTAGAATTAGGGATGAAAAAGGTTGTATGCGCTTCAACTGGAAATACATCTGCTTCTTTAGCAGCTTATGCCGCTAAAGCAGGACTTAAATGCTTTGTTT
>JAVZFM010000019.1:0-16147 GCA_038872815.1 Bathyarchaeia archaeon
ATTTCCAAGAGTATAATGGGCTTTAGCTGGAGCTATGCTAGCTAAAGCGCTTAATACGAAAAGCATTATTAAGGTAGCCGCTAAAATCTTTCTACTCATTTTCTTTTCACCTAGAATTTTTTGCCTAAAGGCATTTGCCTAAAGGCAGTTAAGGCTTTATTTAGCCAAGAAGGATATATAAATCTATATGTCGAAATCCGATATATTCTAAAAGCTATTAATTGCTATAGGGCTTAGACTCATGTAAAACGGGCATATGTTGAGCGATATGTTGAAATAATTATAACAACATTTTTTAGCCTTTCTAACGATAGCTTAAGCTTTTAAACCATGAAATAAGGCTTAAGAAAAGTTAAAAATACAAACTTTATAGAAAAAGGCCTAAAACAGACTAAAGGAATTACGTAAAGCCCATATAAAAGAGCTAAACTTTAAATTATGCTTTCGTAATCATTAACATGACGTAAGGTAAGCAATCATGAAAAAATTATACGCTATTGATACTTTATACATCGAATATATAAATCTAATTCAAAAAGCTTTATTGGACAAACTTGAAGATGGCTTAATTTCTATAGTTTTATTCGGTAGTGTTGCAAGAGGTGAAGCTAAAGAAGGCAGCGACATAGACTTGCTTGTAGTCTCAAGCAGGTTTAAAGGGAGTATTGGGAAAAGGCTTAAACTTTTTCAAGAAATTGAATTAAAGCTTTCAACTTCTAAAGCTAGGAAAGAATTAAGGAAAAATAAGCTAGGAGCATTGGTTAGCCCAATACCACTTAAACCAGAAGAAGTAAAGAAAAACCCTCCAATTTTTTTAGATATACTTACTGATGGAATTATACTTTATGATAAAAATGATTTTATTAAAAAGCATTTATTAGAATTTGAAAAAAAGCTTAAAGCTTTAGGAGCTAAAAAAGTATTTTTGCAATCAGGAAAATGGTATTGGGACCTTAAGCCAAACTATAGATTTGGGGAGATTATAGAGATTTGAAAAGTTTAGAAATGGCATTGGATTATATAAATAGAGCTTATAGAACTTTTAAAGAAGCTAAAAATGCTTATAAAGATAAAGATTATCCTTTAACCATTAGAAGAGCTCAAGAAGCTGTAGAATTGTCTTTAAAAGCAGTATTAAGGTTAATTGGTATAGAATATCCTAGAGAACATGATGTAAAGGATGTATTCATAGAAGCAATAGCTTCTAGAGATTTGCCTGAATGGTTTAAAGCTGAAGCAGAACTCATGGGAAATATTTCAAGCGATTTAGCTAGAAAAAGAGGTTTAGCGTTTTATGGAGATGAACATGCTTTAAAGCCTCCATCAAGCTTGTTTTCAAAAAAAGATGCATTAGAAGCGCTTAAGGCTGCAGAAAAAGTTTATAAGAATTGTAGAAAGCTGATAAAGTCTACTTTAGCTTAAATCTTTATGTTTTATATGTGCCCTACTCATCTGTAAAGTAGAATTTTTACTTATAATTTATTGAAAAATCCTTATATGGTAATTAAGCTTTTTAAACATTCCCTTATTGGTTATTTGCTTTGCTTTAGAAATTATCTTTTTAGTTCGTTTAAAGCTATTAGTAATTTCTTATTCCATCATGATTATAAGCTTTGCATACAATACGTAATTCGTATATTTAAAAATCTTTAAGCATTTTATTAAATCTAAACTCAATGACTTAAAAACGCATCTAATCATTCTATACAGCAATAATAGTCTAAATCCTTCTCATACAAAGTTTTACAACAGAGGTTTAATTAAGCCAAAAATTGAGCTTAAAAAGCTTTGTCCATAAAATTTTTATCCAAGAGTATGACTACTGAAAAATGGATTTAATGAAGAAATTAATTAACTTATAAATTGCGGGAGTACCCGAGCCAGGTCTAAGGGGCAGGGCTTAGAACCCTGTGGCGTAGGCCTTCGTGGGTTCAAATCCCACCTCCCGCACCATTATACAGCTTAAATTTTAACCATCTTTAGTTTATTACTTTAATGGCTTACTGCTTAAATAGATGTTTTTAAGCTTTAATTAAAAGGCTAAAGGCATGTAAAGATTTTAAAAAGCTTTTTTATTTTCATGGAAAAACAATTAATAGATAAGGAGATCTTAATTGAATATAAAGCATGCGTATAGAAAAGGTCGCCGCTTTGAATATAGAGTTAAAGATTTTCTAGAAAGACAAGGCTTTTTTGTTTTAAGACAAGCAAAAAGCTCGTTTCCAGATTTATTCGCAATAAAACTGAAAAGAAGTAAAGATTATGAAATAAGATTAGTTGAATGTAGAATTGATGGATCCATAAGCATAGAGGAAAAAGTAAAATTATGCGATTTAGCAAAAAGAATTAAAGCAAAACCTTTTATTGCAACTAAATCTGGAAGAAAGCTTGTATTAAAGGAATTGAAATGAAAGAATTTGCTTTTGATTTAAAAGGCTTGATTAAAACGATTAAAAGCTCAAGGCTAAAGCTTAAAGTTACGCTTATGCCAGATTTCTTTTTAGACCATTTTATTATTTTAAAATTTCCTATAAATTCTTTTTATAATTGCATTATCAAGTCTGCTAAGCAAGGCGGGGGAAACATACCATTCATAGAGCAAGAAATTTTTAAAGGAGGAAATGCTGTTAACACAGCTTTTGCTTTAGATGGACTTGGAGCTTCAGCGCATTTAATCGTTAAAACAAGCAAGCTTGGATACATGCTTCTTAAGTACTTTGCTAAGCATACTAGAATAGATATTTCTCATGTAAAAGTTAATGGAAAAATTGCTCTTACTTCAGCTTTAGAGTTCTTTTTAAATGGAAGGCTTGTAAACGTAATGCTAAACGATTCAGGTTCAGTTTCTAATTTTGGATTCAATGAGCTTAATAGAAAAGATAAAGAGTTGATAAAAAATTCAGATTTTGTTTGTGTTTTTAATTGGAGTCAAAACCTTAAAGGAACAGATTTAATAAAAAAAAGTTTTTGGCTTATTGAAAAATTTTGGGAAAGGAAAAAGCTATCTTGATACTGGAGACCCATCCTATAGAAAAAATGAAGTAGGAAATCTAGTAAAGATTATGAAAAAACCTTTAATAGATGTTTTAAGCGTTAATGAAAATGAGGCTTTTCAATATGCTTTATACTTGGATAAAAAATTATTAAAGTATAAGTTCAATCTAGAAGAAAAAGCATTTTTATGTGCAAAAATTTTACATGAAATTTTAAAAACTAGAGTGGATTTGCATACTTTAAAGTACTCTGCTAGCTTTATAAATGGAGAAAGCCATATTGCTCCATCTTTTAAGGTTAAAGCTTTAAGAGTAACTGGTGCTGGTGATGTATGGAATGCAGCCAATATTTATGGAGAATTCCTTAAGCTGAAGCCTGAAGAAAGGTTGTTAATAGCAAATGCAGCAGCATGCTCTTACATATCTAGCCAAACTATTGGAACCATTAGCCTAAAAAGCCTAAAAGAATTTTTAAGAAAAGTAATTAAAGGAGAAGTCAAATTATATTCTCTTAAAAGCTTTTGGATAAAGAATGTTTAATGCCTTAATTTATAAAGGTGCAATTTATGCCTAGAAAAGGCGCAGTAGAGCAAGAAGTATTGGATTTAATAATGAATAGCGGAGAAAAAGGAATTTTGCAATCAGAGCTATGGAAAATGATAGAGGCTGACAGTAGAGAAGGCTCTAGAACTGTTATAAGGCTTGAAAAAAGGGGGTTAATAAAAAGAAAAAAAGAATTGCATGATGGAAGATGGACCTATAGAATATTCCCAAAACATAAATATTCAAAAATAGATACTTTGATTGGATGTCCTTGTGTTTTTTGTGAGAATGAAGAAAAATGTGGAGAATCTGGAACAGCTTTTCCAGGAAAATGCATAAAACTAACAAAATGGTTAATTTCTTTGAGTAAAAAATAAAGATGACTTGATTAATGGCATGTAGGCGAATCATTGAAAGGAAAAAAGATTATTACTATATGCTAGCTAAAGAAAAAGGCTATAGAAGTAGAGCTGCTTTTAAGCTTTTAGAAATAGTTAAGGCTTATAGGCTAATAGAAAGTGGATATAAAGTTTTAGACCTTGGCTCAGCTCCTGGAGGTTGGTTACAAGTAGCTAGCGAGTTTGTTGGAAAAAATGGATATGTTTTAGGAATAGATATTCAAGCAATAAAGCCTTTAAGCCTTAAAAATGTAGAAACTTTGGTCATTGATGTTGAAAACCCAGAGATAATCAATATAATATTAAGTAAAGGAAAATTTAATACAGTTTTATCGGATATTTCTCCAAAAATATCTGGTATATACGAAGTAGATCATTATCGTCAAATTTGTTTAGCAAGGAAATCGTTTGAAATAGCTAAGCATGTTTTGATTAAAGGAGGAGCTTTTCTTGTAAAAGTTTTTGATGGCTCAGAGCTTAAAGGCTTTTTAAAAGAAATCAAGCCATTTTTTAAAAAAATTAAACTAATAAAACCAAAAGCTAGTAGGCCTAAAAGCTCTGAGCTTTATGTTTTAGGAATTGGATTTAAAGGATAACTTTAAAGACTTTATAGAATTATATTTGTTCTATAGAGAATTTTTATTAAGAAGGCTTAGCAAATCTAAAAATGAAATGAAGCCTTTAAAAATAGCTTTAACTAGTGTTTGTGCTACGCTTTATGCAGGGCTTGGTTACTTAACTTACCTTGGGATATTCACTCCTGTAATTGGAGTAGTTAGGTTTTGGCCAGTAGTTATTGTTCCAGCAGTTTTCTCGATGATTTTTGGGCCTTTAGTAGGGGGCATTGGAGCTGCAATAGGGATATTCATAAGCGATTTAGCAATCCATGGAAATGCGTTATTAAGCTTAGTTGTTGGGGTCCCAGCAAACTTTATATGTTTTTACTTGATTGGATTTTTTGGAAACAAAAACTTCAATTGGAAAATCGTTTCTATAGTTTCAACGATTTTATCTATAGCTATTGTCTTAATTGCTTATAATGCATATATTTTTGGAACATTAAGCTATGAAGTTATGCTTGTTTTTATAGGAACTTGTGTTTTTAGCTATTTATTGCTTTTAGTTATTGGATTTTTGAAAAGCGAGTGGAGAAGCTATGAAATTGCATGTTTTATAGGATTAATATTTGGAAGCTTAATAATAGGATTTGGAGTATGGGGATTCAGTCAATTCTTTGTTTTGCCTCAAACTGCAGGTGGAGGCTATAAATTGCCTTTTTACGCTAGCCTAGTGTGGTTTATTTGGACATTTTTAACAGAGATACCTTTTCTTTTAACCCTTGGCCCTCCAATAATCTCAGCCATTTATAAAGCTTTTCCATCACTTAAAAAAGCTTGAAGAGTTAAAGGAAAATGAATGTAAAAGCTTATTCCCCAGCTGGATTATCAAGCTTTTTTGAAGTATGCGATAAAGATAGTAATGGAAATCTATTAAAAGATTTTAGGCTAATAGGAGCGAGAGGTGGAGGTTTTTTAATTAATCCAGGAATAACAACTGAAGTAAGCGTTGAGCAATCGAATAAAAATATTATTGAAGTATACATAAATGGAAAGTATACTCCTAATGCTATTACTTCAAAAAAAGCTGCTCAATACATGCTAAGGCTAACGGATAGAGGCTTTAAAATAACTATAAAGCATGATATAGGCGTTCCAATAGGTGCAGGATTTGGTACAAGCGGTGCAGGTGCTTTAACAACTTGTTTAGCCTTATCTAAAGCTTTTGGCTTAAACTTAAGCATAAACGATTTAGGAATGATTGCGCATAGAGCAGAAATTGAATGTAAAACTGGGCTAGGAACTGTAGCTCCTTTAATCTCGGGCAATGGATGCGTAATAACTGTAAAGCCAGGTGGACCTGGAATTGCAATCATAAAAGAAATTCCATTAAATCCAAACCTAAAGCTTATTTCTGGAATATTCAACACAATTCAAACAAAGAAAATACTTTTAGCCAAGACTAAGCTGGAAACAATCAATAAAGCTGGTAGAAAAGCTCTTAAAACGATTCTCGATAATCCTTCTTTAGAGAATTTTCTAGATGCTTGTAAAAATTTTGCAATTGAGAGTAGGCTAGTAACTGAAAAAACCTTAAAATTGATTAAAGAAGTAGAAAATTCTAAAGCTATTGGAGTAGCTCAAAACATGGTAGGCGAAGCTGTTCATGCTGTAGTAGATCAAGAAAACCTTAAAGAAATTTTTAACATATTTAAAAAGTTTTTAACGAGTGATAAAATAATAATTGCTGATTTTTCTTTTAAGCCAGCAAAAGTCCTAGATCATTAATATTGCAAGTTTTCTAGCCATGGGTAAAGCTCCTTTAGCTTCTTTATAGCTTTTTCTACTTCTTCTTTTGGATAATCGCATGGCGGCAGTTTGCCTTGTAAATATTCATCAAAAGCTTGCATATCAAAATGGCCATGGCCACAAAGCAAAAACATTATAACCTTTTCTTCTCCTGTTTCCTTGCATTTTAATGCTTCATCAACAACACCTTTAATAGCATGAGATGGCTCAGGAGCTGGTATTATGCCTTCAGTTCTAATAAAAAGCCTTGCAGCATCAAAAACTTCTAATTGATTGTAAGCTTTTGTTTCAAGTATTCCCTCTTTATTCAATATGCTTAAGGTAGGAGCTATACCATGGTAGCGTAATCCTCCAGCATGGATTGGTGGTGGTATAAACTCATGGCCTAAAGTATGCATCTTTACTAAAGGCGTAAGCCTTGCTGTATCACCATGATCGTACATGTATTCTCCTTTGGTAATAGAGGGACATGCTGTAGGCTCAATAGCTACAAATCTAACATCTTTTGGAGCTTTTCCTGAAACTTTATCATAATAGAAAGGCCAGAAAAGACCTGAAAAACTGCTTCCTCCGCCTATACATCCAAAGATTACATCAGGATAATCTTCTACTAACTCAAGTTGCTTTTTTGCTTCTAATCCTATTACAGTTTGATGTAAAAGTACATGGTTAAATACGCTGCCTATACCATAGCTTGTGTTTTCATGAGTAAGTGCATCTTCTACAGCTTCGCTAATAGCTATTCCTAAGCTTCCAGGATTATCGGGATCTTTTTCTAAAATTTTCCTACCAGCTTCTGTTTTTTTGCTTGGGCTAGCGTATACTTCAGCACCCCAAAGCTCCATCAAAACTCTTCTATAAGGCTTTTGATTATAGCTTGCTTTTACCATGTATACAGTACATTTAATGCCAAAAAGCATACAACCAAAAGCTAAAGCTGAACCCCATTGTCCAGCTCCAGTTTCTGTAGCCATACGTTCTTTACCTTCTTTCATATTATAGTATGCTTGTGCAACAGCAGTGTTTGGCTTATGGCTTCCTGGAGGACTAACTCCTTCATACTTGTAATAGATCTTAGCTGGAGTCTTTAAGGCTTTTTCTAGTCTAGTAGCTCTAAAAAGCGGAGTTGGCCTCCAAAGGCTATAAACTTCTCTTACTTCTTCAGGAATATCTACCCATCTTTCTTTGCTCATTTCTTGAGCAATTATTGCTTTAGGAAATATTAAAGGAACTATTCCTGGACCAGGTTCTTTTTTTGCTGGATCTATTATCGGAGGTAGTGGTTTAGGCAAATCTGGCAATATAGAATACCATTGTTTAGGCATTTCTTCCTCATCCAAAACTATTTTTCTATTTGTCATAAATTTTCACCTTTTTGAACACATTTATTCTTATGGAAAAGTTTATAAACAAGAAAGTACTATATAAATCTTTCGTGTACAATTTTGTACATAAGCGATCGATATGTGGAGCAAGATCTCTGAATATTTTAAAGATTATCCACAAAGGCTTTCTGTTATAAAAGTTTTTGTGGAAAATGGTTTATGCATAAAGAATAGCAAAGTATATTGCAATGAAATAGAAATTCCTATAGTGAAAATAGCAAAAGTAGCAAAAGTTGATAGAAGAACTGTTATTGAAACAATAAAAATGGTTAAAAAAAATCCAGAATTAAGCTTAATATTTTCAAATTTAAGGTCTGCAGGCCCTTCTTTAAAAGAAATAGCAAGGTATTTAGGATTTGGAGTTGTTGAAATAACTCCAGATGATCCAAAAACAGTAGGGATATTGGCTAATGCTGCATCTATCATAGCTAAAGAAGGGGTAAGCATTCGTCAAGCCCTTACTGATGATCCTGAGCTTAGTCCTGAGCCAAAATTAACTCTTATAGCTGAGCAAAAAATAGCTGGAAATTTAATACCTGAGTTTTTAAAGATAAAAGGAGTTTCAAAAGTTTCTATATATTAAGTCTTAAAAGCTTTTCCCTAACCATTTCATTTGCTAAAACTGGATCAACTTTTCCTTTTGTTGCTTTCATCAATTGCCCTATTAAGTAATTTATAGCTTTTTCATCTTTAAGCGCATCCTCTACAGCTTTTTTATTTTCTTTAAATATTTTATCGATTATGCTCGATATATATTCACGATCAGATATTTTCCTTAAGCCTTTTTCATTTATTATTTCTTCAGGCATTTTTCCAGTAAGCATCATTTCTTGTAATATGCTTTTAGCAATTTTTCCGCTTATTATTCCTTCATCTATTAGCTTTACCATTTTTGCTATATGGATAGGCGATAGCTTTAGCTCTTTTATGCTTAAGTTCAATTCTCTTATATTCCAAATAAAATCTCCAACTAGCCAATTGCTTATTTCTATTGGATTGTAATAATGCTTTAAGCATTCTTCAAAAAAATCTGCTAAAAGCTTATCGCTTATTAAAACTTCAGCGTTTTGTATAGAAATTCCATAATCTTTAATGAAACGACTTTTACGAGCATCTGGTAGCTCAGGCATAGCTTTTTTTACTTTTTCTACAATATCCTTAGTAATAATTATTGGAACTAAATCGGGCTCTGGAAAATATCTATAATCTTGTTCTTCTTCTTTTACTCTTAGCGTAACTGTTACTCTTCTAATATCGTCCCAATGCCTAGTTTCTTTTTCAATTTTTATGCCCTTTTCCATTAAGCTTTTTTGTCTAGCTATTTCAAAGCTTAAAGCTCTTTCAACTTCTTTAAAAGATGAGATGTTCTTGATTTCTACTCTTTGCCCTCCAGCCAAAGAAATGTTTGCATCACACCTCATTGAACCTTCTAATGTACTATCTGATACTCCTAAATGCTCTAGAATAGATTGAAGCTTTTGAAGGAATTTTCTTGCTTCTTCAGGAGAATCCATATCTGGCTCAGTAACAATTTCTATTAAAGCTATTCCATGCCTGTTATAGTCTACTAAAGTACATGGCGATGTTTCAATAGTTCCTTCATAAACAAGCTTTGCAGGATCTTCTTCTATTTGAATTCTTCTAATACGAATGTTTTTTCCATTATCCAATTGAATATATCCACCAATAGCTAAAGGAACTCCACCAGCTTTATCATATTGACTAATTTGAAAATTCTTCGCCATATCTGGATAGAAGTAATTTTTCCTGAAAAAAAGCATTCTTTGAGATATCTTAGAGTTTAAAGCTAAAGCTACCATTATAGCATAATCTAATGCTTTTTCATTAAATGTAGGCAAAGTACCAGGAATCCCCATACAAATTGGGCATACTAAAGTATTTGGTTCTTTTCCTCTATAATCTGCTGAACAACTACAAAAAAGCTTAGTTTCAAGGCTAGTGATTTGACAATGGACTTCAAGCCCTATTTTAACTTTAAGCTTTTCATTAAGCATTTTAAACGCCTAAAGTTTTAATTCCTAGCTTTGGATAAAAAATGCTTTGTTCAAAAGTATAAGCAACTCTAAAGATTAAGTCTTCTCTAAATGAATTGCTCATTATTTGCATTCCAATTGGAAGCCCATTATAAAAGCCACAAGGAATTGAGATTGCAGGGATTCCAGCTAAGTTAGCTGAAACAGTATCCATATCGCACATATACAATTGAAGTGGATCTTTTATTTTTTCTCCAATTTTAAAAGGTAAAATAGGCATTGTTGGAGCTATAAGTACATCAAATTTTTTAAAAGCTTCTTGAAAATCCTTTCTTATTAAAGTTCTTATTTTTTGTGCTTTTAAGTAATACTCGTTGAAGTAACCAGCTGATAAAGCATATGTTCCAAGCAATATCCTTTTCTTTACTTCAAATCCAAAGCCTTGAGTTCTATTCTTTGAAAAAGCAGTAATCCAATCATAAGATTCATTAAGCATGTTATATCCATACCTTACTCCATCATACCTTGCAAGGTTTGAACTTGCTTCAGACATCGCGACTATGTAATAAGCTGGCAAAGCATATTGAAGATGCTTTAAAGAAATTTCTTCATATTTTGCTCCTAATTTTTCTAATTCTAAAATTGAATTCCAAACATTTTTTTTAATGATTTCTTGAACTCCTTCACCAAATAGCTCTATTGGAATTCCTATCCTTAATCCTTTTACATCGTTTATCAAGTATTTAGTATAATCCTCATAATCTTTTTTTACTGAAGTGGAATCCATAGGATCGTATCCAGCTATAGAGCTAAGCAATAAAGCACAATCCTTAACATCTTTAGTTATAGGTCCTATTTGTTCTAGGCTATTTGCATAAGCGATTAGCCCAAAACGGCTTACAAGCCCATAAGTTGGCTTTAAGCCTACTACTGCACAAAAGCTTGCTGGACATCTTATAGATCCACCTGTATCTGAGCCAAGAGCTAAAGTTGCTTCTAAGCTTGCAACAGAAGCTGCACTTCCTCCAGAAGACCCCCCAGGAACCATTTCAAGGTTCCAAGGATTAAAAGTTGGGCCAAAATAACTAAATTCTGTTGAAGAACCCATTGCAAATTCATCCATATTTGTTTTTCCGATTATTACAACATCTTCTTCTTTAAGTCTCTTTATTACAGTAGCATCATAAGGTGCTATAAAATTTTCAAGCATACGTGAAGCGCATGTTGTTTTTATATCTTTAACACAAATGTTATCCTTAACAGCTAATCCTAGTCCACAAAGCCTTCCAATTTTTTCGCCTTTTTCAATTTTTTTATCTAGCTTTTTAGCAATTTCTAAAGCATTATCGATTAAAGTAATGTAAGCATGAACTTTATCTTCGACTTTTTTAATCCTTTCAAGTAGTTTGGCTATATAATCCTCAACTTTTATATCTTGATTCTTTATCTTTTCTAAAATTTTCCAACCAGGTAGCTCTATAAGACTTTTCAAAGAATTTTCCTCCTTTATGCAATTTTTGGAGCTTTTATGTATCTTCCTTTAATTTGTGGAGCATTTTTAATGGATTCATTTGGCAAAGATGGATTTACTTCATCTTTACGAAAAACATTTGTTATTTCTATTACATGATATGTTGGGGCTACTCCTTCTGTATTTACTTCATCTATTTTCTTAAAGTAAGAAAGGATTTGACTTAAATGCTCTAAGAAAATTTCTTCTTCATCTTTAGAAATTTCTAATTTTGCTAAAGATGCCATATGCTTTAATTCTTCCTTAGAGATTTTCTTGTTTTCCAAATTTCATCAACTCTATATAATTAAGGAGTTAACCTAAATTGATCCCTTGGAAAAATTGTTACTTCTCTAATGTTTTCTTGTTTTGTCAAAATCATCATAAGCCTTTCTAAACCAAGCCCAAAACCTGCATGAGGTGGCATACCATAATCAAATATTCTTAAATGATATTCAAAGGACTTTGGATTTAAACCTTGCTCTTCTATACGCTTTATCAACAATTCTTTAGAGTTAATCCTTGTTCCTCCTGAAGCTATTTCTATTGAACCATGCATTAAATCGAATGCTTCACATACTTTATAGTTTTCAGTTTTAGGCTTAATGTAAAATGGTTTTAAACTTGTTGGCCAATCGATTATGAAAAAGAATTCTGGAAATAATTCTCCAATAGCTTTAAGGCATTGTGTTGAAAAATCTTCTCCCCATTCGATTTTTTCTCCTTTCTCTTTAAGCATATTGATTATTTCTTCATAAGTATATCGCTTAAAAGGTAACTCTGGTTTTTTTAAATCGATTTTAAGTATGCTTAATTCTTCTTTACAATTTTTTAGAATATTCTCGATTACGTATGAAATCATTTGCTCAAGAGTTTCCATCACGTCTTTATAATTTATGTAAGCTTCTTCAACATCTATAGAAATTATTTCGCTTAAATGTCTTAAAGTTCTAGATTCTTCAGCTCTAAAGACTGGCCCTATTTCAAAAACTTTTTCAAAAGCCATAACCAATTGTTCTTTATACAGTTGAGGGCTTTGAGCTAAAAATGCTTCTTTGTCGTAGTATAAAATTGGGAATAAAGCAGCTCCTCCTTCTGTAGCTGTTGCTATTATTTTTGGAGTATTGATTTCTAAATAGTCTTTTTTTAAAAGAAATTCACGAATAGCTTTTAAGACTTCATGCCTTATTTTAAAAATCGCTTGTACTTTTATTCTTCTAAGATCTATTGCCCTAATATCTAAACGATTATCTAAACTTGGCAATTTTTCTCCAAAAATGCTAAATGGAGGTGAATGTCTAGCTATTCCTAAAACTTTTATAGCTTCTGGAATTAGCTCAGCTCCATGAGGGGCTTTTTCCATTCTTTTAACTATGCCTTTAACACCTATAGATGAATGTTCGCTTAAATTCTTCATTTTTTCTATAAGTTCTTTTTGAGCAGATTTTTTTTGTAAAGTTATTTGAACTACTCCTTTTTTATCATGTAAGATTATGAATAAAACTTCACTATGCTCCCGAATGCTTGCTATCCATCCAAATAAAGTAACTCTTTTCCCATCCAACTCTGGAGTTATTTCTATAGAGTAGTGAGTTCTTCTCCAATCTTCTAGACAATCGATTCTTAAAGCATTAAAGTCTTTATTTTCTTTTAACATTTTTTATACCCAAAACTTTTTAAGATGATTCACGATTTTGTATGATAAAGACTCTTATTTAAATTGCTTAATTCCTTACTTTAATGATGATTGAAATGAAAGAAGATTATGCTATTAACACTATCGATTTAATGAAAGTTTATAGAATAGGCCATATAGAGATTCCAGCACTTAATGGAGTAAACCTTAAAGTAAAAAAAGGTGAGTTTATATCGATAGTTGGTCCTTCTGGTAGTGGAAAATCAACACTTTTAAACATGTTAGGAGCTTTAGATAGACCAACATCAGGTTATGTATTTATAGATGGAGTAAACATTTTTTCATTGAACGATAATCAACTTGCTGAGTTTAGGAATTTAAAAATTGGGTTTGTATTCCAAGCTTATAATTTAATACCTAGAGCCACTGTGATTAAAAATGTTGAGTTGCCTATGATAACAAGAGGAATTCCCAAATCTGAAAGGCTTAAAAGAGCTTATGAACTTTTAAAAAGAGTTGGACTTAGTGATAAAATCTATCGAAAACCTCTTGAATTGAGTGGGGGGGAGCAACAAAGAGTAGCTATAGCAAGAGCCTTAGTGAATAGACCATCAATTGTTTTAGCAGATGAACCTACAGGGAATGTAGATTCAAAAACTAGTTATGAGATCGTTGAGTTGTTAAAAGAAATCAATTCTGAGTTTGGTACAACTTTCATTATAGTAACCCATAATCCTGAAGTAGCTAATGCTACTGAAAGAATAGTCCATCTTAGAGATGGTAAGATATATAAAGAAGAGGAAATCCCTTAAGCTTAAGAGATGAAAATCTATGAGTTTAATTAAGCAATTAATAGTTTTTTCAATGATTGCCTTAATAATCTTATTAAATGGCCATATAGATTGTGTAAATTCTCAAGTAACAAAGCTTGATGTAAAAATCTCGCAAAACATAATTATAGCTGAGAGGAACAACACGATAACGATAGAAGTAAGCAATAGTTATAAAGATTTGTATGATTTAGATTTAGGCCTAAATATTCCTTCTCCATTAGCTATCCTTTCAAGTAGTAACCATTGGAGATTATCAAGCCTTAAAAAAGGAGAATCTTATAGGGCTACATTTTTATTGTACGCTCCTAAAAGCGCTTTAGGAAATACTTTTACAGGAGCTTTAACTATAGCCTATAAAGAGCTGGGATATATCTCCTACACTATTGAAACTCATAGTTTCAATTTTATTGTTTATGGCTGGATAGAGATAACAATATATGATCTAGTTATAATGCCTAAACTAGTTAATCCTGGCTCTGAGATAGCTATTTCAGCAAATATTTTAAACAAAGGGAATGTAGCCGCTATGTATACTAATGCAACAATCCTTCCAAAAGATTATTTGATTTTAACTCAAGAAAGTAATGCATACCTTGGACAGGTAGACCCAAACTCTCCAGCTCCATTTAGCTTAATAACAAAAATAAATCCTGAAGCTCAAGAAGGAGTATATCCAATAACTCTTTTAATACGCTATCAAGACGATAGGCATACAATTCATGAATTAAGAGTAGATATGGAAATTGAAGTCATAAAACCATCGATAGAACCCTCAAAGCCAATTAGTGGAAAAGAATGGATTATTAAAAATGCGTCGATGATTGCCTTAATAATTTTTATCGCCATTATGATTATTGTTTTTGTTTATGTCATAAAGCATAGAAGAAAGGCTTAAAATCGCTCAATAGAAATAAAGGAGATAAGAATTGAAAATATTCGATATTTTTGCTCTATCTTTTGATGCATTAAAGGAAAGGAAATTGAGAGCTGGGTTAACTATTTTAATGGTAGTGATAGGAGCTGCATTAGTTACAGGTCTTAATGGGCTTACAAATGGCTTAAATGAATACATGGTTAAACAGTTCAGTACTTTAGGAGCTAATGTTATAATAATCCTTCCAGGCTCTCAATCCATAAGGCTTGATAATCAAGTTGCTAAAAACTTAGAGCGAATCCGTAATGTAATAGCAGTTTTACCTTTTATCCAACAATCAGCTACGATAGAATCTGGAGGAACTTCTAGGAACGTTTTTGTAATGGGAATAGATCAGCAAAAATTGCATTTAGTTGTTCCAACTTTAGAGCTAGAAGTTGGAAGCTTGATTCAACCTAGCGATAGCACTGGAGTAGTTATAGGAAATGTTGTTGCTTATCCGCCAGGCCAATCAACCCCTTTTGCGCAATATGGCCAATCCATAAGTATAAAGTTTTTAGCTCCAGGAGAGTCTAGTCCATCTTTAATAAAAGCTTCATTTAGAGTTAAAGGAATAATTAAGTACATGGGAACATCTAGCGTATTTATTCCAATAGATAGAATGGTAATAATTTCTTTAAATGCAGCCAATTCTCTTTTCAAAAGAGCTGGAGTGTATGATGGAATATTGCTAGTTACAGCAAACCAAGATTTAGTTGAAGAAGTTGTGAACGATGTTCGTAAAATTTTGGGAACAAATGTTGAAGTCCATACTGCAAAATCAATAATTCAAATGATTCAAAACGTAATGGGAGCATTTCAATTGTTCATGGGAAGTGTAGCTTCTGTATCTTTAATAGTAGCCTCTGTTGGAATATTGGCTGGACTTTATACAGCTGTAATGGAAAGAACAAAAGAAATAGGAATTTTAAAGGCTCTTGGTTTTAAAAATCGTACAATTTTATTGCTTTTTTTAAATGAAGCTTTATGGATGGGAATAATAGGCGGACTTATAGGCGATTTACTTGGAATAGGGCTTGGTCATACTCTTGCGATATTAGCTGGAGAGATGAGAGCAAGAGCAACAACTCAATCTCCTATGGGGCAAATCGGGTATATTCCTCCGATATTTAATATTGAAAATTTAATCTTTGTATGGGTATTTTGCTTGTTTTTAAGCATAATAGCTGGGATATATCCTGCTTGGAGAGCTTCAAGGCTTGATCCAGTAGTAGCTTTAAGAAAAGAGTGATAGTATCAATGAATTTCTCTTGGCTTAGCAATTATTTCTTTTACAGCTAGATCGAAGAAATTGTTTGAATGAGCTGGAGAAAGCACTAAAGCCGTATCAGCTCCGCTATCAGTACCAGCTATAGCGATTATTTCTTTATCCATTGGAATAAGCCCAGCATCAGAAGCCATAACAGCTATTTCTATACAAACTTTTACTCCTTGACCAAATAGTCTAAGCGTATCAGCAATTAATTCAAGAAATCCTATAGTACCTCTTTTAAAGCGTATAGCTCTTTCTATACCTGATAGACTATGCGATGTGGTAAGAATTTTAGCTTCATTT
>JAVZFM010000020.1:0-16041 GCA_038872815.1 Bathyarchaeia archaeon
TTTTAATTGGGTTATTTGAATAGAAAATTTCTTTAACTATTGTGCCTAAAAAATTGCCTACATGCCTAGCCTCTCCTTCTAAAAAAGATGTTAAAACGATTGTATTGATGTTTAAACTTATTAAATATCTTTTAACAGCTAAACATATGGACTCATTGTTCCCAATTATAAAGTTAAAAACTTTTTTAAAAATTCGATCTCCTTGCTTTGGGGTTTCTTCTAATTTCCCATGTTTTCCTTTTTCCAAAACTTCTTGGATTGATAAAGGAGCTTTATCCCAAAGCTTATACTTTTTTAAAACGTTAATGGCATCTATATAGGTTGAGCTATCTGGAGCTGTTGGACCAGAAGCAATTACATCTATAGGGTCTCCAACAACATCAGAAATTATTAAACTTATCAAAGTTGCTGGAAATGCCTTTTTAGCTAATTGTCCTCCTTTTATTGCAGAGATATGCTTTCTTAAAGCGTTTAATTCATCGATTTTTGCTCCAGCTTTTAAGAGCTTACCTATGATCATTCTTTTTTCCTCTAAAGAGATTTCTTCTTTAGGTAAGGACATTAAAGCGGAGCCTCCTCCTGAGATTAAGCATAAAACCAAATCCTTATCCGTTAAATCTTTTAAAAGGTTCAAAGTTTCTTTAGCAAACTCTAGACTACTTTCATCTGGAATTGGATGTGAAGCTTCATAAAGCTTAATCTTGTTTAGCTTATATCTATGCTTAGTTCCACGTAAAACTCCAATTTTTCCATAGCTTATTCTATCACCTAAAATGCCTTCTAGAGCCTGAGCCATACCTCCACATGCTTTTCCAACTCCAATTACTATTATTCTTTCAAAATCCTTAATCGAAAACGAATGCCCTTTTATTGTAAGAACATTATCTTTAAGCTTTACATGCTTTTTTATAATTTTAAAAGGATCACATTCTTTAAGTGCTACTTCAATAGCCTTCAAGACTATTTCTCTTGCTTTATAATCGATTTTTGTTTCAGCGTTTTTTAAAATTTCGTTTTTATTATAAATTGTAATCATTAATGCTCTCCTATAGCTGTTAAATGCCTATTGTCTTTATACATTTTTATTGACTATATCATTTTAACTTCAGAAAGCTTTCTTATGTTTAAAACCTCAGGATTTACAAGAAATTGAGGCATCTCGCCTTTAAGAACAGCTAATAAGTTTTTTGCTGAAACTTCAGCCATTTTTGATCTAGCTTCATGAGTTGCACTTGCTATATGAGGTGCCAATATTACGTTATTCATGCTTAATAACGGATTGTTTTCATCTATAGGTTCTTTTTCAAAAACATCTAAAGCTGCTCCAGCAATCCACTTCCCTTTTAAGGCTTTTATTAAAGCTTTTTCATCAACTACAGCTCCTCTTGATGTGTTTATCAAAAATGCTGTTGACTTCATAAGCTTCAACTCATTTTCTCCAATCATATGATAAGTATTTTTATTGAGCGGAACATGTAAAGTTACAAAATCAGATTCTTTAAGCAACCTTTCTAAAGAGCAAAATTCTGCATTAAGCTCCTTTTCTATATTTAAAGCAGCACGATTAATATCGAAGTAAAGGATTTTCATGTTAAAGCCTTTAGCCCTTTTAGCTACAGCCAAGCCTATTCTTCCAAACCCAATTATTCCTATAGTTTTTTTATAAACATCGCTTCCTAATAGCATTGTTGGAGACCATTGAATTTTCCAAGATTTAGATCTAACAAATCTATCAGCTTCTATTAAGCGACGTGCTATTGCTAAAAGTAAAGCCCAAGTAAAATCTGCTGTAGCTTCTGTGAGAACACCGGGCGTATAAGTAACATATATTCCTTTTCGAGTAGCTTCATCCACATCTATATGGTCTACACCTACGCTAAAAGAACTTATTACCTTTAAATTTCGAGAGCTTTCTAATACTTCTTTATCTATTTTTTCTGTTAAAAGACAAAGAATAGCATCTTTATCCTTAAGTCTTTCTATGATTTCATTTTTAGAAGGTGGCCGCTCATAAGGGAAGACATCAACTTCGCAAAATTCTTTTAAAAGCTCTATACCTGGTGAAGGAATTTTTCTGGTAACAAAAACTTTTGGCATCAAATCTATTATCACTCCTATTCTTTACTATGCTATTAGTTTATAGATTTAGATAACCTTTAATACTTTTACTAAAGAAAAGATTAGTTTGAAGAAAAGCTGAGATGGTTTTTATGGTTAAAGCATTTTTTAGAAGCGAAGAAATAAAAAAGGGAATTGAAAGATACCCTCATAGAGCTTTGCTTAAGTGTTGTGGACTTAGAGATAGCGATCTTGATAAGCCTTTAATTGGAATAGCGAATTCTTGGAATGAAATAGTTCCTGGGCACATTCATTTAGATAAACTATCCTACTATGTTAAGCTTGGAATAGCTGAGGCTGGAGGCATGCCTATAGAATTTAACACTATAGCTATATGCGATGGAATAGCAATGGGTCATGAGGGAATGAAAGCCTCTTTGCCTAGTAGAGAAATAATAGCTGATTCAATAGAGCTTATGGTTAAAGCAAACCTTTTTGATGGACTAGTATGCATAACTACATGCGATAAAATAAATCCTGGAATGATGATAGCTGCAGCTCGCTTAAACATTCCAACAATATTTTGTTTAGGAGGCCCCATGCATCCTGCTTATCCAAAAACTGGGTATTATAGAGGAAAGAGCATAACTGTGGCTGAGATGTTTGAGCTACCAAGCTTAATAGCTAGTGGAAAAGTTTCTGAAAAAGAAGCAAAATATCTTGAAGAAATAGCTTGTCCTGGAGCTGGAGCTTGTGGGGGAATGTTTACAGCTAACACTATGCAATGCATTATAGAGGCTATGGGGATGACTTTGCCTTACATGGCTACAACTCCAGCAACTAGTTCAGCTAAGCTTAGGCTTGCAAAAGAAGTTGGAAAAAGAGTAGTTGCACTTGTAAATGAAGATATAAAGCCTAGCGATATAATGACCATAGAGGCTTTTGAAAATGCTATAATGGTTGATATGGCTATAGGTGGATCAACTAATACTGTTCTACATCTACCTGCAATAGCTCATGAACTTGGAATTTCATTAAAGCTTGAATTGTTTGATGAAATAAGTAGAAAAACCCCTCATATATGTGATATGGCTCCAGGTGGGCCATTCAAGGTTCTAGACTTACATGAGGCTGGAGGCATACCTGCTATAATGAAAACCTTAAGTAACATGATCAATAAGGATTGTTTAACTGTTTCAGGTAAAAAAATTGCTCAAATTATCGAGCAAGCAGAAGTTATAGATCAAACTATAATAAGACCAATAACTAATCCAATTAGCCAAGATGGAAGCATTTGTATCCTTTTTGGATCTTTAGCTCCAAGAGGAGCTGTTATAAAAAAATCAGCAATGAGCAGAAAGATGTGGAAATTTGAAGGAAAAGCAAAGGTATTCGATTGCGAGGAGGATTCTTTAAGGGCTATTAAAGAAGAAAAAATAAGTCATGGTGATGTAATAGTGATACGTTATGAAGGCCCAAAAGGTGGGCCTGGAATGAGAGAAATGTTAAGTATAACATCAGCTGTTATGGCTCTTGGTTTAGGGGAATCCATAGCTTTAATAACAGATGGTAGATTTTCAGGAGCTACTAAAGGTCCATGCATAGGTCATATTTCACCTGAAGCCGCTGAAGGCGGTCCTATAGCCATAGTAAAGGATGGCGATTTAATTGAGATAGATATAGAAAATCGTAAGCTTGATTTAAAGCTTACAAAAGAAGAAATTGAAGAAAGGCTTAAAGAATGGAGACCAATTGAATCTAAGATTAAAAAAGGCTATCTTTATAGATACTCAAAACTTGTTGAGTCTGCAGATAAAGGAGCAGTATTTAAAGATTTTTAAAAAAGGAGGTTTTTACTTAAATTTCTTTTAAAGAAAATGTTAAACCATTTGACATTCTTCCAAAGGTTTCTGGAAGAGTTTTATTGAGTGGAAAAAGTGTAATGGTTATTTTAGTTGAAATAGAACCGAATGGATTTATACCTGAACATTCGCATCCTAATGAACAAATGGGAATCTGCTTAAGAGGAAAGGCTGAGTTTAAGTTCAACGGTAAAAAGCAAATAATTAATCCTGGAATAGTTTATTACTTTCCACCAAATGAAACTCATAGTATAAAGCTTATAGGAAACGAAGTTGGAGTATTTCTAGATATTTTTAGTCCTCCTCATGAAGAATATTTAAAGAAGCAAAATGAAGTAAATAGACTTTATTAAGCTTAAAGTATTACTTTACTACATAGTATAATTGGTTTAAACTTGGTGGAAAAATTATGTCAAGTAAATTAAGCGATAAAGTAGCAATAGTTACTGGAGGGGGCTCTGGTATTGGGCGTGCTACTTCAATCCTTTTTGCTAAAGAAGGAGCTAAAGTAGTTATTGCTGATATTTCTAAAGAAAAAAGTGAAGAAACCATAAAATACATTAAAAACCAAGGTGGAGAATCAATTTTTATTAAAACTGATGTTTCAAAAGCTTTAGACGTAGAGAAAATGGTCAAGGAAACTATTAAAAGTTATGGAAAACTTAACGTTTTAGTTAATAATGCTGGAATACATGATTTTGGAAACGTTTTAAGCATGAATGAAGATAAATGGGATCAACTCATGAACATAAACTTAAAAGGAGTGTTTTTATGCTCAAAGTATTCAATACCTGAAATGATTAAAAGCGGTGGAGGAAGCATCGTAAACGTTTCTTCAATGGGAGGCCTTGGAGCATTTTTTAATGAATGCGCTTATTGTACTTCTAAAGCAGCTGTAATAGCTTTAACTAAATGTATGGCTATAGATTTTGCTCCATATAAAATTCGTGTTAATTGTGTATGCCCAGGCAATACAAAAACTATGATGGTAAGTGGCATATTTACTACTTCTAAAGAATATGAATATGCACTCCAAAGAACTCCTTTAGGAAGGTTTGCTAAACCTGAAGAAATAGCAAAATCAATACTATATTTGGCTTCAGAAGATTCTTCCTATATAACCGGAGCAACTTTAGTAATAGATGGTGGGGCTTCAATTGCTTTAATAACTGGAAAGCTAGGATGGATAAAAAGCTAAAGGAATAAGCCCTAAAACCTTATTTTATTTTTATTTCTACGCCTACAGTTTTCTTAATCAACTCAGCAAGAAACTCAGCTTTTGGTATTTTTCCCTTTTTTCCTGGAATTGCAACTACTATAGGGCGATTCTTGAAATCCTTTATTTCTTTAAGCATGCCTTGAATCCATTCAAACACTTCTTGGGTTACAATTATCAATGAAATCTCTGGGTTTAAGTAAACATTATTGAATACTTCTTTTGTCTCTAACTCATTTTCTACTATATAACTATTTTTAACACCAGCTATTTTAAAGTAAGTAGCTGTTTCTTTATCTGCAATTACTGAAAGCTCACCCATGGCTTTTCAACTACCGAAAAGAATACGTGAGATAGTTGGCTCTAAATCTTTTCTTTTAACTCTAATAATGGATTCAAAAGTATTATTTACAATTATTTTTTCATCCTTGGATTTTACAATCACTCCTCCTATAGTATCTATAGGGTTAGTAGATCTTACCAATTTTATATGCTTTCCTAGTTTCTCACTAACTCTTTTAGAAATCTCCTCTAAAAAAATTCTTTCTGAATCCTCTTTGTTTAGTATTACTTCTAATTCTTCCTCTCCTGCAATCATAACGCTTTTTTCTATTAATACTTGAAGGAATTCCTCATACTTAGAAGTTTTTGTGAAATCTTTAAGCTCATTTTTTAACCTTTCAAAAGTTTCATCAATCAATTTCTTTTTTTCAAATAAAATGTTCCAGTTTGCACGAATTTTAGCACCAGTTATAATATTTTCAGCTATTCTTTCAGCTTTTTCTTCAGCTTCTTTAATTATAAGCTTTGCTTCTTCATTAGCTTTAGATTCAGCTTCCTCAATTTTTGCTTTTATGATTTCTTCAGCTTTGGTTTTGCTCCTCTCTATTATCCTTTTAGCCTCTTCCTTAACATCACTTAAAATTTTTTTAATTAAAGTTTTATTAGCTTGATGAACCATTAAAATCACCTTTAAAGTTTAATCAACTCCTTGAATACCTCTTTTACAGCAATATCAATTTTGCCTTTAGCTTTTTCAATCAAATTTTGAGTTTTTGTTTTAGAGTCTTCTATTATCCTTTTAGCCTCTTCCTCAGCATTTTTTTCAGCATCCTTAACGATTTTTTTTGCTTTTTCTTTTGCATCATTTAATATTTTTGAAAAAATATCTTCAAAAGATTTTAATGCTTTTTCTTCAGCTTCTTTAATTATAAGCTTTGCTTCTTCATTAGCTTTATTTATTATTTCTTCAGCTTTTTCTTCAACATCAAGTATTTCTTTTAATATTTCATCAATCAATTTTCTCACGAAATAATTTTGAATGTTTTTAACTTAAAACTGTTTAAGTATTTCCCCCATTTCTATTATTTTATTACAATAATGGCATCTAAGCTTTAAAGGTTCTATCTCTTCTGTATGAAACATAGGCAAAATTGGCTCTCTAGCATTAGTAATACAAACTGGGTTTGGACATTTTATTATGTCTCTTATAAAGCTTGGAAGTTCAACTTTCTTTTTAGCAACAACCTTATAATCTCTAATAATGTTAATAGTTGCTTTTGGAGCTATTAAAGCTATTTTATTTACCTCATCTTCATTTAACTCCCTATTTTCTATTTTCACTATATCTTTTTTTAATAGCTTGGAACTAGGAACATTCATGACTACGCTTACTGTATATCCTTCTTTACCGTTTATGTTTAAAATTCTAAGTACATCTAAAGCAAACCCTGCTGAGATATGGTCTATCACTGTTCCATTTTCTATTTTCCTTACATGAAGTTTTTTTTCATTGCACATATTCAATCCCTTCAGTTTCACTTTAAAAACTAAATCTATTCATTTATAAAACTCTTATTCTTTTATAAATACTTAAAAATGGTGGTGTCTTAGATTGAATTTCCAGGGAAGAGATATAATCTCTATTAAAGACTTCACTAGAGAAGAAATAGATTACATTTTAGATGTAGCAAACTTAATGGAACCTTTAGCAAAAAAAAGTACTACCATACTTCAAGGAAAAATTATGGCAACACTATTCTTTGAGCCTAGTACAAGAACTAAGCTAAGCTTTGAAACAGCCATGTATAGGCTTGGGGGTTCTAGCATAGGATTTGCTAGCTCAGGAGGGACTTCTATCGAAAAAGGGGAAAATTTAGCTGATACTATAAGAACAGTAGAAAATTATGCAGATTTAATAGTTATGAGACATTCGTTAGAAGGAGCTGCTAGATTAGCCGCTGAGTTTTCTGAAGTCCCTTTGATAAACGCAGGCTCTGGGGCTGAAGAACATCCTACGCAAGCTATACTCGATCTATACACTATTAAAAGAGAGAAAGGAAGTATAGATGGTTTAAACATAGCATTTGTTGGTGATTTAAGGTATGGAAGAACAGTTCATTCTTTAGCTTATGCGCTTTCACTTTATAACGTAAACCTATACTTAGTTTCTCCTGAGTTATTAAAAATGAGACGTGAAGTTCTAGAAATTATAAACAAGAGAATAAATGTGGAAGAAGTTGGAAACTTAAATAAAATACTTTCAGAAGTTGATGTTATTTATATGACTAGAATTCAAAAAGAAAGATTCGCTGATATTTCTGAGTATGAAAAAGTTAAAGGATCTTATAGGTTAACGATTGATGATTTAAAAAATGCTAAAAAAGACGTAATTGTAATGCATCCACTCCCAAGAGTTGATGAAATCGACTATAGAATAGATAACACTCCTTATTCTAAGTATTTTAAACAAGTTTGGTATGGATTAGTAACTAGGATGGCTCTTTTGGCTTTGGTTTTAGGTGCTATAAAGTAAAGACCTTCGAATTTTGCTAAGCCAATATTGGGGAATAATGCACTCTTTTATCAATTATAAGCCTTTTTGCTTGAGGCCAAATCTTTAAAGGCTTGTAGGCTGATGATGAATATCCCCATTGCTCTATGTCTATGTAGCCACAAACTGGACATTTGAATAAAATTCCAGAGAACGTTTTATCGCAATTAATACAATATGAAAAGTCTTTTGAGTATGTAAAAAACTTAACATCTTTTGAGTAAACTTCCTTAGATAACCTTAATAAAGCTTCACTAGTATGCTCAGTTGGTGTTAAATTTATAACTGATAAACTTCCTCCATTAAGCAATGCTTGGAATTTGCTTTCAATTTCTAGTCTTTCATTAAGAGGGACTTTTGAATTAAATGGAATTATTGGCACATCGGTATAGTATGGATGATTCTTCAATCCCTCAGTTATGGCTACATCTACTCCATACTTTTCTATATCAAGTTCAGCAAGCCTAGAAGAAGCTTCATCTCCTGGATACTGAGCCAAAATAATCCTCATACCAAACTCTTCGGATGCTTTTCTACAATTTCCTAACAATTCCTCAATTAGTTTAAAAGCAAATTTAAGAGATTTATCACTTTTAAAAATGCTATTCCCAGTATGAGAAATAACTGCTTCATTAAGTCCTAAAAAGCTTATGACATAGCTAGCATTTCTTACATAAAAATACGGTTTTTCACCTTTAATTCCTGAAAGTAAAGGCAAAAGTGATTGCTGAAATCTATTCTCTATAAAATTGCGCTTTACTTCAAAAATCCTAACTATAGTTTTGAATAAATTTTCAATAGTTCCAAAAAATCTTTCATCACTTTTATGGGATTCATAAGCTATTCTAGGAAGATTGATAAAAATCGTACCCATGTTTCCAGTTCTTAAGCAATCTATTTCCCAGTTCTTTAACCAATTATCACTTAGCCTTAAACCAGTTGAAAAAAAGCTTTCCTTATCATTTTCTTTAATAAACGCAAAATAAACAGAACAGTTTCTATTAATTAGTTCATGGATTTTTAAGAGTATACTCTCAAAATTTTTGCTCTTTAGAATGTTTGGTCTTAGTTTAAATATTAAACGAGGACTCGTTAAAGGTTTATTTATAGAAGCTTCAAAAGCTGCGTTTAAAAACTCTTCTAATATGGTAAGTGAATCTTCTTCATAATCTTCATAGACTCCTGCACTTTCTTTAAAACTTATCGCTTTTTGATCTTTTAAAAAACTAGGAATAGTAAATTCGAAACTAAACGATAAAGATTTATTCATAGATTCAAAATGCATATCTTGGCGTAAATTCATTAAAAAAAGATAAAAAATTTCTTTTAAATCTTTTTCTTTTTCAGATTTTAAAAAAGGTGCTAAGAACACATTGAACATATCAAATGCTTGCTCGTTAGAAATTTCATAAAAACTTAACTTAACTAATGATTGTATGGCTAATAAAGCCTCTTTAAGATTTTTTGGCTTTCCTATAACAGGAAATCCATATTTAGTAAGATAACGAAGATCGTGCTGAAGATCATTAGGTCTTAAAACCCATGAATTTAAACCATTTATATGAAGTAATCCTGAAAGATGAGCATCAGCTACTTCACGAGGTAAACAATTAAGGAGCACATATTCTTCCATAACTGAAGTCCCAGCCTCATCTTTTACAGTTTCCACGCTTAATTTTTGCTCACTTATTCTTTCAAAAAGCTTTGTTACATCATAAACGGGCATTCCCAATCTAGTTAACTTATGCCTATATTCCTCAAGCTTTCTCTCAATCAAAATTGTATTCACGAATTCCCTAATTAATGGGGCCGTTAAATAAGTTATTTTTGATCCTAGCAAACGTTCTTCTGCCTCAGCTGCTATGCTTTCTGCAAGTTCTTGAGGGACTCCAGCCTCGACAATTAAAGATTTTACTATTTTACTCCTATCAAATTCTTCTATTGCTAACCTTGAGGTCCTTACGAATAATTTACCTTTTTTAACAGCAATATATTCTTCAATATTCATAGCGAAGTCGACAACCATCTTTCCTAGATCAGTTATAGTATACTTCTTTGATTCTTTATCCATTTTCACGAGTCCAGGTTCAACAACACTTCTTAAGTGATAAACAAATTTTCCAGCATCTCTAATTGGATCGAGTTTAAGATTAAACATTATTTCGCTATAAGAAAGCGGACCCTTTGTTGCTAAAAGTCTAAGTATTTGCATTCTTGTAACAGATGAAACAGCATTAAAAATTGTTGAACTAATTTTTTCAGATATTTTAGACAATTAAGCTCACGTTAAAATTTTAATCTTAAATACACTAAAAAATTAGAGTTTATTCCTCTATATTTATGTTTTTACAGAAAAACCTAAATGTTTAAAAATCTCCAAAACATGAATAATATTGAGGTTTTAGCATATTAATTGAATAAGTTTGGGAAAACAAGCTAGCTTGAATTCTTCTAAGCTTCAAAAAAAGCTTTGTTGGTGTTCTTCATGAAAATTAGTGGAGAAATTGTATACATACACATCTACGATATAGGTGGCGATGTAGAAGTAGCTAAATTAGAGAAAATAATGAATAGACTTCCTGAATATCAAGGATTAAAGCATGAGAAAACTATGCCAAAGTACATTTCTATAACACCTTCTCCGATTTTTGTAAATCTAGGAAAAAGAAAAGTAAAAGTTCTAGATAAAGAATTTGAGGTTATAGTACAAATAAGGATATATTCAATTGGAGCCTTATCTATTATGCTTAGGTTCCCATTCACAGGCGATATTGAAGAGCTTATAAAATATTCAGATCCAATAAAGATTATTTACCAAGGTAAAGAAATGGACCTTTTAAAACTTTCTGGAATTTTTGCTAAAAAAGTTATTAAAGATATGGAAGAATGCATAACTGTTTATTATCAAGCTGAGGAAGAACCTGAGCTTTATACAGTTTTTTGTATATCATCCATTCAAAATGGAGTTTCTCCAAATGAATTTATTGAGAACTATAAAAGCTTTATAACTTGTTTGCTTAGAGAAGAAAAAGATCCAAAAAGAATATCCAAAGATGAAATAAATGAAGCATTAAAGTATAAAGTATCTTACTTTAATGATGATGTTATAATAATCGATTGGGGAGCAAGCTTAATACTTGAGCCTAGTGGTAAATATGAGGATTATCTTCTTACTGTTGAACTAGCAAATCTACAACTTTTAGAATTAAGGATTTACGATAAAATACTTGATCAAAAAATAGATAAGGCTTATGCAAACCTGAGAAACCTTATAATGAATCCTCCACTTTTATGGAGAAAGCCAGCTAAAGTTGTAATGGACATTGCCCAGATAAGAGTTGAAATGACTGAGTTAATCGATAACATTAGGAATATAACTAAATTCTTTGGAGATTGGACTTTAGCTAAAATTTACTATTTCCTTTCAGAAAAACTTCACCTAAAAGATTGGGAAAGAATTATAACGAATAAACTTAATACTTTGGAAAGCTTATACGATACAGCCTCCAGTAGAAACGATGTTTACAGGTCTACGCTGCTTGAAACTTTAATTGGAATTTTAAAAGCTTTAGAAATCACTATAATGTGGCTTGAACTTTTCAAGGCTTAGAAACCAAGAATTATTCAACTCTTATCTTAACACCCTTTTTTACTTCTAATTTTGGTAATCTGATTTCCAATACCCCATTCTCGTATTTAGACTTTGCATACTCAGGTTTAACTTTTACAGGTAACGAAATTTTCCTGTAAAAGCGTTCATACTTTCTTTCTTGTTTGATATAGCTGATTCTTTCTATGTTTTCTAATCTCTTAATCTCAGCATTAATTTCAACAGAATCTTCAGTTGCATTTACATTTATTTTCTCTTTTTCTATACCTGGCAAATCAGCTACTATAACTACTTCATTATTTACTTCATAAACATCTATTAAGGGCTCCTCTAAAGATGGAATAGCCATTCGCTCAATAGCTTCACGAGGCCTTTTTAAGAAATCTTCAATCATTCTATCTATTTCTTCACGAATACGTTTTAATTCTTCAAAGGGTTCCCATCTTTTTCTAGACATAAATTTTTCTCTCCTTTTTTAATAAAGTTAAACATCTTATTAAACAATTCTAACTTTGTTTACTTTTTTATTTTGCCAAGAGTATTCACGTATCTTGCTAGATTTGCCAAATCCACAAGCTGCACATCTTTTTTTATGGATATTATATGATCTACGACCACATCTTCTGCATACTATATGAGTTTTTAATCTTCCTTTTTTCCCAAAAGATGGAGTTCCTTTACCCATTGCTTCTACGCCTCTATAAAACTAAATAATACTAAATCTATCTTTTTGGTGGTGGAGAAACTAGCACTACATTGTCTCCTCTTACTATTATTGTACCAATCTTTTTTACATCATTAGGATTGCTTACATCCTCAGCATCTTCAAGTACAAGGTTCATATGTTGATCAAAACTATAAAGTTTTCCTCTTACGCTTCTTCCCCCCTTCAACTGGACTAAAACAACTTTATTCAAGCTTTCTTCGAATATTTTTGTTGCTATTTCTGACATTTTTTCAAACCTTCAACCACTAGTGATATTTAAAATTTATTGTATAGTAAGTTCAATATATAAATTATGCGCAAATATTTTTTAAGAAAGAAAGAAGGAAAAATCATACTTAAAAGTTTTTTGAAAAATTTTGAAAAAGAATATGACTTTTTTAAAGCAAATCCAAGAATTGAAGTAATGGAGCTTAAAGCAAATGAAAGAATAATTTTTATCGATAGCAACCCATTTATAGTACAGATAAACAAAAAATTGTATCCTTCATTGATTTTTAAAGATGCTTTAGATAAATTACCTAAAGTTATAGTCGATATGGGTGCTATACCTCATATCTGTAATGGATCAGATATAATGGCTCCAGGAATTAAAAAAATAGAGGGAAGTTTTGAGCCTGGATCTGTTGTACTAGTAATTGATGAAAAATACTCAAAGCCAATAGCTATAGGCGAAGCAATAATTTCTTCAAAATCTTTGATTGAAGTTAAGCATGGAAAAGTCATCAAAAATATCCATTATGTAGGGGATGAATTTTGGAAAAATATAAGTTAAAAAAGCTTTAAGTTTATTTTAATCTAATTGTTTCCAAAACTTCTGGAGCAATTGCTTTAATTTTTAAAACCTTGCTTATAGTAGATGCCATATATTCACATTTTTTTCTTTCTCCATGATTGACTATAACGCGTAAAGGTTTTGGAGAAATCTTTTGGATAAAACTTAAAATTCGATCATGATCAGAATGTCCAGAAAATCCTTCAACTGAATGAATTTCCATGTTGACCTTTACAATCTCTATTTTTCCATCAGCATCCATTAAACTAACTTCCTTTAAGCCATTCAATACACGTCTCCCTAAAGTTCCCTCTATTTGATAACTCACAAAAATTGTAGAATTTCTTTTATCAGAAGCCATACGCCTAAAGTAATCTACAGCAGGTCCTCCTTCAAGCATTCCTGAAGTTGCTAAAATTATTGAAGGCCCACCAGCAAGAATTTCCTCTCTTTCCTCTGGATGATTTACATTCGTGAAATACTCTGATTGGAAAGGATTCATGTCTTTATGAAGTATTTGCTCTTTAAGATTTTCTACTAAATATTCTGGATAAACATTATGGATTACAGTAGCCTCTGAAATCATTCCATCAATGTATATAGGGAGCTCTTTAAGCTTTTTATTTCTCATATAGCTATCTAAAATAAGTATTATTTCTTGAGCTCTTCCAACAGCTGGAGTTGGTATTAAAACTTTTCCCCCTCTTTCCACTGTTTTATTTATTATTGAAACTAGTTTTGCCTCAGCCTCTTCTCTCGTTGGCATAATATCCTTTTCGCCTCCATAAGTACTTTCAATTATTAAAGTTTCAACTCTAGGAAATTTTGAAACAGCTTGCTCAAGTAGCATACTTTTTTCAAATTTAAAGTCTCCAGTATACACTATGTTGTAAAGCCCCTCTCCAATATGCAAGTGTACTATGGATGAACCTAAAATATGGCCTGCGTTATGTAAAGTTACCTTAATATCTGGGGCTACATCAGTGACAACTCCATACTTTAATGGTATAGTATGTAAAACACATTCCCTTACATCCTTTTGATCATAAATTGGGATTTTACCCTCTCTCGTAGTTACATCAAGATAGTCTAGCTGAAGTAAAGTCATTAAGGTGGCTGTAGGCTCAGAGCAATAGGTTGGGCCCTCATAACCGTATTTATATAAAAATGGAACAAATCCACAATGATCCAAATGTGCATGAGAAATTATAACGGCATCTAGTTTATCGATATCGAATTCCTCTATATCAAGTCTTGGATATGCTTGCTCTGGCAATTGAGCACCAGGGTTAATTCCACAATCGAGCATAACCATACTTTCGCCTGCCTCAACAAGTATACATGATCTACCGACTTCACGAAAGGCTCCTAAAGCAGTTATGCGTACACTCTCAGCTTTACTTATCATAGGTCTAAATATCCTTTCTCCAACTTCTCTAAGTATCCTACTTCTTTCTTCGCTTTCAGAATGGAGAAAATGTCTTGTGCTTAAAATTATTTTAGACGGTGATGGAGGTGCTCTAAGAACTTTTGGTCTCCATCGTGTCATTTTAATGATTTCTTGAAGATTACTTCCATCTTTTCCTATAACTAAACCAGGTTTTTTAGCCTCTATAATAACTTCACCTAAGCTTGGATCAAAATTTAACGAAGTTATTTCTGCATTACTTGGAATTATGCTTTTAATAATTTTTTCAGCTTCAGTTTCTGGAACTCTTATTGATGGATCAGAACGAATCACAATTCTTTTATGCAAAAGATTAACTATATCAGTTACTATATAGCTTTGTTCTAATAGCATTATAACATTTTTTACATAGATAGCCAGCACAGGTCCTTCATACTCTATTCTAGTTATTTCAGCTTGTTTTGGCATATGTTCCATTATACATTCTCTAATTTTACTATTGGATTCATTAATAATCCTAGCCATAGCATTACCTCTTAGAATTAAGAAAAGTAATAAAACTTCAGTCTAAAGCCTTTGTAATAACTTCAATTTTTCTTCTTTAGTGAGCTCACGGTAGCCATCTTTCATAACTATTGCTACATCAAAATCGTTACCACTAGCAGCATCTCTTTTCATAGCTGAATCTATAGCCTTTAATACTATTGGAAGTGCCTCTTTAACACTCATATCTTCTTTAAAAGAGGATTCTAAAACACCATAAGCTATTGGTGAGCCTGAGCCTGTTGAAACACACTTCTCTTCTGTTAAACTTCCTAAAGGATCAAGAGCGAATATATGTATTCCTGAATCATCAATTCCACCAATTAAGGCTTGTAGGATGAATGGAGCATATCTTGCTGAAAATAAAATATTTGCAACTAAACGAGCTGCTGCATTTATTGGCATTGCCCCTCCATATTCAAGTTTATACAATTGCGCATTAGCTTTAAGCACATCTACTATGGCTTGAGCATCTCCTACAGCTCCAGCGATAGTCATTGCCATATGGTCATCTATTTTGTAAACTTTTTTCGCTTTTTTATGAGCTACAAAATAACCCATTGTAGCACGTGTATCAGTAGCAAATATAACACCATCTTTACAAACAACTCCTATTGTAGTGGTCCCACTCAAAACTTTTTTTTGAGCATTAGTTATTGGATATCCAAGCATATACTCTAAAACCTCCAAAAACCTATAAATTTTTTAAATACTTTGAAATATTTCTGTATACTTTAAAAGAAACTTAATGTCTCCATATTTTAAAGCATCATTAATCCTTAATAAATCTTTCGAGTGGATGTTATGGAATGCATTATGATAATCAACAAGGCTCAAGCAAGGATAGGTTTTAAGTTTATATTTGAGGGGGCATCTCAATCTTGCTTGAACTGTGAATACTATAGCGCATGTGTAAAGAATTTAGAAAAAGGAAGGTTATATGTAGTATCGAAGGTAATGGATAAAACTTTAACATGTAAGTTGCTTAAAAGTATTGGTCGTATAGTAGAAG
>JAVZFM010000021.1:0-15798 GCA_038872815.1 Bathyarchaeia archaeon
ATTTCATCAAAAAAGATTATGCATGGAGCTGCTTGTCTTGCCTTCCTAAAGACTTCTCTTACAGCCCTTTCAGACTCCCCAACCCACTTTGAAAGCAATTCAGGACCTTTAATACTAATAAAATTCGCTTCGCTTTCATTTGCAACAGCTTTAGCCAATAAAGTTTTTCCAGTTCCAGGAGGGCCGTAAAGCAATATCCCTTTAGGAGGTGAGGCATTCATATGCGCAAAGATTTCTGGATACTTTAATGGCCACTCTATAGCTTCTTTTAATTCTTCTTTTATACTTTCTAGGTCTCCAACATCTTCCCATTTAACGTTAGGGACTTCAACCAAAACTTCTCGCATTGCTGATGGTTCAACATCTTTTAAAGCCTCTTGAAAATCTTCCATTTTAACAGTTATTTTGTTTAAAATTTCTATTGGAATAGATTCAGCTTCAAGATTTATTTCAGGCAAAACTCTCCTTAAAGCTCTCATAGCAGCTTCTTTACAAAGAGCTTCCAAATCAGCACCTACAAATCCATGCGTAACGTCTGCTAGCTTTCCTAAATCTACATCTTCAGCTAAAGGCATATTCCTTGTATGGATTTGAAGTATTTCAAGCCTTCCTTGCCTATCTGGAACTCCTATTTCTATTTCTCTATCAAACCTTCCAGGTCTTCTTAAAGCAGGATCTATAGCATTTGGTCTATTTGTAGCTCCTATAACTACAACTTTTCCCCTAGATTGAAGCCCATCCATAAGGGCTAAAAGTTGTGATACAACTCTTCTTTCAACTTCTCCAGTTACTTCTTCACGTTTAGGAGCTATAGCATCAACTTCATCGATAAATATAATGCTTGGAGCATTTTCTTGAGCTTCCTTGAAAATTTCTCTTAATCGCTCTTCGCTTTCACCATAAAACTTGCTCATTATCTCTGGACCACTAATGCTAATGAAGTGGGCATTTGTTTCATTTGCAACAGCTTTAGCCAATAAAGTTTTTCCAGTTCCAGGAGGGCCATGAAGAAGAACTCCTTTAGGGGCCTCCACTCCTAGCCTTTCGAATAGCTCAGGATGTCTAAGTGGAAGCTCTATCATCTCTCTAATTTTTTGAATTTCATCTTTTAACCCGCCTATATCCTCATAAGTAACTCTAGGAATTGCTCTTAAAGGAGCTTTCATTGGCTCGCCTATAACTATGTTAGTATCATCGCTTACTATGACTGCTTCTACAGCTGGTTGAATCGATGATACAACTAAGTCTACTTTTCTACCCATTATGCCTATTGGTATGACATCTCCTCTTGATACAACTCTTCCATCTAGCAATGAGCTTAAGTATTCCTCTCCTCCAACTATTCTTAAAGGCTCTGTAGGAGCTAAAACCACTTTTTCAGCTTTTCTTGCATGGATTTTACTGATTTTTACATTATCGTCTATGCTTACTCCCGCATTATTTCTAATATAACCATCTATTCTGATTGTCCTTTTTCCATAATCCTCTTGATGCCCTGGCCAACATATAGCTGCAGTTCTTTTTTTACCAATTATTTCTATTACATCGCCTGAGGTTAAGCCTAATTCTTCTATTACCTTTGGATCAACTCTTGCTATGCCCCTTCCTACATCTCTTTGTTGAGCGTCTTTAACTTTAAGAATTACTTCTTTTTCCTTCATTAGAATTAAACCTCTTTAGATTCTAACTTTTGGTTAGAATCTTTCAATAACTCTTATTTAAATCTTTCTAATTCATAAAGCTTTGGATTTTTTAAAAAAGCTAGATAAACGATAGAATCTTCTTTAAAATATCTAGTTTTACAAGACTATAAAAGATCCATTTTCCTTTTCGCTTATGCTTTATTAAGCCAGCATTTTCAAGAATATTAAGATGGTGAGAAGTTGTAGGTTGCGGCATATTCAACGCAACCATTATTTCACAAACACACATATCGCGAATACTTAAAAGCTTAATGATCTTTAAGCGTTTAGGATCTGATAAAGCCTTAAAAATTTTGCTCTGGAACTCAATTGATTGATCATCTATTTTACTACGTGTAAGCTTTTTAAGCTCAATAATATATTTTAAAGCATTTTTTGAGGGACGCAATCCTGATTTTATTAAACATGAAACTCTTTTTATATAACTTGATTTTTGCATGGACATCACAATTTAAAATAAATTACTCGATATAAAAACGTATAGGATAGTTTAATATGACCATTAGATAAAGCGTTATTCAAATTAATCAAAATATTTAAATATATCGATTCATTTAACACTTTATTTATGGTGATAAACATGGTTTTAGTTGAAGTTATTGGAGTTGTACCTCCATGTCCTAGATGCGCTACTACAGAGAAAAATGTTAAAGAAGCAGTTTTAAGGCTTAAAAATGAAGGAATAGAAGTTACGATCAAACATTTAAACGTCTTATCAAAAGACGTTATAGCAAAGTATGGCTTCGTCCTTACTCCAGCGCTTGCAATTAATGGTAAAGTAAGAGTTGCAGGTAGAATTCCAAATCCTGATGAAATATTAAAAATTATCAAAGAATCAATAAATGAATAGGAATATGAAGCAATTGAATTCTAAAGTTAGAACCTTAAGAACAATTGTTCTAATAATTTTTGTAATAGCAGTCTTTATTGGATTGATCTATTCTAGAATTAAAGCCTACTCGCTAGCTCCTACATTAAAGCCTATTGATCTTCATGGCTTTCCGTTATGGTATATTCCTATAGCTTATGTTTGGGATTATCTTAGTCATGGATGGATATGCTTACTTTTTGCTTTTACAGCTGCAGGAATAGTTTATGAATTCATACCAAAAGATATAATTAACAAATACATGGGCAGTAATAGAGTAACAGGATATGCTCTAGCAGTAGGTATAGCGCCATTTTTTACAGTTTGCTCATGTACTATGATTCCATTATTCTCAGGCATCTTATTTATTGGTGCAGGTATTGGTCCAGCTATTGCCTTCTTGCTTATGGCTCCAGCAGCAAACATTCTTACAATACTCCTTACAGGAGAAATAATTTCTTGGGAAATAGCAATTGTTAGGATATTCGCATCATTAACAACAGCTTTAATAGCAGGAATAATCATTTCTCATACGGCTTGGGGAAAGGAGATTGAAAATGAATATAGAATAAACAATTCTTGTCAAATATCTATGGATATCTCTAAGGTTCCACTTGATGAGAAACTGTTAAATGCATTAAAGTTTGCATTGTATTTAGGAAAGCAAATTCTCCCATTCTTTTTTGCTGGTTTAATAATTGTCAGCTATTTAGAAGCTTTCCTGCCAGAAGAGATTATTAAAAAATACCTAACAGGAATTCAAGGCATAATGTTGGCTTCAGTTATTGGAGGCCCACTTTATACGCCAACTTTAGTAGAAATCGTTTTGGGAAAAGCTTTTTTAAACCTTGGTATGTCCAAAGCAGCATTACTTTCTTGGTTAATGGGTCAACCATATGATATTCCAAATATGATGGCTGCATCTAAAATAGTAAGATGGAAAGTTGTATTGACTTATGCTCTTATAGCATGGATGTTTAGTGTAATTTTTGGATTAAGCTATGGAATAGCTCTTAGAAGCCTTTAAATTAAATTGAATTATTGTTGGTGATAAGGATTTATCAAAAGATATTATGAAAGCCACTTCAGAGTATCCTCCTGAGGATGGAGCTTATCTTCGAGGAAACAACTTCTCTCTAGTTGCAGTTTGCGTATTACTTCATACTCCTTACGATAAAATTCCACAATATCTTATTAGTAAAAATAAGCGCTGAATCTGGTGTAACTTTGGCTGAATATTTTCAACAGAAAATATTGACATTGAAAAGATTATATGTAACATCGTATCAAATCCTAATATTCGTTACTTTATTGTTTGCGGAGTTGAATCTTTTGGTCATAAACCTAGACAAACACTTTCAGTATATGCAAAATGGAGTTGATGAAAGAAGAAAAATTGTTTAAGCCGAATTGCCTACTTCATATCTTATAATATTCCACTTGAAGCTATTGAAAGATTTCGAAAACGAATTACTTTAATCAATCTTGTATTAGAAGAAGACAGAATGCTATCAAGAAGAGCCTATAAAATTCTTACATTGTAGAAGCATTCCCTAAGCCTCCTATGCTATTCAAGATTACATGGAGAGTTAAGAGATCTTGGGCATTTTTCTCATAAAAAGAGTCTAAAATGTTAAAAGAATTGACTAGAGCTATTGAGCAAAAGCGTAAGCAAGAGAAAATAAAAAGCTACTTAAGTTACTCAAACCTGAATATAAAAAGTAGTTAATTGAATTTACTATACTGAGGCCATATCTATGAAAAGAATTTTCTCAATGAAGGATATTTTGATAGAAGCTTATGTAGCTTATCCGCCAACCTCCTTATGCAATCAAATAATAAACCTTATTGAAGAAGTAGCTAATGAATTCAGGGATAAAACTGAAGTTAGGATTTGGATGAAAGGATATGGCGTTAAGACTAAAAAAGGAGAACATCTTTCAAGCTTAACGTTTACTCCTGGTTTACAAAAAGCCTCTAAAGAATCCATAATACCCGCAATTATAATCAATGGAAAGTTAGCTTTTGGAAAAAAAGTCCCTTCTAAGGATGAATTGAAGAAATTTATAATAGAAGAATTAGAAAAAAATTAAAAATTCAAATTATTTTTTATAAACTCAATACAATCTTCTTTTGATCCTAACTCTTTAAAAGTTTTTATATTTTTATTCATTCTTAAAAAAGGAAGTAAATCCCACAATTCGTTTTTATAAGAGTTTATATTAAATTTCTTTAAAATAATCCTTATGTTTTCATCAAGTTCAAGTATAGCTTCATTAACTAATTTTATTAACTTAAGACATGAACTTGTTGGTGGATCCTTTACATTAACCTCAACAGTAATAATTCTTTTCCCAAAGTTCCAGCTATTTGAATTATACTTTCTAGTAAATAATTCATTGGCTAATGTTAATTCATCTATAGTAGGCTTTTCTTTTTTAAAATTGATGTTAAGATATTCTTCAAATTCCTCTACTATTATTTCCTTTAAAGTTTGAACGTGTAATTGCTTTTTAACAACTTTTGATAAATTTATTACATCATTTTTCATTTTCAATAAAACTTTTGACATGAGCTTTAAGTTAGCATTTATGAGCAAAGTGCAATGAACTAGTAAAAAATTATAAAGGAAGTGCATAGCCATACCTGAAACCTTTTTTCCATCCACAAATATAGAATTTGGTGTATTAAAATTAGCATTTGCGCCTAACTTTTCAATAACTCTTATGATTGGTTTAGAAAACCACTCGTATAATTTTAGTGTATCAACTGGAATTTTAATCGATGAACTATCCAATATCAAGCTAATGTTAAGGTTTCCAAGATCATGATAAACAGCCCCTCCACCCGATATCCTTCTAACTATCTCTACATTGTTGGCTTTACATACTTCTATATTAACTTCAGCCATTACATCGTTAAAAAGCCCAACAATAACAGAGCTAGAGTTTCGCCATAATATCAAAGTATTAGAGGCTCTTTTTTCTAGAATACTTCTAAGTATTGCCTCTTCTAATGCTAAGTTCATTTTTGGATTGAAACTATTGAATTCAATTAATCTCCATTTTGAACAATTCATTGGAAACACTTTATCGAATGTTAAAATTTTCATATTTAAATATATTAATACGTTATAATTTAAACTTTATAAGAAGCTAAATTTTATTTCTTATAGGTGCTTACTTATGAATAATGAAGAATATTATTGTATTATTTGTGAAAAATTAATGCTAAGCACTAATGAAAATGCTGTTTGTTCTTATTGCAAAAAAGAAGAAAAAGCTGATTATGTTTGTCCAAATGGGCATTACGTTTGCGAAGAATGTAGATTAGCATCAGGAGAAGGATTGATATTGAAAACTTGTAAAGTAAGTACTGAGCTCGATCCAATGAAATTGGCAATTTTATTGATGAAACATCCAGCAATACCTATGCATGGTCCTGAACATCATTATATTGTAGGCTGCTCAATTCTTTTAGCTTTAAAAAACTCTAAGAAATTTGAGATCAAGGAATCTTATATTGAAGGTTTTTTAAGAAGAGCAAAAAAATTCCCCTATGGTTCATGTGGATTGTTAGGGATATGTGGAGCTGCAGGAGGCGCAGGAACAGCTATAAGTATTGTAACTAAAGCAACTATGATGTCAGATAAAGAGAGATCTTTTGCTATGGAAGTTGTTTCTGAATCTTTAAAAGAAATATCTAAAATAGGTGGGCCAAGATGTTGCAAAGCTAGTACGTTTTTAGCTATAGAAACAACTGTAAAGCTTTTGAATGAAAAACTAGGGGTTTCAATCCCTATTCATAATCCTAATCCATGTAAATTTTCTAAGAAAAACCAAGAATGTTTAGGCAAAAAATGTCCATACTTTGGTTAGGGTGGTTAAAATGAAAATAGAGTGGAGACTTTTAGAATATAGCGAAGATATTCCTGCTAAAAATTTAGCTTTAGATGAAGCTTTAATGATTGCTAGCCATGAAAAAGCTTCATCAACTACATTAAGGTTTTGGAAAATAGCTTCATCTTGTATTGTTTTAAGTTGTTTTGAAAACGTTGATTATGCGATTAATTTTGAAGAATGTAAAAAGTATGGAGTGGCGATACTTAGAAGGGTTTCTGGTGGGCAATCAATGTATATAGATAAAGGAAATCTTAACTTCACTATAGCAATAGATGAAAGCTTTTTTAAAAATAAAGATTTTGTTGAAACGATCAGGCTTATATGCAAATGCTTTTCTTCAGCATTAAAAGATTTCAATGTAGAAGCAACTTTGGAACCATATGGTCAAGGACTCATTATAAATGATAAAAAAATCTTAGAGATAGGATATCATTGTTTTTATGATCAAACATTAATCCAAGGAACTGTTTTTATTTCTACAAGCCTTGAAGTTTTAAATAAAATATTAAAACATAAGAGTGTAGATTATACTACATTAAGCCTAGAGGCTAAAAATGCTATAGAAATGAATGAAGTTAAGCAATCGATAATTGCTTCTTTTAAGAACAATCTAAAAATCGAGTTTAAAGCTGAGGGCTTAAGCGCTTTTGAAATAAAAGTTGCTAACAAGCTTTATAAAAATAAGTATGGAAATGATGGATGGAATCTAAAAAAAGAATGGCCACTTTCATGGAAAGATGTTTTAATAGAAGTGCTTGTAGCTTATCCATTAACTTCTCGATGCAAACATATTGTAGAAGTTGTAGAAAAAGCCATAGTAGGTTTAGAAGATAATGTGGAATTACGCATATATAAAAGAGGATTAGGAATTCCTCCAGGAGTTACTATAACTAGAGGATTAAATCAAGCTGCTAAAAATTCTATAATTCCATCTATAATAATAAATGGTGAGCTTGTATTTGGTGAAAAAGTACCTTCAGAGAATGAGTTAAGAAGAGCAATAATGGAAAAAATGGGGGTTTAGAATGCCTGAATTAAAATGGAGACTTTTAGAATATAGCGAACAAGGCCTCTCTAAAAATCTAGCTTTAGATGAATCTATTTTAATTAATCGAAAGGATAAAGTTGTTCCAGATACATTACGCTTATGGCAAGCTCAAAAATCGATTTCAATTGGACGTAACGATGAAGTTGAAGAAAGTATAGATTTAAGCAAATGTAAAATACATGGAATAGAAATAGCAAGAAGAATTTCAAGTTCAGGAGTTTTTTATCATGATTCAGGTGTTTTAAATTTTTCAATAATAGTAAGTGAAAGCTCTTACCCAATCCCTAAGGAGCCTTTTAATGCTTATAGAATTTTGTGCGATGGAATTTTAAAAGCTTTAAATAGGCTTAACTTGGAGGTAACTTTAGATCAACTAATTCAAAAGCTATACGTTAAATCTAAAATCATCAGTAAAGTAGCTCAATTTTATTTTCATGATTGCATTCTCTTTCAAGGTTTTTTAATAATTAATAGCGATTTAGATTTTATAGATAAGGTTTTAAAAAATTCAGAAAAAAACTTAACTAGCTTAAAGAATGAGTTGAAAATGGAACAAAGGGTAAATGAAATAAAGGAGCTTTTAATCCAATGCTTTGAAGATTCACTGAACATAAAACTTAAAAAACAATCCTTAAAAGATTATGAGAAAGAAATTTCAAAAAAAATATATGAAAAAAAGTATTCAAGTATAAATTGGAATTTAGAAGGAAAAACTCCACTTTCTTTTAAAGATGTTTTAATAGAATTGCTTATCGCTAATCCACCAACTTCAATGTGTAAAGAAGTTATTGAAGTTGTGAATAAAGCAATAAGTGGTTTAGAGGATAAAGTTGAAGTTGTAATCTATCGTAGAGGATTAGGAGTACCTCCTGGAGTAAGGATCTCTGGCGGGCTACAAAAAGCTGCGAAGGAATCGATGATACCCTCTATAGTGATAAATGGAGATTTAAGCTATAGGAAAAAAGTTCCATCTGAGAATGAATTAAGGGATATAATCCTTAGAAACTTAACAAAATGATAAAAGCCTGTTTTAAAAATTTTTAAGTATTTTTTGAAAATTGGAATAATCATTTAAACTTATCATGTTTACATCTTTAAGCATTAGAACTTGTCAGATAGATTGAATTAAAGTAAAGCTGTATATTTACTTCGTTACAATAAATCTTAGTCGATAAATAGCTATTATTGTATCCATAAGTATAATTTATTCAGTAAATCTGCTATTAAAATCAAATCAATAAATTTAAATTCATTGTTATATTTTTAATGTAAAAAAGTGAAAACATCTATGAGCGAAAAAGATTATACCCAGCTTCCTTGGCTTACAAAGTTTCTTACAGTATGGATATTCGTAGCCATGGTAACTGGCGTAGGAGTTGGCTATACTTTTCCAAAAGTTTCAGAGATAATTGGCTCTTTAAGTATAGGTACAACTTCAATTCCTATAGCAATTGGTTTAATTTGGATGATGTATCCACCTCTAGCAAAAGTCAAATATGAAGACCTAAAAAAGATAGTAAGTGCTAAGGGCTCAAAAAGAATGCTTTCTCTTTCACTTCTTCAAAATTGGGTTATTGGGCCTTTTTTAATGTTCATGCTAGCTTGGGCATTTCTTGCTGACTCTCCAGGTTTCAGAAATGGAATAATCATAGTTGGATTAGCAAGATGTATAGCCATGGTAATAGTTTGGAATAGCCTTGCACACGGAGATAATGAATGGGCAGCCATACTTGTAGCATTAAACTCTATATTCCAAATAGCTATGTATTCAATTTTAGCATACTTTTACATAACTATACTTGGTTCATTGATTTCAGGACAAGGAATGATTATCCACATTTCATTAGTGGAAATTGCTAAATCTGTGGCAATTTATCTTGGAATTCCCTTTTTTGGAGGCATGATAACTAGGTTTTATATTTTAAAGAAGAAGGGAAAAGAATGGTATGATAGGGTTTTTATGCCAAGGTTAAGCCCGACTTCTCTTTTTGCTCTTCTATTCACTATAGTAGTCATGTTCTCTCTTAAAGGTGAATATATAGTTAGCCTACCATATGATGTTGCTAGAGTAGCAATTCCATTGATAGCGTATTTCATAATAATGTTTTTCATATCTTTTGCACTAGGTTACTATTCAGAGCTAGACTATGAAAGAACTACAACGCTTGCGTTTACAGCAGCCAGTAATAACTTTGAATTAGCTATAGCTGTTGCTGTTTCAGTGTTTGGTCTTGCCTCACAAGAGGCCTTCGCTACTGTAATAGGTCCATTAATTGAGGTACCAGTTATGATAGGCTTAGTTAATGTAGCGCTTTGGATGAGAAAGAAATTATTTTTATATTAAGGATTAAGTGAAATTTTTATAATACTTATGTAAGAACAAGTTGTGCTTTAGTTTAAATTTCTTTCTTAAACATTTGAAACAATTTAAAAAAAGCTTATAAATGAATTTACTCCTAAAAATAAAGCTCATAAAGCTAATCAAAGTTTAGGGGAATTTTTTGATTCATAAAGGGAAGAAATTCGAAATTGAAGAAAATATAAAATATGATGATTTTAGTGGATTTGGTAATGAAATAAGAAAAGAGCTAACTAGAAGAATTTTAATCAAGCCAAATTTAAGGGTTTTAGATGTTGGAACAGGCTTTGGATATAATGCTTTATTTCTTGCAAAGTTTCTAAATGATTGTGAGATATATTCCATAGATCCTTCGAGAGGCATTAAAAAGAGCTGAAGCTTTGTTAGAGAAAGAAGGGTTAAAATCAAAGGTTAATTTTAAATTAGGAAAAGCTGAAAAAATTCCATTTTCAGATAAATTTTTCGATATTGTATTTGCCGTTATGACTTTTCATCATTTAGAAGACTTAGAGCTTAGCTTAAAAGAAATAGCTAGGGTTTTAAAGGATAATGGAAAATTAATAATCATAGATTGGAGGCCTAAAGCAATGGATTTCACCCCTCACTCAAAAAACGAGCTTTATGAATTTAATGAAATTGAGCCTTTTGTTAAAAAAATTTATTCAAAAATCTTTAAAAAGGAAGCAGATTATTGGTATCTTTTAGAATGCATTAAATAAGCTCATTTAGAATATTGGATTATACTCATGAATTTAGAGCGTATTTCAAAACCTTTATTTAAGGCTTTTTTGCTTTAAGCTTTTCATGGTAAAGTTTTAACAGACGATTTATGGCATATTGTTGAGTCTTTGCTTCCTAAGAGGAAGCCTTTAGGAATGCCTGGAAAGCCCATTGTGCCCAATAAGAGAGGACATGTTTGGCATAATTTATGTCCTTCTTAACGGCTGTCCATGGAATACTTTTCCGAGTATTGTTCGCCTTCTAAATGCTGGAGAAGGCTAAGGGATTGGCAACGTAAAGGCGTTTGGAAAAAGATTTGGCCAATATGCCTAGAGGGGGCTAAGTCTAACATGGGCATGGCCTCGATCGATAGCTCCAATCCAAGCTTCAAAGGGAACGATCGGTATGCCAGAAGAAGGTCTTCAAGGCTTAAGGGAGATAAAGGCCATGATTCTATAGAGCTCGGAAAAGTGTTAGATACAATACTGCCCTCATAAAACCGGCAACATTGTCCGGTAAAAATAAAGTGAACACACAACTCCTGCTCCCTAAAAGCTTAGAATAGCCATTATAGTTTACAATTACATTCGAGAGAAGGACGCATGCAGTCTTTTAACTTTAGAGGTTTAAATTTACACTGATTCCATTAGTCGCTGATAAGCGCAAAACAGAATGCTATGTAGACTCTAAAGTCTATGGTGAGTTGCATTCAATTAATCAAAATGCCGAGGGTTGGCGTTTGGGATTATCATGGTAGATCTTTCTTAGCATGGCCCTATTGGCCATCAAGAGTATATGGAGATATACTGAGGATTGGGGAGATTTAAAATATTCCACTATGCCCATCCCAGAATTTTCAATAGCAATTTTGGCATTAACTTTAACAACTTTAGTAACTTCATTAAGTCTATCACAGCTAAAAAAGAGAAAACAAGCGTATAGAGGCTAACATACATGTGAACCTTAGGAACAATAAAAACCCTAAGAATAATCATAAAGTATAAAAAGGCTAAAGGACCCATACCCAGATTGTGGTGGGCCCGGTGGGATTCGAACCCACGACCAGCGGGTTATGAGCTACAACAGCTTTTAAGGCTTCCGTCGCTCTAACCTTTTCAGGATCCTAAACTTTGCTTAGGATCTGGCTGAGCTACGGGCCCTCTAGCTATATTTATATGAAGTTTCAGAGTGTTTTAAATTTTTCTATTTTCAAATTAAATAAATTTAAATAGATCGTTAATTTTTGAAATTTAATGGAGCCGCCGGTTTTGAAGCCGCCGTTTATCAGCCTTTAAGGCTGATAGACGAAAGCTCAGTGGTAGAGCAGCGGACTCGTTAAAGCAAGTCGAGGCTGAAGCTGTTAACCCGTTGGTCGAAGGTTCGAGTCCTTCCGGCGGCGCCATAAATTTATTTCTTGTTATTCCATCTGGGTATCGAAATTATCTTTAAAAATCTTAAAGCATCTATTAGACCTTCAGCATAGGAAATTGAGGCTAAAGCTGTAACAGGCTTATCTTTTTCTAAATAATGTTTAGCATCAATTAAATAATTTTTGGATAAATTCAATAAACCATCTATTTCATTGAAATCAACTATTGCTTTTATTTTAAGGATTTTAACTGTTTCAATAGCTTCTTCAAAACTTTTTATATATGTTCTAGCTCTTTCTTTTGGGTTCTCACTAAAAGCTTCCAATACCTTATTACACCCAATCCCGACTCATTATGTTTTACCTTTTTTAAACAACTAATGCTTTAAATCCTTTTTTATTCTTACAATTTCAAGAAAGCCCTGACTTTCTATAAACTCCACGATAATGTCAATCTCACTTCCAAGGTAGCAGGAGCTTAACATAAGAATGTGGAGATTTCTAAGGAAAGATATTTAAAAGTGGTTGGCGTGCTGGCAGTAACCCACCTTTTGTTTTAGGCGGCATTTGTCTAATCGGGAAACCCGTGCCTCGCGCGGAACTCATAGGCACCTATTTTCCCTTTCACAATACAGGATAGCATTTTCACCCTTTTAGCTAACATACTCAGCGTTTCCGCATCATGGACATACGTTAGCCGAGGTTTTGTTTCTGTGCTAGAGCCCAGGCTCTCGCCTGGCGCCTTGCGGCGCTGTATTTCCGCGATGTGGGTGGAGTTTCCTCAGGCAATATGCCCGAGAGCCGCCCACCAGCTCGCCAACCATGTAAAAGTATTTGGAATAACTTAAATACAAACTTTTCGGTTTTTAACGATCAAAGTTTTCTAGATTTTTATTCTAAAAAATGTTAAATTTTTATCTACAACAATGGAATAATGAATTTCAAGATAAATTTGGCTAATGAATTGAGAAATCTTTATTAGTATATAAATTTAAAGTTTAGTATATAGAGTAAATATCTAGAGTTGATGTTTTATGGATACAAGAAAGGTACAACAAGTTGGGAATGCAACATTAACTATTTCGCTTCCAAGAAATTGGGTAAAGAGCTTAGGAATTAAACGAGGAGATCTTATTGTACTTACTACTCAAGAGGATGGCTCATTAAACCTTATTCCAAGCAATTTAATTAAATTTAAAGAAAGGATTAAAAAAGTTGTTATAAATTCAGACTTTTGTAGCGAACCAGGAATTATTGAAAGGCTTATAATCGGCAATTATATAATTGGTTTTGATATTATTCAAATAGTTTCCTCTAAAAGAATTCAAACTAGTCAAATGGATGAAATAAGAGGGGCTGTTAAAAAGCTTATTGGATTAGGCATAATCGAGGAAACACAATCTCAAGTTGTTATACAATGCTCAATAGATCCTGAAAAATTTTCACTTCCATCAACTTTACGAAGGTTATACAGCATAGCTTCTACAATGCACGAAGAAGCCATACATTCGCTGATTAATTCTGATATTGAAATGGCTAAAGGAGTTATTGAAAGAGAAAATGAGGCTAATGCAATTTATTGGTTAATTCTTAGGATCCTTTACTTGGCGCAAGAAGACAAAGAAATAGCTAAAAAAGTAGGAATAAAAAAACAAAAAGAAATACTTGAGTATAAGCTGATTGTCCATTTCCTTGAAAGAATTGCTGATTGGGGAGAAAACATAGCTAAAAGTGTTATTCCTATAGAAAGCTCAAAAGTAAAATTACCAAAGCAATTGATTGAAAAGATCTCTCAACTAAGTGATCTTGCACATGGGTTGTGCTATAAGTCTATAGAATGCGTATATACTCATGACATAAACCTTGCTAATAGCGTAATAAATACGTTTGAGTCTATAGTTGAATTTAAAGATAATGAATTAATTAAGGAATTGCCTATTCAAGCGCCAAGTTACATAGTTTATGTGACGCGAATTTTATGGGGAATAAGAAGAATAAGTGAGCTTGCAGCAGAGATGGCTGAAGTTTCTATAGATAAAGCTCTTGAAAGCTCCAGCAAGTTTTGCGAGTATTTTACCTAAAATATATATTAGCATATATTTTATATACATTATCTATATATAGAGCTTTTTGTATATAATCAACATGGTGAAGGTATTGAGAAAAGCAATTAACATAATAATAATTTTATTACTCTTAGCCCTGTTTATAGAGGTGCCAAAAGCCTTAGCATCACCTGATCCTGGAGATATTTCAATCGGATATGCGGTTTCTTTGCTCTCAGCTGCCATAGTTATGAGTGCTGTTGGAGCAGCTGTTGCTACAGCAATGGGTACCTTAGGCTCAGCATCTGCAGGTGCATTAGCAGAGAAGCCAGAGCTTTTTAGTAAATTGATAGTTCTTACAGTATTCTTAGAGGCTATTGCAATATACGCTTTAACTCTTGGTTTCATGATACTAATGAAACTATAGAAAAAAGATAAGTTAAATACCCATATCTTTATAATTGTTTTAGACTATTTCATTATTGAGATAAAAGAATAAATCCTAATAATTTAGAAATGGAAAATTCATTGCTATATCTTTACTTAATACACATCTTTTATATGCTTTTATAATGAAAATGTTAAGCATTAGCTCAGCGATTTAATAGCTAAATCAAATGTTGCTACAAACTATTTTATGAAGCCAAATTAAGGACTTCACTAAATTTTAAAGTTTTCATATTCCAACCTTTAATCGATGATTTAGAAATTTCATCAATTATTTTAAACCTTTCTAAAAGTGTATCATCGCGAACTTCAACATCCTCATAGTTTGAATCATAAACCATTGAAGCAGGTATAGATTCAACGTAGTTTAAATATTTTTTAGCAACCTCAAAAGCCTTAAACATTTCTTGAAATGTTGGCTTTCTAGTTATTGGATTTCTTGCATGTTTAGGATCAAATTCATATACTCTATAACGTATTTCCTTGCTAATAGATGAAAGGAACTTTGCTATTTTTTCTATTTCTTCAACATCTACTATGCCAGGCATAAAAATTGTTCTTACATAAAAGTTTAAGCCATAATCATAAAGCAATTTTGCTGCTTTCAACACGTTTTTATTACTTTTCCCAGTATACCAATAATGAATATCTTCACTAAAAGCTTTTATATCCAATTTAATTAAGTCCACTCTTAAAGCCTTAAATTGTTTAATTAAGTTTTTATTCAAGAGGAATCCATTAGTAGATAAAGCAATTTCTTTAACGAAGATTTTTCTCAAACCTTCAATCAAACTTATTAAATAATTAGGATCAAGAGTTGGTTCACCACCAGTTATTACTACATCGTAAATTGTTTCATCATAAATAAGCCTACATGCTTTAATGAAAAAGTCTATAAGTTCATTAACTGAAAAATACTTTCAAATGTTTTCTTTAGCTATTGCAAAACATCCTTTACAATTAAAGTTACAACCAGCTAAATTTATCCAAGCTTTTTTAGTTGGTTTTATACAAAAAGTTATAAAAGGCACTTTTCTTTGCATATTAAAACCTCATAAGCTTTTAATTTTGATACATTCATTAATCCTTTTTGATAAAAGAATAATCGAGTGTATAGATGAAAGACTTGGATGTGCTATAGAAAAACTAGGCCAATTCAATTTTAAAATTCTTTTATGCTTAACTGCAGTTAAATTATCCCAATTTCTTTGAGCTGTTAAATCGCTTATTCGTTTCTGCATTTTATTTTGCTCAAACTCAAAAACAAGTATATCTGGGTTTAGGTTTGCAACTTCATTAAAATCTGGTTTAAAATAAGATGTTATTCTATCATGAAA
>JAVZFM010000022.1:0-5513 GCA_038872815.1 Bathyarchaeia archaeon
ACACGCCATAGAGAATAATCCATCGAGCTGTCCTCTTCCTAAAAAAACATGCTTGAATTTGCCTTTAAACATAAGGAAGGGGATGGCTCAATAAAAATCCTTAACTGAATACGACCTTTACGGGAGTGTCCAAGATTCATTCACAGATCCACCTTGCTAAGATCTTTAAGCAATAGACTATAAGCCTGAGCATTATTCTTGTATTAGTTGATTCTTTCCTCTTTGTTTTAAGCCTATCTCCAAACTCTATGGTTAATCCTCAAAATATTCCTTCCCCAACATTTCTAAGCTTATAATCTTCTTCATTGAAGTACTTGTCTCTTATTCTTGCTCCATAGCCTCTAGAGCTATTCTCCCTAGGCTTAACGATTGGAACATAGCCTTTAGAGGCTAGACTGTTCAATGCTTGCTTTGCATCGAATGCTGCATCTGCGAATATTGATTCAAATCCGACTGTAACTCCTCTAGAGAACTCAACCTCTGAATCAGTAAGGCTTGCATAAACTGGAAATAAAGCCTCCCCAAGCTTTACCCTAGTACAGATAAAGGTCTCATGAGTAGTTCTATACCAATCAGTAAACTTTGTTGAATCCAAAACGGTATAATCATAGCTTATTAAGCAAAGTAATCCAAGCATGATTCCAAGAAGCCTACTTACAAGGAAGCCACAATTTAGCTCCCAGTAGCTTAAAGTTGACCTTAGAATTCTCTCATTAAAGCGAGGCCCAGCTTTCAGTATACCTCAGGCTTAGCTTAGGCATTTCTTTAGCTACTAGAGCTTTCAAATAAAGCTTAACCTTCCTTTTCGGCTTTTTCTTTAACATAGATTCCAAGTCTATAGATTCAAGAACAATCTCTAGAATACTCATCAATAGCTCAATATCGTAAGCTTCCCCACTCCATCTTAGCATAGAACAACTTATACTCCACCCAATAAATCAAATCTTGGACACTCCCCGCTATTGTCATATTTCAAGTTCTTGATAAGTTTCTTGAAGAAAACTTAGAGCTTTTTTATACTTTTCATAAAACTTTAAATATAGCTTACACTTTTCTTCATTTGGATATATATTTTCAGCAACATGAACCATTCTATTTGAAGCTTCTACTAGGTTTGAGTAGATTTTAACTGCAATAGATGCTAGAATCGCTGCTCCTAAACAACCGCTTTCTAGAACTTTTAAAACAGCAAAAGGCTTTCCAGTTATATCCGCTCTTATTCTATTCCAAAACATACTTTTAGCTCCTCCTCCACTTATTCTTACTTCTTTAATATTTACTCCATTTTTTTCTAATTCTTCAAAAATTTCTTTAATCCTAAAAGCAACGCCTTCAAGGAAAGCTCTTATGAAATTCCCTCTAGTATGAATGGGTAAAATTCCTACAAAGGCTCCTGGCAAGTAAGGTCTTTCATACTCTCTTAGGATGGGGATAAACAATAAACCATTTGATCCAGGCTCTATTTTTTCAGCCTCTAAGTTTAAAAGCTCATAAGCATCTAAACCAATTCTATTCTGAATTTCCTTTTCAATAGTTGCAAATTGATCCTTAAACCATCTATGGGCTAAGCCCAATGGAGGTGAAGTATAAGTTAGCCAAAGTCCTTCTATAAAATGCTTCAAGTAAACTATAGGAAGCTTTTTGCTTACTGCAACAGCTATTATCTCTGTTGCTCCTGCTACATCCATGGCTATTCCATCTTCAATAAGCCCTGAGCCAATAATATTGCATACCCCATCCCATGGTCCTACAACAACTGGAATAGCATTTTTAAGACCTATTTTTTTTGTTATATCATCTTTAACATAACCTATTGGAGTGAAATAATCATGAGGATTCCCAAACCATTCTGAAGGTATTCCTAAAGCTTTATTTAATTTTTCGATTTCTTTTTTTAAGTTTTCATCAAAAGTTGGTATTCCAGTAAGCATATAGCCTATGAATTCCCTAGCATCAAGTACATAGCCTATAGCTTTTTCGATTTCTGGTTCATTTTCTTTGCTCCAAAGCAAATTCGAGTAAATTTTTTTAGTAGAAAAACCAAGTTCACCAAATTTATTAATAAGCTCTTTAACTTTATCTTTAGCTCTATTGTCCATATGAATTATTGCTGGCCTTAACACTTGACCATTTTTATTTAAGTAAACTAAGCTAGTTCCTTGGCCTGTAATTCCTATTCCTTTTATGCTTTTAGCTTCAACTTTTGAGCTTTCAATTACCTCTCTTAAATTCATACATACAACTTTCCACCATTCATTTGCATCCTGTTCAACATAACCTGGAGCTTGAGAAAATATTGGATACTCTCTATAGCTATATCCTTTAGGATTTCCATTGGTATCGAACATCATAACTTTACAGCCAGTAGTTCCAATGTCTATCGATAACAGGTATTCCATTGACTCGATCACCTTAAGATGAATTTCTTAAAAACTTTTTAAATCTTTTTCTCTTTAAGTCTTATAATTATTTTCCTTGTTAATATGAAAAGAAGAATTGCAAAGCTAAGCATGCATGGAATTGGCTTAGCTTATTCCAAATCTGGCATAACATAGCTTATATAGGCTTTGATAAGTCTGTTAAAGCTGAGCCATCAAGCCAAGTAAGATTCGTGGCTTCGATGTAAGAGGTAGTCTTAACAGAGCATAAAACTATTATTTAAAAACTTATGGTGTTAGAGATGTGGCAACTTATGGACGTATGATAAATAAATAGAATGTTCAAGAATTTGACTTTCATAAAAGCCGTAGAGATTATGAAGAAATAAACTATCATTAATGGGGCATATTAAACACTAAACTCTCAAAGATGAAAAGCGCAGTAGTAAGATTCTTAGTTAATGCCGTTTAGAAGGTTAAATAAGAAATATATTAAAAGGCTGTCAACGTTCTCAGCATGTATAAAAATATATTTGAGTTCTGCAATGAACCAAAAATAAAACGATTTTTGTGAGTTTAAATTCTTTATTTTGCTTAAAAACTTAGTACATAATAAGTTAATAAATAGTAAAAATTAAAATTACAAAAACATTATAAAAAAGTTGCTTTTTATTAATAATAAATTAATAAACTTAACATAAAAATTGACAGAAAAAGTTAAATATTTATTCTAAACCATTAAAATGTTTAATGCCTAGAAGGGATAATTTTGAGTTGTTCAGAAATTTTTAAAGGAAGAAGAAGTATTAGAAAGTATTTAACAAAAGATGTCCCTAAAGAAGTTGTTTTTAAAGTATTAGAAGCTGCTAGATGGGCTCCTTCAGCCCATAATGCTCAGCCTTGGCGTTTTATAATAATCGATAAAGCTGATATAAAGCTTAAATTGGCTAAAGAAATGGCTAATGCATGGAAGAAAGATTTAAGCAAAGATGGAGTTCCAATTGAAGTGCAAGAAAGTCTAGCTAGAACCTCTATTGAACAATTTACAAAAGCTCCTTTATTAATACTTGCATGCTTAACCATGGAAGATATGGATAAATATCCAGATAAGAAAAGACAAGAATTTGAGCATTTAATGGCTATACAAAGCTTAGCTGCAGCAATTGAAAACTTACTTTTAGCTGCTTGGAGTGAAGGGCTTGGGGCTTGTTGGTTTTGTGCTCCTTTATTTTGCCAAGAAGTTGTTAAAAGCTTATTGAAAATTCCAAACAATATAGAGGTACAAGCTTTGATTACGCTTGGATATCCTGATGAAAAGCCTGCTCCTCCTCAAAGAAAACAATTGAATGAAATCTTACATTTTAATTATTGGGGAAATAGATTATGAAGCTCGTAGCTTTAGCTGGAGGAGTTGGAGCCTCCAGGTTCCTTGAAGGACTTATAAGAGTAGTTCCTGAAGAAGATATAACTGTTATAGTCAATACAGGCGATGATATAGAGCTTCATGGATTGCATATATCTCCAGATATCGACATAGTAATCTATACTTTAGCAGGAATAGTAGACGAAGAAAAAGGCTGGGGCATTAAGGGAGATACTTTTCATTGCCTTGAAATGCTAGGGAAGTATGGATATGAAACATGGTTTAAGCTTGGAGATAAAGATTTAGCCACACATATTTATAGAACCCAATTGTTAAGATCTGGGTATAAGCTTTCAGAAATTACAAAAAAGCTTTGTGAAAGCTTAGGTTTAAAGCTAAAAATCTTACCAATGACAAACGATAAGTTTGAAACAAAAATTTTAACTGATAAAGGCAAAATGCACTTTCAAGAGTATTTGGTTAAAAGAGGTGCTGAAGATAAAGTTTTAGGAGTTTATTTTGAAGGGTCTGAAAAAGCTAAACCAACTCCTAGCATAATAGATTCATTGCTAAATTCTGATGCCATTATCGTATGTCCAAGCAATCCTATTGTAAGCATAGGAACAATACTTTCCATAAAAGGAATAAAAGAAGCTTTAAATAAAACAAAAGCTAAAAAGATTGGAATAAGCCCGATCGTTGGTGGAAGTCCTATTAAAGGACCTGCCGATAAGCTTATGAAAGGCCTAGGCATAGAAGTTTCAGCTTATGGAGTTGCAACTCTTTACAAGGATTTTCTCGATGCCTTTATAATAGATGAGCTAGACAAATCTGAAGCTCAAAAAATCGAATCTTTAGGAATTCAAGTTAAAATTACTAATACAATAATGAAAGATTTAAACGATAAAATCCAATTAGCTAAAACTGTTGTTGAGTTTATTCATAGCTTATTAAAAGGAGCTTAATTTGTCAGTTTTTTTAATAATTCCAGTAAAAAAGCTTTCAGATTCAAAAACTAGGCTTTCAAGCATTCTAAGCCCTATTGAAAGAAAAGCTCTTATGCTAGCCATGATTAAAGATGTTTTAAAAGCTGCAAAAAGCTCTAAAAAAATCGATAATATAATATTAGTAAGCTCTGATCAAAATGTCTTTAAAATTAGTAAAGAATTTAATATTGAATTTTTAGAAGAAAGGTCTCAGCATGGATTAAACAATGCTCTTCAAAATGCCATAAAATATTGCATTAAAAAGAATTCAAAATCAGTTTTAATAATTCCAGCTGATATTCCATTGGTTTTAGCTGAAGATTTAGAGGAAATCATAGGCTTAAGCGAAAGCTCAAGCATAGTAATAACTCCCTCAAAAAATGGATGTGGAACTAATGCTTTAATGCTTTCTCCTCCAAATATTATTCAACCAATGTATGGGAATAATAGCTTTTATTCTCATATTTATGAGGCAAAAATTAAAGGAGTAGAAACTAAGGTTTACAAATCTTATAGATTAGCTTTAGATATAGATACTCCAAAAGATTTAAAGGATTTTATGAGTTTAAAAACTAATACTTATACTTATAAATTCTTATCAGGCCTAATTATGCCTAAACTATATTCAATTGATTCGATTAAAAATGGAAATAATGCTTGAGGCTAATGAGTACGATTTAGATAAAACTTTTATTCCATCTTTTATTTCAAGCATTTACTATAGATTAAAGCCAAAGTTTTGGGTCAAAATAGCTGGACCATTAGCCTATAAGCTTAGTTTTAAAC
>JAVZFM010000022.1:5523-15758 GCA_038872815.1 Bathyarchaeia archaeon
CAAGTTAAAGGATTTGTTAAAGTTAAATGTATGGATTTTGATTTAAAAAAGGATAAGCTTAAGGAAATAGCTTTTTTAGAAACTGGGTTATGGAAAGGCCCTTATGAAGATTTTATAGAAAAATTTCCTTCATGGCTTAAGCCAATAGCGAATACTTTATCCAAAGAATATAGCGGAGTACGTTTACCTATAGCTCCTTTTGATTTTATGTATATTTTTATCGCGACAGTGCTTTCAAAAAGAGCTAATTATGAAAAGCTTGTACTTAAATTGTGTAGAAAAATTTGGGAAGCTTATAATGGAAATTATGAAAAAATAGCAAAATCAAGTATAGATGAATTAAAGCTTATTGGAAAAAATTATCAAATTCTTCATCTTAAAAAAACTTTAAAATCTTTCATAAAATTAAGCAATAATTTACCAAAAGAAATCATAAATAATTTTGGAATTCCTTCTATGTCTATAGAGAATTATTTATTAAGCTTACCTCCAGAACTAGCAAGGATTTCTTTAATCCATGGATGCTGGGGAATAGGACCTAAAATAGCTGATTCAATAATCCTTTCAACTTTTAAAGCAACGCATTTTATACCTTGCGATACCCATTTAAAAACTGTTTTAAGCCGATTAGGACTAATTGAAGATTTGCTTGTTAAAATGCCAGAAAAAAGTTTATGTTCTAAGTTTTTATGCGATTCTACTTTAGCAAAAAAATTCAATATAAGCTTATGCCCAATAGCAAATAAAGGAAGTTGCCTTAGAAAAATATTAAGCTTTCTTAAAGATGCTGGTGGGTGGGTTCAAACATTGATTTACCTTCATGGAAAAAATTATTGTAAAGCTTTAAAGCCTAAATGCGCTATATGTTCAATTAAAAACTTTTGTGCTAAAGCATTTTAGACTTTAAGCTTATAGAGGAGTTTTCAATGTATGATCCTGTTATAAGGCATAAAGCTATTGAAAATTTTATACAAAAAATTGAAAATTCAAGCTTAAAAAGAAAATATTGGAGGTTTAGAGCTGATAAATGGTATGGAGGAATAGCAACAGCTGATTGTGTAGGATGTGGGCTTTTATGTAAATTTTGTTGGGTTCATGATAACCTAATCTATAGGCCATATAAATTTGGAGAATTTTATACACATGAAGAAGTTTTTAAAAAGCTTTTATCAATAGCCAAAAAACAAAGCTTCATGCAATTAAGGATAAGTGGAGGAGAACCAACTATAGGGAAAGAACACCTTATAAAGCTTTTAGAAATGCTTGATAGTGAAAACTATACTTTTATACTAGAAACAAATGGAATATTGATAGGCAATGATAAAGCTTATGCTAAAGAGCTTTCAAAATTTAAAATCCTTCATGTAAGAGTTTCGTTAAAAGGTTGTAATGAAAAAGAGTTTTTTGAATTAACTGGTGCTAATCCTAAAGGCTTTATCCTCCAATTGAAATCTTTAGAAAATTTAAAGAATGAAAGCATTGATTGCCATCCTTCAGTTATGGTATCTTTTTCATCAAAAGAAAGCTTAAATTCTTTAATAGAAAAATTGAATGAAATAGATAAAAGCTTAGCTAGAAGTTTAGAAATTGAAGAATTGATTCTTTATCCTCACGTAATAAAAAGGATGAAAAAGTTTGGATTGAATTATAAAACTGGATATTCGCCTAATAAAGTTCCTCAAGATTTAATTTAAACATTTAAATTCTTTTTCAATCTTTTAATGGTTTTCCATGATTTCCTTATAAAACTTGGGAGTTCTTTACGGCTTTTTATCAAATCTTTTAAAAATTTTAAAGTTTTTGGATCTTGAGGATATCCAGATCCAAAATCTCCATACTTAGATTTGATTCTATCTATTGATTCATCTCTTTTCACTTTAGCCAATATAGATGCTGCACTTACAACTGGGTAATTTTCATCAGCATGATGTTCTGAAATTATTTTGATCTTAAAAGGAATTTCATTAAGAATTTGCTCAGCAAATCTACTTGGATTTATATCTGAAGAGTCCACATATACAACTTCAGGCTTAGGCTTTAACATTAATATTACTTTAGCCATTGCTTTTGCTTCTAAGAAATTCAATTTATAAAGCTTTTTTCCTTTTTCAACAACTTCATCTATTTGAGATGGAGTTATTTCTATGAAAGCATAGTCATTTACAAGCTTTATTATTTCATTGAAAAGAACCTTTCTTAAGCTTGGAAAAAGCTTTTTTGAATCTTTTACTCCTATTTTAATCAATTCGCTTATTTTATTCTCATCGATTAATATTCCTGCTATTATCAATGGACCTATAACTGGCCCTCTACCAGCATCATCTATTCCTGCTATAAGTTTGCTCAAACTTTCTCAGCCTTAAAGCTTAAATAATAGAACTTTAATGTAAATAAGCATTTACTTATACTTAAAAGCATAAGGAAAATGAATAGGAGGCTTTTGCCCATTGGATAAAGGAATAGTTTTAGTGGAATCTTTAAGAGAAGCTGAACAAACTCCAGAAGTTCATTTTACTCTAAAACAAAAAGAAGAATTAGTTAAAAAGTTCGATAGATTTGGTGTAAATTGGATAGAGCATTCTTTAACTGCTAGTGAATATTCTTTAGATGAAACTAAGAAGCTAATGACTTTAGAGTTAAAAAAAGCAAAAATATTGCCTCATGCAAGAGCATTTTTAGAAGATTTAGAAATAGCTCGTAAAAACGATATTGAAAGAATTGCAGTTTATCTTTCAGTCTCAGATGTTCAATTAAAGTATAAGCTTAAAATGAGTAAAGAAGATGCTGAAAAAAGAATTGTTGAAACTTGTCAATTGGCTAAAAGCAATGGTATAACCATAGAAAGGTTTACTCTAGAAGATGCTTCAAGAGCAAGCATAGATTTTGTGATAAAATGTGCAAAATTGGTTGAGGAAAATGGAGCTAAAGCTGTTGGAATTCCTGATACATGTGGGCATGCAACTCCTAAGGAATTTGGAAAGCTCATCGAGAAAGTTCATGAAAGCATAAAGATTCCAATTCAAGTCCATTGTCATAACGATAGAGGTTTAGCAACAGCAAATTGTTTAGCAGGTTTTGAAAATGGCGCTACTCAATTCAGTACAACTTTTAATGGATTAGGAGAAAGAGCTGGAATAGCTCCAACACAAGAAATAGCAGTAAACCTTCAAGATCTATATAACGTAAATTTACAAATAGACAGAAAGCTAATACCAGAAATTGCAAGTTTAGTAGAGAAGTACTCTGGAATTCCTCAAAGCCGACTTCAACCAATAACTGGAAAAAATGTTTTTACTCATAAAGCAGGAACCCATCATACTGGAATAGTTAAAAATCCAGATACTTATGAAACCATAGCTCCAGAAACTTTAGGAAGAACTAGGGATTTAGTATTTGGAGAGCTAAGTGGAAAAAATGGAATTGCATACGTATGCGAAAAAGTTTATGGAATAAAACCAAGCAATAAACAATTAGAATTAATAGTAGAAAAAGTAAAAAGCTATGGGCATGAATGGGGAGATATCTCTAGCCGGGATGTAGATTTTGCTAGAATTTTAAGTGAAGTTATGGGCTTAGAAGTAGAAGAATTAACGCCTTATGTTTATACAGAGGATGTAGCAATTCTTCATGTATACACAGAGTCTCAACAACAAAACGTTTTAAAAGAAGTGGCTAAACAAATTAAGGATAAGCATTATGTGCTTAGAGTCTATGAAGTTACTGGTGATTATACTTTTGATGTAATGATATCTGCACCTAATCTTAGTATATTGAATTCAAGAATAGATGAAATTGGAAGTATTCCAAAAGTTTATAGAACTCAAACCCATATAGTATTAAAAGCCCATAAGTATTAAAAGAAATTTCACTAACTCAAGAATTTTCTATAAAAAAATTTATAAGTTTTTATACAAATTACAAAATGGGAAAGCTAATGAAGTTTAAAAAAGAAAAGGGAAAAAGAAAATTGTCAAGAGACTTATTAATAAGCTTTCCCCATGAAGTAATAAGTGCTTTTTCACGTTTACCAAGAGTTTTTAAAAGATTTGATATGGATCGTTTTTTAGGTGGACGCGTTTCAAGAGGCATGACATGGAGATATTTAAAAAAAATGGAGGCTTGTGGCTTAATTAAGCATAAAACTAAAAAGTATTATCACAAGCTTTATGATAGGATCTCTGATTGGATTGAAAAAGAAATTATGCCAAGAATTAGAAAAACAGAGACTTGAAAAAACGTTAAAGAATCTTAATTCTTTGAAAAAGATTTTAACAATTCTTTTGCTTTATCTATTCTAATTTCATGAGTTTCTATCATCAATTGAGCTATTTTATCTATTAATTCGCCTTTAGCTCCAGCCATTGCTGCGATATTCCTTGCATGCAATTTCATATGTCCTCTTTGAATCCCTTCAGTAACCAATGCTCTTAAAGCTGCAAAATTTTGAGCTAGGCCAACAGAAGCCATAACTTCAGCTAATTCTGATGCTGATTTTACTTTAAGGATTTTCAATGCGATTTTGGCTATAGGATGAACTTTAGTGATTCCACCTACAATTCCAACAGCTAAAGGCAACTCAATGCTTCCAATTAAGTTTCCATCTTCATCCTTTTCCCAAGTTGTTAAAGGCATATAGCGTCCTGATCTTGATGCATATGAATGAGCCCCAGCTTCAATAGCTCTTGTATCGTTTCCAGTTGCTAAAGCTAAAGCGATTATACCATTCATTATTCCTTTATTATGGGTTACGCATCTAAAAGGATCTGCTAAAGCAAAAGCATAGCCTTTTATGATCCCATCAACAACTTCTTCTCCTCCAATAGCTTTTTTATCGAATACAGCTTTTGCTTTTACTAACCTTTTTATTGCTAAATTAGAGACTATTCTCATTAAAACTTTACCATCAGTAATCCTTTCGATTAATGGAGCAACAGCTTCACACATAGTATTGACTACGTTAGCACCCATAGCATCTTTACAATCTATAAAAAGCTCAACTATAACCATAGGACCTATGAAAGTATTTATTATCTTTACATCAAGATCTTTTGCACCACCTCCAATAGAAACTAAAATTCGATCTTGTTCATTCGCTTTATTTAGAATTTCATTCTTAGCTGATAAAATAAGTTCTTTAGCTTTATTAACATCGATAACGTCTACAACTTGGATTTGCCCAATCATAATAGAGCCTAATGAGGATGCAAAAAATCCTCCTTTAACTCTTGCCATTTTTGCTGCATTGCTAGCAGCAGCTATAACAGATGGTTCCTCTATAGCCATTGGAATCAAATAATCTTTTCCGTTTATTAAAAAATTAACAGCTATACCTAAAGGAATTTGTATAACTCCTATAACGTTTTCAACCATTCTATCAGCATCTTCTATGCTTAAAGCTCCTGTAGATTGAATAAGCTTTACTTCATCTTCTGTTAAACCTGAAAAATCTTTAACAAATTTTAGCCTATCAAATGGAGTTAATTTATAAAATCCAGAAACTCTAGAACTTTTTTCATTCATAGTTTTTAACACCTTTTTCTAGAATAAGCTTCTAGGTTAAATCCTCTTTGAATAGCCCATTCTTTAACTTTTCCAGTTATTATTAAAGGAACTTTTTTTAAATCTTCAAGGTTTAATGCTCCTACAAGAAACATCGTTAACTTCAATTCTTCAACAATAGTTATGATCTTTTTCTCAAGCTCTTTTTTAGAATTGATTAGTTTTAAAAAAGGTAAAGCAATTCCTGAAGCTATAGCTCCTAAAGCAATAGATTTTGCAACATGGATTCCGTTCCTTATACCTCCAGAAGCTATAACTGGAATTTTTACAGAATTAACAACTTCTATTAGGCTTATAGCTGTAGGAATTCCCCAATCCCAAAAAGATTTTCCTAAGCATTCTCTAACTTTGTCTTTTGATTTTTTTGCTCTATAGTACTCAACAGCCGCCCAACTAGTTCCTCCTAAACCAGAAATATCTATAGCAGATACTTTAGAGCTTTCTAAAGCTTTAGCTACTTCATAAGATATTCCAGCACCAGTTTCTTTAACTATTACTGGCAAATCTAAGGAATAAGCTATTTCTTTTATTCTTTCTAAAACTCCTTTAAAATTAGTTTCTCCTTCTTTTTGGATCGATTCTTGTAAAGGATTTAAATGGATCGTTAAAGCATTAGCATCTATCATTTCACATGCTATTTTTGCCAATTCTACTCCATTCTCGTTTAAAATTTGTGAACAACCAATATTTGCAATTATAAAAGCTTTAGGAGCTTTTTCCCTAACTACTTTATAAGTATAAACAAGCTTTGGATTTTCTATAGCAGCTCTTTGACTACCTATTCCTATAGCTAAACCAAATTTTTCAGCTAAGCTTGCTAAAATAGAGTTTATCTTTAAAGCTTCTTTCGTACCTCCAGTCATAGATTCTATTAAAATAGGAGCTTTTAATTCATGGGAAAAAAAATTTGTTTTTAAATTTATTTCATCTTTGTTTATTTCAGGTAACGCTTTATGAATAAAAATTATATCATCAAATCCTGTAGAAACTTTAGATTCTACAAATTCTTTTAGGCATATGGTTATATGATCTAGCTTTCTTTTTTGAGTAATTTTTTTAAATTTTTCAATACTCAAGAAGATTTCCTCTTAAAATTTTTGTTCTTACTCCTTCTTTATCTATATTAGCTATTATCACTTCTCCCCCAATTTCACACAAAGCTTCAGCTACACGATTCATTCTTTCTTTATCTGCTAAAGCAATCATACATCCTCCTCCGCCCGCACCAGTTAATTTTGCACCAAAAGCCCCAGCCTCTATAGCCTTTTCTACAAATTTATCAAGTATTTCATGAGAAACCCCAAGTTTTTTAAGCAATTCATGATTTTTAATCATCAATTCTCCAATTTTATTAAAGTCTTTAAGCTTTATTGCTTTAATGGCTTCATCATACAAGGATTCATAGGATTCTTGAAGTTTAATTACATAATCTTTATTTTTATCTAAAAGCTCTTTCACTCTATTTACCAATGTTTTAGTGCTTCTTGTTATTTTTGTATTACCTATTATCAATTGTAATTCTTCACATGGTATTCGCTCAAAACCTTTGTTAGGCTTAAAAAAAATTATTCCTCCATAAATCGATGTAGTTTGATCTATTCCTGATGGCTTTCCATGAATTTCTTTTTCAGGTATAAATGCTAATTCATGGATTTTTTTTCTATCTAAATCTATACCAAAAAATCGAGTAATAGCAGCTATAGTTGCTACAGAAACAGCTGCAGAAGAACCTAATCCAACTCCTATAGGAATAAAAGAGTTTATGTCTATTTTTAAGCTAACTCTAGATATCCCTAAATAATCAAGAGTAGATTGAGTTGCTAATTTAATTGGTTTAAGACTTTTTCGATTTAAAGAATTAAGCTTTGTTGATTCTACATGGATTCCATGAGTGAATTCTTTAACGCTTACATAAGCATAAAGCCCAATAGCCATTGCAATTGCTGGCTTTCCTAATACAACAAAATGTTCTCCAAAAAGTATTGTTTTAGCTGGAGCTATAGCTAAAGCTTCCATTAAAAACACTTTTATAAGCTTAAGCTATTAAAACAGATGCGTATCCTACTACTGCTCCATAATCTCCTGTTATATCTCCACTTGTTTTATAACAAAGCAATTTTGCTTCATTTGCTCCTAAAGATTTTGAAGCATTTATAGCTACTGTAACTGGACCGTAACCACACATAGATATAGATTCTTTTTCTATAACTTCATGAAGCTTTTTTTCATTAAGCTCAATTATTGCATTCAATGCTAATTCATCCTTTTTTTTAGCAATTTCTTGAGGCTCATAATGTGTCATATCAGATGAAGCTATTACAACTGAATTTTTATTCGATAAAGCTTTAGCTATAGCCTCTCCAACTTCAATACTTGTTTCTAAATCTTGTAACATCATACAAATAGGTACAAACTTTATTTTACTTCCATATATATACTGTAAAAATGGGATTTGAACCTCTATAGAATGCTCATACTTATGAGCCATTTCATCTATGTCTATTATGCTTGAATGCTTGCATATCTCTTTAGCTAAAATTGAATCTATTTCCAATTCTCCAAGAGGAGTTGCCCATTTTCCTTCATCCATTATAGAAACCCCACTTCCCATTCCTGTATGGTTTGGTCCTATTATTACTATAGAATTTGGAATTCCATCTTTAGCTAAAGCATAATAAGAATGGGCTGCAACTTGTCCAGAGTACATATAACCAGCATGTGGACAAACTAAAGCTTTTATAATTCTTTCTCCTTTTTCATTAAGCTTAGGCAATCTTCCAGGTCCATACTTGCCTAAAAAACAACTTTCAATTTGTGCTTTAAGAGATTTTGCTGTTCCAGCATAAAAAGCTCCAGCTTGAGTTGCTTGTCTTACTTTCAAATTCATTCACCAGCTTTAGGAGTTACCGTTGTTAACTTTGTTTCAAAATCATCTACGCTATAAGGTATACTTCCATCAGGAGGAATTTCCCCTCTTTCTCTAAGTACTTCTCTAGCTAAAAGCCAATACACCGTTGCTAATGCTCTCCTTCCTTTATTGTTAACTGGAATTGCTAAATCTATTTCACTAAAGACATTATCAGTATCGCATAAAGCTATTACTGGTATTCCTGCAGCTGAAGCTTCTTCTACAGCTTGTCTATCAGCTCTTGGATCAGTAACAACAACCAATGAAGGCTCTATATGTTTTGGGTTTAAAGGATTTGAAATAGTCCCTGGTACAAAACGACCCACTATAGGTATAGTCCTAGTTAATTCACAAAATTTCTCTACAGGAGTTTTTCCATAAAGCCTTGATGAAATCACTAAAACCTTAGATGGTTCAAACCTAGCTATAAACTTTGCTGCAATTTTTATTTTTTTGTTGGTTTCGCTTATATTTAGTATAAAAAGCCCATCTGGCCTAACTCTATATATATAAGGTTCCATAAATTCAGTTTTTGTACGTGTACCTATATGCAATCCAGCAGCTAACAATTCTTCTAAAGGAAGCAATAAATTTTCAGGTTCAGGCTTTTGTTCAGAGCTTCCTTCGCTCATAAAAATCACTCCTTTTTAAAACTAATTTTAGCCAGCTTAGCTTTATTTGAAAGAAACTCTTCAATCCTTATTAATTCATTTATTTTTACTATTCTTTCTCCACCAATTATTCCTGTTTTAATTATTGGGCATTCAAAAGCTATTGCTAAATGAGCCAATAAAGGCTCGCATACATCACCAGATCTATGCGATGCTACTGGCAAATATCCTGCAGATCTAGCCAATTTAACTGCATTGTAAGCATCTGTTATGGTTCCAATTTGGTTAGGCTTTATGATTATAGAATTAGCAGAATTATTCTTTATACCAATAGATAATCTTTTAACGTTTGTAGTGAATAAATCATCTCCACAAATAAGAGTTTTTTTAACTTTTTTAGTTAATTCTGAAAAACCTTCAAAATCTTCTTCATGAAGTGGATCCTCAACGTATATAAGCTTGTACTTTTCTATTAAATTTATAACAAACTCTATTTGTTCTTCTTTTCTTAAAATTTTTTTATCCCTTTCATAAACATAAGCCTCTTTTTTTGAATCCCATAGCGTTGATGCTGCTATATCTAACCCAATTCCTAATTCTACGTTCATTTCATTTGAAACAGAATCTATAGCTTTTGAAAGCATTTCTAAAGCTTTTTCAGTATCTAAATCGCATACCCAAGCACCTTCATCTCCTTTTCCACTAGCCATATAACCATGTTTTTCTAAAATTTTTTGGACTGTTGAATGAACTTTAATGTTTGCTTGAGCAGCTTGAAGAAAAGAATTAGCTTTTATAGGCAAAACTAAAAATTCTTGAATATCTGTTTTTTTTCCTTTTGCATGCATTCCCCCACCTATAACGTTTCCTAATGGTAATGGAATTTGGGATGAAAATAACCCTCCTAAATGCTGGAAAAGCATTAAGCCTTTAGAGTTTGCTGCAGCTAAAGCAACTGCCATTGAAACAGCGTATGCAGTATTACCTCCTATTTTTGAAAAATTTTCAGTTCCATCTATTTCATGAAGAGTTTCATCTACAACTTCTTGTTCAAAAGCATTCAATCCTTTAAGTTTAAGCGAAATCGATTCATTTACTTCTTTTATAGATTTGTCAATTCCTTCTATAGGATATGCGATTGCTTCCCATTTTCCTTT
>JAVZFM010000023.1:0-15685 GCA_038872815.1 Bathyarchaeia archaeon
GAGCTTCTAGAAGGCTTGGATAAAGCTCCAAAAATACGATACTGAAGCTATAAGGAATAAGCTATCATCAATGCATATAGAGCCTAACATACCTATGAACCCTAAGAACAATATAAAGCCTATACCATATAAGGCTAAGCTTTATAAAAGAATAAGATCAGCTTTTGAAAGGTTCTATGGATGGCTTAAAAGCTTAAGAATAATAATCATAAGGTATGAGAAGCTAGCGATAACTTATAAAGCCTTTATAACCATAGTATGCATAATAATACATTTAAGATATGGGAGTTTAGAGATGAGTTCACTCGTAAAACATCTCCATAGGTCTAGCAATTTTAATAGTTTGCTTGTCTATTCTAACTGGTAATTTGATTCTTTTTTTGGCCTCTGCCACTTAGCCCTCATCTCAAGTCTTTTCTACTTAAAAACTCGAAAAGGTTATCTAGACTTTTTCTATTTAATTCTCAAACCTTAAAAAATTTAATAAAGGGAATTCCTGCTCCACTTTCCCAATTAAAAATTATAGATACCCTTAGAAGCATCCGGAAGGCCTTACTATTTCTTCTTTAGCAAAACTTTCTGGATTGCATAGACAAACTTCAGCAAAGTATGTTAGAGAATTAGCTGAAAAGGGGATTATTCTTGATAGAAAAATCAGATCAGCAAAACTTTGCTATTTAAAAGAAATATCGAAAAAAAGTATGAAATATTTCCTGGCTCAAACCGCCTTATTCATGATAGAATAGACTATGGTTTATTACTTTTAGCAGGGCCTCCAGGAGTTGGTAAAACCATTTTCTGCAAACAAAACATATTTAATTCTTTAAAAAATGGAAACTATGTGATTTATCTTACAACAGAGGAAACACCAAGCATGATAATCGAATCTATGAAAAAGTTTGGATGGAATATTTCTTCATATTTAAAAAACGATAAATTAAGAATAATCGATGCTTTTTCTTATAGAAGTAACATTCCTTCAAAATCGAAGTATTATATCGATAATCCAGAGAATTTAACAAACGTTTCTATTATGATTGAAAAAGCTAGAGAAGGAATTTCAAACTTGCGATTTATTTTTGACTCTAACTTCTTTAACTCTAAGAGTGGAACTAAGCTCAGGTCAAAAGTTCATGCAAATCGTTACAAGTAGGCTTAGAGCTGCTAAAGCTTTAGGAATTTTGTTCTAGATACTGGCATACTCGATGAGACATTTCTAAACTTTCTTCGTTTTATTTTCGATGGAGTTATCGAAATGCGCTTTAAAGAGGATAAAGAACAATTAAAAAGGGAAATAAGAATTTATTCATTAAAATCTGGAAGACACGATTCTTCTTGGCATGAATTTCAGATTACGGATAAAGGCATAAAGATAATAGAGATGAGTACTTATCAAAAGAGTTAATCAAGGTCCAATATGGCCTAGGACTGTTTGAACAATAACGCAATTTAAGCCTGTATTGTTTAATATTTCTTTAAGCATTTCACCATAACTAGGACGTTTCCTCTTTCTCCTTCTAAAAGTTGGAAAATAATCAAGAACACAAACTTGAACTTTTGGATCCATTGATGCTGTCTTTTCTCCTATTCTAGCTAGTTCATCAAAACTCATAAAATCAGAATTATCAAGGAATTCCTATTCCAATGTATACTTTATCTTTATAATTGTCTATTAGATATTTTATTGCATTCCAACTAGTCTTTAAATATCGTTCAGCAAGCTCTTTATTGTCTATTCCACTAATGTCTATAAATGTTCCTAAACGAATGCCTTTTGGTTCGATGCCTATATTGTTAGCTCCAGCTTTAACAAGTTCATCGATATATGAAGGTGTTAATAAAGTACCGTTACTCTCAAGATGCAGCCTCGCTTTCTTGTCTGGATTAAGCCTTTTAAGCTCTTTAAAATATTCCAATAACCATCTTTTGTTTAAAGTTGGTTCTCCACTAATTGCTATTCCGTTAACACCATAGATTTTTCTATAATAGCTTGTTACTTTAGCAGCTTCTCTAGGAGTAAAGGTTATTGAGGGATTATCATAAGTCACGCTATAATTTTGACAGCTTCTACATCGAAGATTACAGCCTGCTGTCCAAATTGCTACTTCAATATACTTTCCTTTCTTTTCAAACCATGGAGTAGCTTTTCCTCCTACTGTATAAGGTTCAGGACCATGGATTATCCTTAATGGCTTTTTAAGCATATATCAGTTTCAATTTTCATATCACCTTTTACTTCACTTAGTAGTTCTCCATTGGCTATTATTGCGCAAGCCCAACAACCACCTAGGCTACAAGGAGCTTGAATTTTTTATTCTCCTGGATAGATTCCAAACTCATAACCGCAAAGCCTTAATGCTTCTTTTATTGTTATTCTTTCAGGAACGGTATATTGAATACCATCTACTAATATCGTTATTCCCTTTCTTTCATTTTCATCTTTGATTATTTTCTTTGCTTCATATGGACATGCATAACAATAAGCAAGACATCCTATACAATGAATATTTAAACATTTACTAACATTTTTACAGAAATTACAGCTTTTACATATATTTTTATCTGTAATAACTTTTGAATACATAAAACTCTAAACACTTTACATCTTTGTCGATAAACTTATACCTAGCACATCCATAACATTTTTAATAACTGTTTTTACAGATTTAACTAAGAAGGCTCTTGATTCCCTTAATTCCATATCTTCAACATGAATTACATCAACCTTTTCATAATACTTATGGAATTTTTCAGCAAGCTCATTAGCATAAATTGCTAAATCATCTGGTCTAAGCTTTTCAGAGGCGTTTATAAAAACTTCAGGAAATTTAGCTAATTGGATTATAAGGGTTTTTTCTAAAGGATGCGATAAAAGCTTTATGTTAAACTTTTTTGGAAATTCTTTAAGCTTATTTAAAATACTACAAGCTCTAGTATAAGCATAGTTTATAAAAGGTGCGCTATTTGCTTCAAAGTTTAAGACTTTATCCCAAGTAAAAGTTAATGTTTTTAAAGGCTCTATAGAAAGTAATGCATACTTTATAGCGCTTATTCCAATAATTTCTGCAATTTCATATTTTAATTTTTCCTCAAGCTCTTTATTACGTTTTGAAACTTCATTTAAGGCTAAGTGGATTGCTTCATCAATTACTTGATCAAGAGTTACATACCTACCTCTTCTACTTGACATTTTATACGCTGGAAGCTCAACTAAACCAAAAGCAAAATGGATTAGCTTATTCACTAAATTTTTATACCCTAAAGCAAAAAGAGCGATTTTAATTTGAAGTTGAGCAAGAGTTTGTTCGACCCCAATCACGTTAATAACACGATCAGCCAGTTTAAACTTTTCTAAAGTATAAGCAATATCTCTTGTTACATAAAGAGTTGTTCCATCAGATCTCATTAAAGTAAGCGATGGAATATGATAAGTTTCACTAATGTTAAGAATGCTCCTCAGATCTAATTCATTAACGATTTCTTCTGAGTCAAGTTCAATTGCACCATTTACTCGATAAACATACTTTGTTTTTAGTAATTTATTTAAAACTTCTTCAACTTTGCCATTCCATATAAGCTTGCTTTCCCAATCCCAACTATCAAACGAAATACCTATTCTTAAAAGAGTTTGCTTAAAGCCTTCTAAACAAAGCTCAACCACTTTTCTAACAAGATCAGTAACTTCTTTATCATTTTTTTCATAAAGCTTTATTAATTTGTTTAAGGATTCTTCGGGATTTGGATCTTTTAAAATTTCTTCTAGAATTTTGTCAAAAAGCTCTTGGTTTTTTTGCCTTAACTCAGCAGCTATTGAAACCCATTCATCAAGCTTAGCCTTTAATTTTTTTATTTCATCTATTTTTTCTTGAGAATAATTTTCTTCTAACTTTTTAATTCTTTTTTTAATATTTTGAATTTCTATTATGCATGAAACTATGCTGTAAATATTTCCTATAAAATGATCAGGTTTTTCAATGGGCTTTGGAAAACCAAGCTTGTTATAGCCATAAGCTACTATAGCTGTTTGGCGGCCCATATCATCTATGTAAAAATGCCTACTTACAGTATGGCCTCTAGCCTTTAAAATCCTCGATAAAGCATCTCCAAGCACAGAATTCCTAGCTTGGCCTATATGAATAGCATGAACAGGGTTAACGCTTGTATGCTCTATAAGTATTCTTTCTGGGCTATTTGTTTTCACGAATCCATAGGATTCGCTAAATTCCTCTATAGCCTCTAAAGTTAATTCTCCTAACAATTCATAGTTTACATAAAAATTTATGTATCCAGCTTCAGCTATTTTTATAGCAGATATGAGGTTTGCCTCTGATAAATCCATTGAGCTGACTATTTTTTCTGCTATGGCCTTTGGGCTTTCATAGGTTTCTTTGGAAATTTCAAAGCATATTGATGAAGATAGCTCTCCATATTCAGGATTTGGCGGAGTCTCTAAAGATAGTTTATTCTTGCTAAAACTTGGATATTGAACAATAAGGGCTTTTTTAAGCATATATATGCATTGAGATTTGAACAATCCAAAAGGATTTTCGATTGCCAACGAGTACACCGTTTAGATTTTGGAAAAGCTTAAAGCTTTCTTAATTAACTTTTAATTTTTTAAAATATTAAGTTTCCTATTTTGTTATGAACTGCCCACAGCTAAAGCATGTGGGGATTTCCTGCTCAAAATCCGTTAAAATAAGGTATTAGCTTTTCACATACTAAATCAATTACCCTCAAATTACTTGTTGATGTTATGAGTGCAAGTTGATTAATTCCAGCTTTTTTAAAAGCCTCTATGCGCTTTATACATTCTTCAAGAGAGCCTGCTATAGAAAATTTTTCAACCATTTTTTCTGTTATTAATTCGCTTACTTTTTCAAGGTCAGGTAAAGCTCTGGAGAGTGGTTTTAGCTCGTCTGAATTCATTCCAACTTTTTTAAGCACATACTCTGGCGTAGTTGCTATACTAAAAGCTAAGCTTTTTTTAGCCTCCTTTACGGCTTCTTCACGATCCTCTGAAGTTGCAAAAGCTATAGCATTCACTATTTCAAAATTTTCTAAATTTCTTCCGCTTTTCCTTGCACCTTCTTTTATCCTTTCTAAAGCAAAAGCTACATATTCTATTGGAATTCCGTTTAATAAAACTCCATCAGCAATTTCGCCAGAAAGCTCAAGCATTTTAGGCCCTCTGCAAGCTAAATAAACTGGAATTGGAGTAGATTTAAAAGAAATTTTGGTTTTATCAACTTTGAAGAATTTTCCATCAAAGCTTATTTCATTTCCAATTAAGAAATCTTTTATTAGCTTTATAGCCTCTCTACAAACTCTTACGTTATTTTTTACATTGATTTTAAGTGGATTTAAAAGATCATAAGTGCTACCTGAGCCCAATGCTAGAACTGCTCTTCCTTTTGAAACCTCATTAAGTGTAGCCATAGCTATTGCAGTTGTTATTGGATGTCTAGTAAAAGGGTTTGTACAGCCTAATCCGATTTTAACTTTTTTAGTAACCATAGCCATTAAGGTCAATGATATATAAACGTCTCTATTGAAGTTTTCATCTGAGAGCCAAATATACTCAAAACCTCCACCCTCAACTCTTTTAGCTATTTTAGATAGAGTAAAAGCATCTTGGTCCGCTATAAACATAAGTCCAAGCTTCATAAAGATTAAACCTCTTGTTTTACACTCATTTAGTGTTTGCTAAAACGTAACTTTTGGCGTTTTGTTTTTATTTTACGCTAAAAATTTTACAAAGGATTTCATAAAGTTCTTCTCCTCCTTCTACTTTTTTGAATAAATCCTTTTCAGCTTTTAAGATTTCTGCAACTGTCCTTCTTATCCTTCTATGCTCCAATTCATTCCATATCAATTTAAAATGTTTAAGCTCTATCCAAGCTCTGAATACTAAGGTTAAGAACATGCAAATAGTGACAATTAGATTTAACAAGTAAATTTCAAACAACCCTAATGCCAATTTAATTCACCTTTCTTTTTATAGCCAATTAGGAACTTTTTATTTTAACCATAAGTTCTAGTTCAACAGCCATGTTGTTTGGTAACTCTGAAACTCCTACTGAAACCCTTACGTGCTTTCCTTTTTTACCAAATAAATTATATAGCAAATCTGATGCCCCATTTATTACTAGGGATTGTTTAGCAAAACCTTGAGCACTATTTACAAAACCAACAAGCTTTATTATTCTTTCTATTTTATCCAAACTTCCTATCTCTATTTTAATTGCGCTTAAGCAATTTAAAGCACAAAGCTTAGCTGCTTCATAACCTTCCTCTAGAGTTAAATCTTTTCCAACTTTTCCTTGATACTTTATTTTTCCTTCTAGAATAGGCCCTTGACCTGAAGTAAACAAAATATCGCCAATCCTTACTGCTGGAACATAAGCGCCTAAAGGCTTTGGTACTCCTGGTAACTTTAGTCCTAAACTTTCAAGTTTGCTTTCAATACTCAAATCAATACCCCTTATAATAATTTATGAGTTTTAATCTTTTATAGAAACAAATAAACCACAATGGCATTTTCCCATGCTTTTAATTTCTTCTTTATGGTAAATGCATGGGCAAATTATTTTTGCATCTACAGCTTTATCTCCTGTTACTCTTCTACATGGGCAATATCTATATCCATACTTTTTTTCATTGTTTAACAAGCCTTCAAGTATTAAATCCACTATCTTTTCATCAGGATTTAACCTAATTCCTTGAGATTTTGCATATTTTTCTAAAATTTCCTTTAATTTAGCTTTATCCATGCTTAACCGCCAACTTAATAAAGTTAAAATATTAAGATCTACAATTTAAAATTAAGGGTTGAAAAATGGAAAATCAAGAAATTGAAAGGATTAAAGCTAAAAAAATAGAGGCATTAAAAAAGTCTTTACAAAGCCATAAAGAATCTAAAGTTCATGATTTAGATGAAGTTAAGTTTAATGAGTTTATAAACAAAAATAAACCAATGCTTATTGATTTTTGGGCTGAATGGTGTGCACCTTGTTTAATGATGAAATCAATATTCGAAGAACTTGCAAAAGATTATGGTGATAAAGTAATTTTTGGAAGAATAAATGTTGATGAAAATCAAAATTTAGCAATAAAGTATGGAATAAGTGCAATCCCAACTTTTATTCTATTTTTAAACGGAAAGCCTATAGAGCGCTTAATTGGAGCTGTTGGAAAAAAACCTTTAGAAGACATTATTAGAAAAATTTTATAGTTTCTTAACGATAGGTTATTAGCCCTTCTTTTTCCAAGATTTCTTGAAGTTTTTCTACAGATTCATAAACTTCTTTTTCCTTTTTAGCTCCAGTACAAACCATTTTTCCACTAGTGAAAATAAGGATAACAACTTTTGGCTCATCCATCCTATAGATTAAACCTGGAAATTGCTCTGGTTCATACATAGTTCTTTTAAGTTTACGTACACATTCTTCTAAATCGATATAACCGCCTAAAGAAGCAGATGCAACTATGTTTTGGATTTGTATCTCAGGTTTTCCAGTTATTACTACTCCACTTCTTTTTAAATCCTCGATAACCCTAGTTATAGCTCTTTTGGCTTGCCTTTCAGATTTAGCTCCAGTACAAACCATTTTTCCTGAACCAAAAACTAAGGTTGCTGTTTTTGGTTTTTTTAACCTATAAACTAAACCTGGAAATTGCTCTGGTTTATACTCAACACCAGGAAAAACTCTAACTACAGAGTTTAAGTCTATTGCTTGCTTAAGAGTTGCTGAGGCTACAACGTTTTCTATACTTACATTCACCTTTTTCTTAGACAAAACAATTCACTTCGAATAAAACCATTAATAAGTATATAATAAAATGGGTTCATATTAATATATAAACCTCATTCTTTATGATTTTTTCTTCTAATTTTTTCTATATCATTAAAAAATTCTAAGATTATTAGCAATAAGATTAAAAGCCCTATTACTATTATTATTCCATCATTGCCTTTTAAAAAGCTTTCCTTGAATAATGCTATATAACCTAAATAAGGTATCTTAAAAACTACTTTACCAATAACATGATTTGCTGGAATATATTTCCAGCGTACAAAATCTGAAACTGGATTGTTATCTCCTTTCGTCTCAAACATTATTTGGCCATCAATTTTTAAAATTTTTATAACTCTATGAACTATCCTATAAGAATCTTCACCATAATGACCTGGTACATAAAATACTATTATGGTTCCATTCTCGATTTCGTATGGATTGATTCCTTTGATTAAAACTAGATCTCCAACGTTCAATGTTGGTTCCATGCTTCTAGAAGGTACGTAAGCCAGGGGGATATCAGTATTCAGCGCTATTTTAAGTAAATAAATTCCTCCTTGAACTATTATGAACATTAAAGCCATAATTATTAGCAGTTTTACAGTTTCGCTCTTTTTTATTGCTTGGGATATCTTCATTAAAATCGCCTTAAGCCTATAGATTTTATGATAGATTTCTTAGAACATCTTCTAGTACTTTTTTCCCAATTGAAAGAAGTTCTTCACCTTTAAGCGTAATTTTATATATCCTCCTTTCTCTTTTTCCATTAAGTTTCCATGTTCCCTCAACATAACCTTTTTCCTCTAAGGAGTGTAACAATGGATATAAACTTCCAGCACTTAGATAAACTTTATATCTTTCACGAATTTCAATATTTATTTCATAACCCCATCTTGGCTTTTCATGCAATAAACTAAGCATTATTAAATCTAAAATACTCTTAATGATACGTTCTCTCCAAGCCTTTATAATCCTTTCATTATTAACCATTTTAATCGCCAATTAATTTAAACATTAAATAAAAGTTAGATTAACGCTCTGTAAACTTATTGTTAATAAATCCTTAAAAGTTTTATTAATTGTCTTGACTGCCCTTCTTAACGCATGATTTAGAGACCTAAAAGAATATTCAAATTAATTCGCTTAAGCTTTTTAACAAGTAAAAGTAAATTTTATAACTTTCCTATAATCAATAAAAAGCTATAGCTAAGCAATGTCCCAGGTCAAATAAAATGTTAAATTATAAAGAGATTCGAAAATTATATCGTTTAATCGATTATAGCAAATTATCATTAAAGTTTTTATTAATGGTTTTTATCCTATTTTATTTAACCAAAAAAGGCTTAATACTTCAATTTCTTTATTTAAGTTTTAATCTATTCTTTAATTTGGATCCGCATCTTTTTATAAGCAAGTTTAATTTCTTATCAAATAATCCAAGTTTTATTTTTAACGCGATAGTATTTAATTTAAATAAAAATGGCCTTGAAGTGTTTTTACAAGGTAAGTTTTTACAGGGCAATTTTGGAAATTTTGAGCATTCACTTCAAAAATTGAAAATAGATTTTTTCTTGCTTGGAACTTGTAGTATCTCGGTTATTGTTCCATCATTGAATGAGGAGAAATACATCAAAAAATGCTTATTATCGCTTTTAAATCAATCCTACAATAAAGATTATGAAATAATAGTTGTTGATGGTGGAAGTACTGATAACACGATTGAAATAGCTAGAAAGTTTGCGGATAAAGTTATAGTTTCTTCAAGACCAGTAGGTGCAGCTAGAAATGCTGGGGCCAGAATTGCTAAAGGCAATATTTATGCTTTTATAGATGCTGATACAATGGCCTCTAAGGAGTGGTTAGAGGCTATTGAAAAAAGTTTAAAAGAGCAAAAAGCTGTTGGCGTATTAGGTCCAACTTTACCTTATGATGGAAATGCGCTAGATCAAGTAAGCTATAAAATCGCTACATGTTGGATGCAAAAGTTTTCATTAATTCTTGGATTTCCTCATGTAGCAGGTTTTAACTGTGCTTATAAAAAGGATCATTTTTGGAGAGTTGGAGGATTTGATGAAAAAAGAACTTTATCTGAGGACATTATGCTTTCTTTCAAAATTAGGAAGTTTGGAAGAATAATTTTTAATGAAAAAATGAAAGCCTATACATCAGCTCGAAGAGTCAAACGTTTAGGTTATTTCTATTTAACCACATTTTATCTGTTAAATTGGGTTAATTTTATCCTTTTTAAAAAAACTTTTAACTACCCAGTGATAAGATAAATACAAAAAATTGGCCACAAAGCTTATTTGATTTTTTGAATGATTTCTTAAAAGGCAATTAAGAAATGAAAAAAGAAAATGCTTTTTCATTACTTGCTAAGCCAATAAGAGAGGCAATTAAAGAGCGGAGATTTTCAAAGCCTACTGAGCCACAAGATAAAGCTATTCCAGTTATACTTAAAAATAAGAATGTTTTATTAATAGCCCCCACTGCTAGTGGAAAAACAGAGGCTGCAATACTTCCAATTTTGAGCATGTTTATCAGTTCTAGAGGCCCAGCTAAAGGTATATCCATACTTTACATTACGCCTTTAAGAGCTTTGAATAGAGATCTTTTAGAGCGAATAGAGTGGTGGTGTAAACGCTTAAACGTTAAGATAAGCGTTAGGCATGGAGATACAGAGGTTAAAGAAAGAAGTATGCAAGCAAAAAATCCTCCAGATATGTTGATAACAACTCCTGAAACTTTACAAGCTATACTTACTGGTAAAAGAATGAAAAAGCACTTAGAGGCTGTAAAATATGTGATAATTGATGAAGTGCATGAATTTGCTGAAGATAAAAGAGGTAGCCAGCTTTCTTTAGCTTTAGAAAGATTAAGATGGATAACTAGGAAGGATTTTCAAATAGTGGGCTTATCAGCAACAATTGGAACTCCTGAAATAGTTGCTAAATTTTTAGTTGGAAAAGAAAGAAATGTTGAGGTAATAAAAGTTCCAGTTGCTAGGAAAATGGTATTAAAAGTTTTATATCCAAAACCATCTGGAGTAGACTATAAACTTTCCTCTAAGCTTTATGCTCATCCAGAAGTTGTAGCCAGGCTTAGAGTGATGCGTGATTTAATTAAAACTCATCAATCTGTTTTGTTATTTACCAACACTCGCGCAATAGCTGAAGTGCTAGCAAGTAGATTTAAAGTATGGGATTTAGACTTTCCAATCTCTATTCATCATGGTTCATTGGCTAAACCTTCTAGAATAGCAGCTGAAAAGGGTTTAAAAGAAGGAGAGTTAAAGGGCTTAGTATGTACTTCTTCATTAGAGCTGGGGCTAGATATAGGAAGAGTTGACTTTGTTATCCAGTATATGAGTCCACGCCAAGTTACAAGGCTAATCCAACGTGTAGGCAGAAGTGGACATAGAGTAGGCAGAATTGCTGAAGGGGTAATAATAGCTATGGATTCAGATGATGCTTTAGAAGCAATAGTTATAGCAAAAAAAGCATATGAAGAAAATCTTGAGCCTGTACTTATTCCTAATAAACCTCTTGATGTATTAGCTCATCAAATAGCTGGATTATTGCTGCATAAAAAAAGATGGTATATATATGAAATCTTAGAACTTTTTAAGAAAGCTTATCCCTACGCTGAATTAACTGAAAAAGATGTGATTTCAGCATTATCGTACATGCATTCAAGGTATCCTAGATTAGCTTGGTTTTCTAAAGAAGATGGAGTAGTTTTAAGGCCTCAAAGAACTAAAGAGCTTTATAGATATTATTTTGAAAAGCTTTCAATGATACCTGATGAAAAACAATATTTGGTTGTAGATAAAGCTACAGATACTCCTGTTGGAATTCTTGATGAAGCTTTTGTGGCTGAATATGGAGAACCTGGCACAAAGTTTATTGTTCGTGGAAGCCCATGGAAAATGTTAGGAATACATGGAGATAAGATTTATGTTAAACCTATAGAAGATCCTACAGGCGCTATTCCTAGCTGGATAGGTGAAGAAATTCCAGTCCCTTTTGAAGTAGCTTATGAAGTGGGAAAAATAAGAAGAATCGTAGCTGAGGAATTTAAAAAAGGTTTAAAGGAAGATGAGATAATTAAAAAAATTTCAAAAATATATTCTGCTGATGAAGAAACTCTTGCTAGGGCTTTAGAGGAAATTTTTAGTCAATTATCTCAAAATTTTCCAATCCCATCTGATAAAACAATTACGATAGAAGAGTGGGAAGATTATGTAATAATAAATGCTCATTTTGGTACATTAGTAAATAGAACTTTAGCAAGACTTTTAGGATATATGCTTTCAGAAAAAGCTGGTTTTACTGTTGGAATACAACAAGATCCTTATAGAATAGTAATTCAAACAACTGATTTGGCAAATAGTGAAGAAATAATTAAAGCTTTAAAGAGTTTAAGTGAGATTAACATAGTAGAGCTAGCGAAAAAAGCATCAATAAGAACAGGCCTTTTTAAACGAAGAATGATCCATGTTGCAAGAAGGTTTGGAGCTATTTCAAAGTGGGTGGATTTTAATAGCATAAGCTTAAAGCAATTAATGGAAAGCTTTGAAGGAACAGCTATTCTTGATGAAGCTATAAAAGAAACGTTAGAAAAAGACCTTGATATTCCTAATACTGAGAAAGTTTTAAAAAAAATAGCTAATGGAGAAATCAAGATAGTAAAAATCGATAATAAAGGAAAACCAACTCCTATAACTGAGATAGGATTAGAAAGAATAAGCATGAAAACAGATTTAATTCCTCCTGAAAAAATGAAACGTATACTTCTTGAATCCACAAAAGCAAGAATTTTAAATGAAGTAAGAAGTTTTGTATGTACTTCATGCTGGAAATATGTTACAATGTTAAGAATAAAGGATTTGCCTAAAGATTTTAAATGCCCAGTATGTAACTCAAAAGCTATTGGCATATCTAATGAAACAAAAGAAGAAGTCGAGAAGTTAGTCCAAAAGAAAGGTAAAGCTTTATCAAGTAAAGAAGAGAGTTTAATGGATGATATTAAAGAAAGTGCTAAACTTTTTGAAAATTACGGCAACATAGTTGCGTATATAATGGCTGGAAGAAAATTAAGTATAGAAGATGTAAAGTATGTTTTAAGGGATCATAAAGAAATCTCGGATGAGCTTTTTGAAGCTATAATGGAGGCTGAAAAAGAAGCTTTAAAGAGAAAGTTTTAATCTAGGTACTTTCATGTATTTAAACGAATTATAGCTAATTTTATAAAATGGTGAATTTTATTGAAGTTACGATTCAAGATTTTAGCAATAGTGTTACTTTTAATAATAACAATAGGATTTATTTCAAGCGAAATTATATTTAAGCAATTCTTATTAGAAGAAAAGAAAATATTTAATGTAAACAAAGTAATCTTCATTCATTATTTAGATGAAAACATTGCTATAAAGGAAGTTCAAGCTGGAAGCATACATACATATTTTTGGCGAGTACCATTAGAGATAGCTGATCAACTTAGGGAAGATCCTAACGTAAAACTGCATGAGGCACCAGGAGGAACTTATAGCTTACTTATAAACCCAGCTCCTATGGAAAATGAATTCAATCCATTCATAATTCGTGAAGTAAGGTATGTAATAAACTACTTGATCGATAGAGAATACATAGTTAATGAAGTATTAAGAGGGTATGGCGCTAGCATAATTAGCGTTTATGGTCCTTACGACCCAGATTATTTAGTGATAGCTGATGAGCTAGAGGGTTTAGGATTAAAGTATTCTCCTGAATTAGCAAAAAGCATCATCGATGAGGCTATAAGTAAAGTTGGTGCAGAAAGAATTAATGGAAAATGGTTTTTTAAAGGAATGCCTGTAAAAATTAAATTTTTCATAAGAAGTGATGACCAAAAAAGAAAAGTTATAGGCGAGATTTTAAGCTTAGAGCTTGAAAAGCTTGGTTTTACTGTTGAAAAAATCTATGGAGATTTACGTAAAGCTTATGATATAGTTTATGGATCTGATCCAAAGAATGGTGAATGGCATATTTATACAGAAGGATGGGGAAGATCTGCATTCATAAAGTATGATACTGTGCTTCCAGCTCAAATGTATGCGCCTTGGTTTGGCTATATGCCCGGATTTAAAGAGCCAACTTATTGGAATTATGAAAACCCTAAGCTTGATGAAATTACTAAAAAAATATTTACTGGAGACTTCTCTTCTAAAGAAGAAAGAGATTCGTTCATTAAAGAAGCAATATTGCTTGGAATAAACGAGTCTGTTAGGATCTTTATAGCATCTGTTATAGAGCCATACATAGTTAATAAAGCGTTAGAAGGTGTAATAAACGATTTTGGAGCTGGAATCACAGTAAGATGGACTTTAATAAATGCTAGAATAAGCGAACCTGATGGCTTATTAAAAGTTGGAATGAAACAAATATACCAAGGAGCTTGGAACCCTATAGGAGGATTTAACGATTTTTACTCAAGAAAAGTATGGGACTGCATATCTGATCCTGCAACTTTCACTCACCCTCATACTGGTGAAATAATTCCAGTTAGAGCTTCATGGAATGTTGAAACATCAGGGCCTAAAGGAAGGCTAAAAGTTCCAGCTGATGCTATTGTTTGGGACCCTTATAAAGAAGAGTGGAAAAATGTAGGAGAAGGAATTACAGCTACAAGCAAAGTAACATTTGATCTTAGATATAGTAATTGGCATCATGGAATTCCAATGAACATAAGCGATTTACTCTATGGAATATACTTTTTCTTTGAGTGGGGAACTAATGAAGGAGTAAACGATCCAACTTTTGATCCTGAATATACTTCTAGAGTGGAATCTACAGTTAAAACTTTTAAAGGAGTAAAGTTTTTAGATGAAAATAAAGTTGAAGTTTATGTAGATTATTGGCATTTTGATGAAAGTTTTATAGCCGATTATGCTTCTATATGGGCATCAATGCCATGGGAAATAATAGCAGCTATGGAAAAAGTTGTTCTTGATAAAAAATTTGCTTTTTCAAACTCTGCAAGTAAAGCATTAAATCTAGAATGGTTATCATTAATAATAAAAAGCAATGCTGAAGAAATCAAAAATGCTTTAATAGAGTTAAAAACTATTAAGATGATTCCAAAGCCTTTAAAAGATTTTATTACGCTAGAAGAAGCCATAAAAAGATATGATTCCTCTATTAATTGGATAAATACTTATGCTCATGCTTTAATAAGCAATGGCCCATTTTACTTAGTGAATTACAACCCTGAAGCTAGAACTATTACTATAGAAGCTTTTAACGATCCAAGCTATCCTTTTGAAAGGAATCATTGGAGTTCTTTTGAATCTATAAAAACTGCTGAAATAAAAATGGTTAAAGTTCCTACAAAAATAGTTATAGGAAAAGAAGTAAAAATAGAACTTTTTATTGAAGTTGGTGGAGAACCAAGCAATGAAGCCATAGTAAACTATAGAATAGTTGATCCTGAAGGAAAAACTATAATAAAAGGAAGCGCTAAGCCATCTACGCCTTTAGGAAATTTTGAAATCTTTCTTAATGAAAATATAACTTCAAGCCTTAAAACTGGTTCGCATAGACTAAAGATTTTAGCGATAAGTACTAAAGCAATAAAGCCATATATTTTTGAAATTAGCTTGCTAGTTACATCAGAGTAGAAGTTAATGTTTAAATTAATCTTTAAAACTATTGATACTGATATCTATGGGATTTGTTAAATTTTTAATTCATAGATCAATAAACTTAGCTATAGTTTTATTTGCAATAGTTTTACTCACAATAATTATTCTTGGCCCTACTGTAGACAAAGTGCTTAAAAGATCTATTGAACAAGAAGTTAGAATGGAAGTTCTTCAAAATAAAGAATTACTTGGAAAATTTAAAGAT
>JAVZFM010000024.1:0-15522 GCA_038872815.1 Bathyarchaeia archaeon
ATTATAGAAGCTAAAGAATTGAAAAAAGGAGATTTAATACCATCAATTAAAAAATTGAAACTAATAAAGGATAGCCCTATAAACGCTGAGATTGGAAGTGTTTTAGGATTTATAGTAACAAAAGGATGTTCTCAAAAACAACTCTCGCATAATTTAGAGTTTGTCAATAAAACAGCATCATATGTTGAAGAAATAAACGATTTAATGAGTAAAAATTGCTTAAGCTTTAATGAAATAAACGATTGTAATTCAAGCGTTAAAAACTTTCTTACTTTAATGGAAATTGCTAAAAGAAAAAGAGTGCCTCAAAGTTTATTCGTAGCAAGTGAGGAAGCCATAGCAAGTTTTTTAAGAAACGTTTTTAATGCAAATAAAAAGAAAAAATCGAGATTAGCTTTTAAAGCAAATTCAAAAGAATTAGCTGAAGATTATCAAGATCTTTTATTAGTGCTTGGAATAAGTTCAAAGATATTACATGATAAAACCAATGATATGCACAAAGTGCTAATAGATAAAACATGTTTTAAAAAATTCATTAAAAAAGTACTGAATAAAAGCGGGAATGCAAAAATTCATTTTAAACCTTTATATTCAAATTTAAAAGTTTTAAAGCAAAGTATAAACTCAAGTATTGGATTAATCGAAGTAATTAAAGTAGAAAAATTGCCTAATTCTGGGGATATAAAAACTGAGTGGGTTTACGATGTTACTGTTGAGTCAACTCATAATTTTGTAAGCCATGGTTTAATATTCCATAATACTGTTTCAGTTGCTAAAGGGGGCATAGTTGCAACCTTAAATGCAAGAGCTTCTGTTTTAGCTGCAGCAAATCCAGCTTTAGGAAGATATGATCCTTATAGAAACGTAACTGAAAACCTGAATTTACCAGTAACGATCCTTTCAAGATTTGATCTAATATTCGTAATGAGGGATATACCAGATTCTGAGAAAGATAAAAAAATGTCAGAGCATATCCTCAATTTACATAGATTAAAAGGATTAACTCAGGAAGTACCAATTCCTCCAGAAATTTTTAGAAAATACATTAGCTATGCTAAAAGGATAAACCCGGTTTTAACCGAAGAAGCAGCTCAAGAACTAGAGAACTTTTATTTAAAAACTCGCTCTATATCAACTTCAAGCGATTCTCCTATCGCAATTACTCCTAGACAATTAGAAGCATTAGTTAGGTTAAGCGAAGCCAGAGCAAGAGCATTCTTAAGGGATAAAGTATTAGCTGAAGACGCTAAAGCTGCTATAAGGCTTATGACAATATCGCTTCAAAATGTTGGAATAGATGTAACTACTGGAAAAATAGATATAGATGTTATAATGACTGGAAAGCCTAAAAGTTTAAGGGATAAAATGCAAGCAGTATTGGCTTTTATAACAGAGCTTGAAAGACAATTTGGAATCGTTGAAGAAAAAAAATTGTATAGCATTTTGAATGAAAAAATGGATATGAGTGAAGATGAAGCAAAGAATATAGTGAATCAATTGATAAAAGAAGGAATATTGTATTCTCCAAAACCAAATCAACTTAAAAGAGTAATTTCATGATTTTTTAAAGATGTTTAAAAAATGAAAGTTGATGAATTGCCAATTCCTAATGAACTTAAAGAGTTGCTTAAAGATTATAACTATAAAGAGCTCTATCCTCCTCAAGAAGAAGCCATTAAAGCTGGAGTTTTAGAAAACAAAAACCTTGTTTTAGCCAGTCCAACAGCTAGCGGTAAAACATTAGTAGCTGAGCTTTGTATTTTAAAGAATGTAATTGAAAAAAATAAAAAATCTTTGTATTTAGTTCCTCTTAAAGCTTTAGCCAATGAAAAGTATGAGGAGTTCATGAAGTACTCTAAGCTTAGAAAAAGCAATGGAGAGCATGTTAAAATAGCTATTTCTACAGGAGATTATGATACAGTCGATCCTTCATTAGCAAATTACGATATCATTATATGTACAAACGAAAAAGCTGATAGCTTGTTAAGGCATAAAGTTAACTGGATAAATGAAGTTTCAACCATAGTTATTGATGAAGTTCATCTTTTAACTGAGCCAGAAAGGGGTCCAACTCTTGAAGTAGTTATTACTAGATTAATGCAAACAAACCCTAAATCTCAATTTTTAGCTTTGAGTGCAACAATTAGTAATGCTGAAGAAATTGCTAAGTGGATAAACGCTAAAGCCATAACAATAGATTGGCGTCCAGTACCTTTAAAAGAAGGAGTTTATTATAAAGGGGAAATACAATTTAAAGATGGGTCTGCAAGGAAAATACTTGAAATCTTTGAATTTCCTCCGCTAGATATTGCTATAGATGTTATAAAGTCAAATGGGCAAGCTTTGATATTTGCTGAAACAAGGAAAACAGCAGTAAATTTAGGTAAAAAAGCTGCTTTAGCCTTAAAAAAATTAAAAATAGAATTGCATAATAAGGTTTTAAAAAAAATAGCTAAAGACATACTAGAGGCTGGTGAAAGAACAACTTTAAGCGATCTATTAGCAGAGCAAGTTATTCATGGAGCAGCATTTCATCATGCTGGATTGGCAAGTATCCATAGGAAAATAATTGAGGATGCATTTAGAAAAAGATATATTAAAATTTTATCAGCAACACCAACTCTTGCAGCTGGAGTTAATCTTCCAGCTAGAACTGTAATAATAAATAGTTATGAAAGGTATGAACCTGGCTATGGTAGATATGGAATTTCTGTTTTAGAGTATAAACAACTTTGTGGTAGAGCTGGAAGGCCAAAATATGATGAGTGGGGAGAAGCAGTATTAATAGCAAGAAGTTCAGATGAGCAATATTATTTAATGGACGAGTATGTATTAGCTCAACCTGAGCGTTTATGGTCAAAATTAGCTGTTGAAAAAGTTTTAAGGCCCCATGTTCTTGCAACTATAGCTACAAGGTTTGCTGTATCAGAACATGGATTATATGATTTTTTTAGTAAAACCTTTTATGCTTTTCAATATGGAGAAAAAGAAATTAAGCCAAAAATAGGGAACATACTTAAATTCTTAATTAAAGAAGATATGGTAAGAATAGAAAAGAGTAAGCTTTATGCAACTGAATTTGGGAAAAGAGTTTCTGAGCTTTATATAGATCCTATATCAGCTGTTACAATTAGAGATGGATTAAGGAATAAACCTGAAAAATTATCGGAATTTAGTCTTTTACATTTAATCTCAAGTACTCCTGATATGGCTCCAAAGCTTTATCCAAGAAGATCAGAAATTGAAGAATTAGAAGCTTTTGCTCAAGCTCATGCTAATGAACTTATGATCGATATACAACAATATTCAAGCGATATAATAAGCTATGAGGAATTCTTAGCTGAGGTTAAATCTGCATTGGTTATTAAAGAATGGATAGAAGAAGCATCAGAAGAAAGAATTTTAAAAGCTTATAAAGTAGAACCTGGAGATTTGTATAGAATAATTGAGGCAGCTGATTGGTTACTTTATGCAACTCACGAACTTGCTAAACTGTTTAAATATAAGGATTTATTGAATCCAGTAGAGAACCTTAGAATTAGAGTTCAAAAAGGAGTTAAGCCTGAATTGATTCCGCTTGTAAGGCTTGAAGGAATAGGTAGGATAAGAGCTAGATCTCTTTATAATGCAGGCTTTAAAACTATAGAAGATTTAAGAAAAGCAAGCTTAACTGAGTTAATCAATGTACCATTAATCGGTTTAAAATTAGGGAAAAAAATAAAAGAACAAGTTGGAGGAAAAATAAAGCTTGAAGAATGGAGAATGTTAAAAGAAAAAAATAGATTTGAGGAACAAAAATTACTTACTGAGTATTAAGTTTTTAAACTAATTCTTTTTTTTGAGGATTTAAATGCTTGAAGTAATCAGAAATCATAGTTTTATTTGAAAAAAGTTTATCCCTAATAAGCATAGCTTCAACTTCTTCTGTAAATGCTGTAGTTGTTCCTTCTGGCAACCTTACATTTTGATCGATTAAATCGATTGGATAAGGTAAACCAGTCGAGGAGTTATAGAAATTTGTAAAGTATTCTATGAAAGATTCAACTTTTGAGCCCTCTACCACTTCAATTTCGAATGGGGAAGCTGATTCTGAATAGCGTACATAATAGCGTTCAGTTTTTGGCAATTCTTTAAATTCAATTTTTAAATTTTCCTTATATTCTCGATTTCTATAATCAATGGCTTTATCTATAAGCTCTTTAGAAGCTTTTTTCATTTGAGCTAAACGATAAGCAATAGAATAGATTACAGGATCTTTATCTAATAAGGCTTTATAGCTCCAAAAAGTGTTTGGGGGCATTAGCTTAGAAAGTATGTACTTGTCCCTTACTCCAGTACAATAATTTTCCCCTTTATTGAATAAAAGCCATCCATCTATAGCCCTTATTACACTTCTTTTTATTACACACATTGCACGACCTGTTTTCATTAACTTTAAAGTAATATCTTTTGTTTCATTAACTATATCTAAGCCTTTTTTAAAATAATCGCTTTCAAGAGTCATATCATGAATAAGCTTACATTTTCCCCTAAAATAAAAGAATGGCCCATCAAGGATTATAATATCTGGATTATATTTCAAGAAAGCTTCAAGAGCTAATTTACGCTCAGTATAAGCCATTAAAACTCTATTAAGTATGGATAAATGCCTTAAGTCTTCAATTCCGCTAATAGATCCCCCTTCATAATTTTCTGCAATTGTTTCCTTTCCATCAAAAATCATACAACCAGCCACATATATTGAAAAATCCGACCCTATTCTTTCGCTCGCTCCTTTAGGCCTTGAACCATCAGCTACAAGGATCCTTCCTTGCTTACTTCCTTTAATCTCAATAGGTTTTATTAAGCCTTGAATTTCTTTAAGTTTTTTTTCTAAACGAATGATCCTTTTTTTAATCCTTTCTGCTTCATGCTTAGCACTTGTAAAAAGAGCCTCTACCAATGTTCTTTGAAGCATAAGTAAAGGATTTTCCTTTGTTTCATTCATTCCTAAATTCCTTCATCAATATTGAATGAAATTAAAAGCGGTATTGGAGAAGGATTCATTTTTCCTATAAAATAGAATTCGCCTGGATTTAAGTACAGTAAATGCTCATTTCTTATTCCATAAGGAGAAACCCATTTCATAGCTTCTTCTAAATCTAAAGGATGGATTTGACCTATGAATTGTGTGTTTAAATTCCTCCTAACAGCAGCATTAATACCTATATCACCTGCAATTCCTTGAGAAATAAGTACCATACAAAGCTCATGCTTTCTTCCAGTAGCGCAAAGATTTTTTATAAGCTCACTTGCGTCTTTTTGAAGACCTTTTGGCTCCCAAGGCGCATATTGTGGAGCTTCATCTATTATTAAAGCCAGTTTTAAAAACTCTCCTTTTTGAATCCTTTCTAGTATATTATTACCAATGCTTAGGAAAACAGAAAGTTTTTCTTCAGCCTCTACCATGCTCATATCTAACACTACCATGCCATAATTTTTTGCTTCTTTAACCATCTCTGAAGGTTTTTTCTCGCCATATATAGTTTTTATATGCTCGCTCGTTAGTTTTTCTAAACCTTTCTCAAGCTTTCTTATCCAAGCATTTATAACATTTCTATTTGAAGAAGCATGTTCAAGATAGGTTTTTGCATGAGCTTTAAGCTTTATTTTGAATTCTTCTTGAGAAATTTTTTTCCAATCCTCTTTCATTAAAAAATCATCGATTGCATCACGAATTTCATTCATTTCTCTTTTTTCACCAGTATATCCAAAATGACCCATTTTTTCACAAAGATATCCAGCAATTGCATCTGTATCTAAAGCTACCTCATATAAAGGAATGATTTTAGCATTAATTTTTTTAAAATATTCAGTGTAATCGATGCCTTCCCAATCTAGAATAAGTATGCTATATCCAGAAGATCTAAGTAGAGGAACTAAAAGATTTTTAGTTAAAAAAGATTTTCCACAACCAGTTTGACCAAAAACTCCTATATGGTAAGGAATAAAAGTTTTTTTAAATGGCACTTTCCATTCTTCATGAGAACGATAAAATCCTCTTTCGCTACAATCTTCCTCAATCATTAAAGATAAAGGATTCGTTTCTGGTTTATTAAACCTATAAACTGGAGATCCTGGAGAAATTATTTCTTCATTTCGATTCAATCCTTTATCAGTAATTTTTCCCATAATCACTAAGTAAAAATGGTAAGATTCTTTAGCTGTTGAGGGACGTTTTCCAGTAGATCTAACATAAGAAAGGCTAGGGCTATAAGTTCCAACTTTTAGATTTTCATCTATACCAGTTCCTTGTCTACATACAGCCAATATATGGTTATCGTTTTTGTCTTCTATAACCACTATATCTTCTTCCAGTACTTTACTTTCAAAACCTTCTAAAAGAATTAATGGAGCCATTAAAGTACCGCTAGTGCTTCCAGTTAAACCAACTAACTCAAGCTTTCCAGTTTTAATCCAATTTTTTACTAAAGCTTTTTTTGTTTCAGTTAATTGGAATGTTTTTTGCATAGTTATCATTTAGATAATCTTAACTTAAAGGCTTTTAAATCTATATAACATGAAAAGATTCTTTTTCTCTATACAAAACAAGAATCTTTTAATAAATTGGTAGCGGGGGGTGGAATTTCGGAATTTTTCTTTCGAACCACCGTTTGAGTCCTTTTTAATCAAGGATATCTCAGGGTTATGAGCCCTGCGGGTTAACTTTACCTGGTGATGGAAAAACAAAAGTATTCCACCACCATCTGGCTACCCCACCCCGCTACTCTTGATAAACTATTGAAAACTCTTTCATATAAATTTTATTTAAAAACCATTTTAGCTTAAGACTTAATCTAAAGCTCTCTATACAATTGGTTTGAATAGTCTAAATACTTGAATTTTAATGAAATTCCATTAAATCAATTTATCTAGCTTAGTAAGAAAACTTTCTTCTTTGCCTTTAAGAAAAATCCCTGAAGCTGCTACAGTATGCCCATCACCAAAGCCTCCATGATCTTCACATGCTTTAGGCAATATTTTAGAAAGAGGAGGCATTTTTCCGATTTCTATCATTTTGCTTAAAGCCTCAGGTGCTCTAGCTGATACTTTAACGTACTCTTTATCCAATTTTCCAAATTTTGGAATTGTTGAATCCATATTCATGATCCCTATCAAGTATTTATTAGGATTCACTATACGTTGAAAGCTTAAGTAAGAGCAAAAACTTCCTATAACTTTTGTTCCCATTCCTTTAAAATTATCCATTGCATGAAACCATTGAACATTATTTAATTGGTTTAAGCCTTTATTCATTAACTCAGTTAACAATCTTTTATTTGCTAACTTTCTTTCATTTTCAAGGTTTAAAGCAATTTTTTCTAAATCTGGTTTTAAGCCTTCTAGGCAAATCGATATTCCAATTTCAGGCCCATTTCTATAATAACCTACAGAGCCTAAAACTGATAAAAGAGTAGAAATTCTTTTATAAGAGATGGCTTTTCCTAGAGAAGTTATTTTTATTTCTTCTCTAAATTTAGATTTCTTTATTTCAACCAATTTTTTTTCTAAAGCATCTTTCAAAGCCTTTTCATTCAATCCAATTAATGTTTCTGGAATTTCAGCTGAACCTATTATAGCCAAATGGGCTAAATCCATATTGGTTTTATCAAGAATTTTTGCAAAAAAGTAAGCTATAGTAGAGGCTGAAGCTTCTTTTTCACCACTAATCCCATAAAGCTCAGGATTGATGTTATAAACCTTTGGATCCAAAGAAATTTCTGTATCATGATGATCTAAGATTATTGTGAAATTTTTAGATTTATTGACATTTGAAATCCTTTTTACATGAGCTGATCCTATATCTGTGTAGATTATATTTTTATCCTTTTCAGAATGAAGTTTTTCAATAACTTCAGGAAATAACTTATCCAAGCATAAAGTCTTGATAAAAAATCCTTTTCTCTCTAAAGCTTTTTTAATTATTGCTGCTGAACATATTCCATCAGCTTCATCATGATGAACAATCAAAACTTTATTTTCTATTTTATTGAACTCATCTATACATTTTTTAATATTATTCAAGAAATCTGAATAAGCATTATAGGCATTCATTTTAAACCCTCGATTATTTGAACTCCAGAGCTTGTGCCTATTCTTGTTGCACCAGCATTTATCATCTCTAAAACTTGGCTTATAGTTCTAATTCCTCCAGAAGCTTTTATACCCATGCTTTCTCCAACAAAACTTTTTATTAGTTTTATGTCGCTAACTTTAGCTCCAGAAGGCCCAAAACCTGTAGAGGTTTTTATATAATCAGCTTTAGCTTCTTTTGCAATTAAGCATGCTTTTATTTTTTCTTCATCAGTTAAATAGCAACATTCGATTATAACTTTAACTATTACGTTAAATTTCTTTGCTATTTCAACTACAGCCACTATATCTTGCTTAACTAATTCATAATCTTTAGACTTAAAAGCTCCTATATTCATTACCATATCCAGTTCTTTTGCTCCATTTTCGATTGCTTTCTTTGCTTCTAACGCTTTAACTTCAGAAGAGTTAGATCCAAAAGGAAAACCTACTGTAGAACAAACCTTTATATTTGTTCCTTTTAAGGCATTTGCAACAAGCTTAACATAAAAAGGATTAACGCAAACAGCGCCAAAAACATACTTTTTTGCTTCTTCACAAACCCGAACAATTTCATCTTTAGTTGCATTAGGCTTAACTAAAGTATGGTCAATAATCTTCGCTAACTCTTGTTTAGTTAACATTTTTAACATCTCCTTACAATCGAAACAATTAAAATCAATAAAATTAAGTTTTTGGTTATGTTACTTAAAATATTAAAGAATTGATAATATAAATTTACGTTGATTAAAATCGCTTAAAATATGATTCATTAATGAATATTTAAAAAATTGAATGTTTTATAGTTTAAATAAATGCTGAAATCGATATTTTGTTTGCTTCATCTTATTCGAATATATTCATAAGCATCTCTTGCTGTATCAAAAGCATAATGAACTTTTTGGAAGTTCTTTCTAAACTCTATAACATCTTTTTTGACTTTTTCAGGATCTTCTTTTTTAATAACAACTCTTGCCATCAATTCAGCTATGTACTCCATATCGCTTTCTTTCATTCCTAGCCTAGTGCATTCTAAGGTTCCACAACGAATACCGCCTGGAGCCTCAAAATGCCTCCCAAACTTTAAATCATAAGGCAATAGATTTCTATTTAAAATTATGTTCGCTTTCTCGAGAGTTTTTTCAATGGTTCCTCCATCTCCATATTCCACTATGTCTATAAGTAAAACATGCGATTCAGTAAAGCCTTTTTTCTCTCCTAAAACTTTAAAGCCTCTTTCATAAAGTGCTTGTCCTAAAGCCTTACTGTTTTTAATTATTTGTTTTGCGTATTCTTTTCCAAAAGCCATCATTTCAGCAAGCACAACAGCCTTTCCAGCTACATGATGAAGATGGTGGTTGCTAACGTTACCTGGAAAAGTAGCTCTTTTAATTTTATCAGCATATTTATTCCATGATAAAACCATTCCGCCTTGAGGACCTGGAAGAGTTTTATGAGTGCTTATAGTCATTACATCTGCTCCTTCATGTAAAGGATCTTGGAATTGCCCTCCAGCTATTAATCCAGCTACATGAGCTGCATCATAACAAACGATTGCACCTATTTCATGGAAAAATTCTGAAAGCTCTTTTACTGGATGTGGAAATGGAAATACACTCGCACCAAACATTGCAAGCTTTGGACTTTTTCCTTCTTTAACCATTTTTTCCACTTTTGATTTTGTTTCATCTACATCTATGTTAAGTTCATCTATATTGTATGGGAAATATTCTACTACTAAGCCATGAACTGCCCCAGCAGTTCCTCCCAGCTCAAGCTTTCCAGTGCTTATATGACCTCCTCTTGGAATTGGAAGTGCAAGCATTACGTCTCCTGGATTTGTAAAAGCTGTATAAACTACAAGGTTAGCGCATACACCAGATACTGGCCTAACATCAGCAAACTCAGCCTTAAACAACTTTTTTGCTAGCTCTATGCATAAAAGTTCAACTTGATCTATGTAAATGCATCCTGCATAAACCCTTTCTCCTGGCCAACCTTCAGCATATCTATTCCCAAAATCAGAAACTATAGCTTCTCTAACAGCTGGGCTAGGAATGTTTTCGCTTGCTATTAAAGGTATGCTTTCTGAGAACCATTTATGATGTGCCTCCAAAAGTTGAAAAATCTTATCATAATATTCTTTAGGGTTTTCCAAATTTACCCCTCCATTTTTAAGCAAGCTTATTTAGAATAAAGTTTATATTTTTTCCTTATATACATTCCTGATATATTCGAAAATTCTAAATAGCTCTATTAAAATCATGGATTAGTATGCCTCCATTTTATACATTTATTGGGTTAGCAATTATTTTGCTCAGCATGGCAACAATACTTTTAAGGATAATGCCATTAGCTTCTTGGTTTTGCCCTTTAGTTTGGTATGGTTATATAGTTTTTATCGATGGATTAGTTTTTAACTATGCTAAAAAATCTTTACTCCATAAACTAAAAAGATTCTTTGCCATATGCCTTCTTTCAATAGTTTTTTGGTTAATTTTTGAAATTTATAACTTATTCTTAAAAGGCTGGTATTACGTAAATGTTCCTGAGCCTAAAGTCTTTGCTTATGCTATTTCATTTTCAACTATACTTCCAGCAGTTTTAGAAACTAAAGAATTCCTTGAGCTTTCAAAGCACTTTGATATAAGAATTAAACATATTAAAATAAAGAAGATATTCTTAAAACTTTTAATCATTTTTGGAATTTTATTCTTAATAGCTCCATTTATTTTTCCATCAACTTTTATGTTTTTCCTAGTTTGGATTGGATTCTTTTTACTTTTTGATTCTATAAATTATTTACTAGGCCAGAAATCTTTGATTGAAGATATTAGCAACGGAAAGCTTAATACTCCAATTTCTGTTTTTATATCTGGATACATTTGCGGATTCCTTTGGGAATTTTGGAATTATTGGGCATTAGCTAAATGGCATTATACAGTTTCTATTCTTGAAAGCTTTAAGGTATTCGAGATTCCTTTTTTAGGTTTTTTTGCTTATGGATTTTTTGCTTTTGAGCTTTACTCTATGTATAACTTTTCATTATATTTAAAAAATAATTTATTAAAATCTTTCTAAAACTCTTTTTAACAATTCATGAGCATGATCTTTTAAAACCTTTAAAGCTTCTTCATTGCTTAATCCTGATCCTAAAGCTATTTTATAAGCATAATCTTGTGTTATTAAATCTTCTGGATCATGAGTATCAGAGTTTATTAAGATTTTTACTCTTGTTTTCTTGAATAAATTTGCTATATAGCCATTTGAAAGGCAATGACCACTTCTTGAAGTTAATTCTAAGAAAACTTCATTATCTTTCGCTAGTATTGCATCCTCTTCCTTTATCAATCCTGGATGAGCTAGAATATCAACATCTTTACATTTAATAGCCTCATGATTTGTCATAGGATCTACTGGTTCTGCTAAAGTTTCTCCATGAACTAAGACTATTTTAGCACCAAGGTTTTTTGCTTTTAAGGCTAGTTTAGGAATAGAGCTTGGTGGTACATGCGTGATCTCTATACCTGGGATTACTTTAACTTCTAATTCCTTATTCAATTCCTCAGATACTTTAATTATAGATGGAATTATTGATTCAATGTTAGAAAAATCTACATGATCTGTTATGGCAATAGCTTCATAGCCTAATACTTGAGCTCTTCTAGCCAATTCACTAGGTATTAAAGAGCCATCGCTAAATATTGAATGAATATGAAAATCAATTCTTTTTCCAATCATTTTAAACTCACTTAATGCTTTTCCTTTTTTCTTTTAAAAAACTCTTCATAAATTTCTTCAATCGTTATATCTGCTTTTGCAAGAGCCACTAAAGTATGGAATATTAAATCTGTAGCTTCATGAATTATATTAGCTTTATTTTTTTCTTTTATAGCCAAAATAAATTCAAAAGCTTCTTCATTTATTTTTCTTAATAAATCGTTTTCATTCCTAGAAACTAAAGATGAAACATATGAATTAGGCTTTGGTGAATTAATTCTATCTTTTATAGTATAAAAAACTTCTTTTAAAATGTCTTGATTTTGGCTTAGTTTTTGATCATTTTCATCAAAAATTTTATTATGAAAGCATGTAGAAAAGCCTAGATGGCAACAATATCCTGTTTGCTTAACTGAAAAAAGCAAAGCATCGTAATCGCAATCAGCATACAATGATTTAACGTATTGATAATGACCTGAAGCTTCTCCTTTTAACCAAAGCCTTTTTTTACTTCTACTCCAATAATGCATCATTTTTGTTTCCAAGGTTTTTATTAAAGCTTCTCTATCCATATAGGCTAACATCAAAATTCTTTTAGTTTCATGTTCTTTTGCTATTACTGGAATTAATCCATTTCCTTTTTCAAAATCAAGTTTATCCAATAAAGCTTTAAGCTCTTTTTCCATTATAAAAACCTAACTTTTACGCCTTTTCTATACAAAAATTCTTTTACTTCTTTTATAGAATATTCCTTAAAATGAAAAATGGAAGCTGCTAAAGCAGCATCAGCCATACCTTGAGTTAAAACTTCATAGATATGCTCTGGAGAGCCAGCTCCACCACTTGCAATTACTGGAATTTTTACCCTTTTACAAACTTCTCGAGTAAGCGGAATATCATATCCATTTTTAGTTCCATCATAATCTATGCTTGTAAGCAATATTTCTCCAGCTCCTAGCTTTTCAACTTCTTCAGCCCAAGAGATTGCATCTTTTCCAGTAGATTTTCTAGCACCATAAGTATAAACTTCCCACCAACAAGCTTTCTCATTTATTTTTGAAATGTTTTTATCATCAAATAGCTTATCATAAACCCTTTTAGCATCTATAGAAACAACAATACATTGGCTTCCAAATTTTTCAGAAGCCTCTTTGATTAAATTAGAGTTTTCTACAGCTGCTGTATTTATAGAAACTTTATCAGCTCCAGCAAGAAGTATTTTCCTTATATCTTCTATGCTCCTTATTCCTCCGCCTATAGTGAAAGGAATCGATATTGTTTCAGCAGTCCTAGTAGCAACATCTAGCAATATTTTTCTTTCTTCATAGGATGCTGCAATGTCTAAAAAAACTATTTCATCAGCTCCTTCTTCTTCATAAAAAGCAGCAAGTTCAGGTGGATCTCCTGCATCTCGAAGGTTTTTAAACCTAATTCCTTTTACCACTTTTCCATGCATTATATCTAGGCAAGGAATTATTCTTTTTGTAAGCATAATGATTCCTCTTTAACTGTTTTAATCGCCTCTTTTAAATTTATTTTTCCCTCATATAAAGCTCTTCCAATTATAGCTCCATAAACTTTAATTCCCATAAGCTTTTTAATATCTTCTATAGAAGATATCCCACCTGATGCTATTATTGGAGTTTTAACAATCGCTTTAACCTTTTTTATAGTCTTTATATCTGGTCCTACTAATTTCCCATCATGAGCTATTGCTGTTAAAAGTATTGCTGAAATCTTAAAATCATCAATTTTATGTGAAAAAGAAGCTATATCAAATTCTGTGAATTTTTTCCAACCTTCTATGGCTACTTTACCATTTCTATAATCAAGCGCAACTACTATTCTATCAGAGCCTATTTTTTCTCTCAATTTTTTTAAAAAATCTATGTTAAGGATTACAACTGTGCCTACAACTATTCTTGATGCCCCTAAATCGCATAGCCTACTAGCCTTTTCTATAGAGTCTATTCCACCTCCTATTTCTATGCTAACAGACGAATTTTTTAAAATTTTTTCAATAAGCCTTAAATTGTTCCCCATTCTCAATGCTGCGTTTAAATCAACTATATGCAAATATTCTGCTCCTTCTTTTTCCCAAAGCTTTATAACTTTAAAAGGATCGCTATGGTATACTATACAATTTTCTGGATTTCCATGAATAAGTCTTACAACTTTTCCATTGAATATATCTACAGCTGGAATTATTATCATTATTCTACTTCCTCACTAAATTTACAAAATTTTTTAAAATTTTTAATCCAACTTTTCCACTTTTTTCTGGATGGAATTGCGTAGCATATATATGCTCGCTTGAAATTATTGATGGAAAATCGATACCATAATTTGTGTAGGCTATAGCTATTTCTGGATCGAAATTTGAAGCTATGTATGAATGGGCAAAATAAACATAAGAACCGTTTTTAACTCCATCGATTAAAGGATTATGCTTTACGATATTAATGCTATTCCAACCTATATGTGGAATTTTTAAGCTTTCAGGAAGCTTAACTATGCTTCCTTTAAGCAAGTTTAAACCTTTAAAATACCCGCCTTCACGACTTTCAGAAAAAAGCAATTGTAAACCTAAGCATATACCAAAAATAGGCTTTCCATTTTTTACAAAATCATATATTATGTTCATTAAAGGCTTAAGATTTTGAATAGCTTCAGGAAATGCACCTACACCAGGTAAAATTAAGGCATCAGAGCTTTCAATCATGGATGCTTGCTTGGTTATGACTACATTAGCCCCAAGATTTTCAATAGCTTTTTTAATGCTTTTAAGGTTTCCAACACCATAGTCTATAATCGATATTAAGGTCAAGTTTATCAACATCCATAGATTAGCATAGAAGTACGCATTAAAAAACTTAATTGTTAAATTATTTGATAAATAAGCTTTAATGTTGGGCTCTAAAAGCCCAAGGTATAGCTAACCTTTCAATCACATGCACTAAAGCAAATAAAGCCATACTTACAATACTAAGCAAGAATATAGAAGCAAAAGCCACATCCGTATTAAGTTGGGGAGCAGAAGCAAGTATAACATAACCTGCTCCTTCATCTGAAGCAACAAATTCTCCTATTACTGCACCAACAACAGAGAGAGTAACAGATGTTTTTAACCCGCTAAATAAAAACGGTAAACTATGTGGAAGCCTTATTTTTATAAAGATTTGGGATTTTTTTGCCCTTAATAGTCTAGCGATGTCAATCAATTCTGGAGGAGCTGTCATTAAGCCTGTAGTAGTATCTACTACAATTACGAAGAATGCTACTAAAAAAGCTATTATTATTTTTGGCGTAATTCCTAAACCAAACCAAAGTACTACAATTGGCGCTATCGCTTGTTTTGGTACACTTTGGAATAAAAGCAATATTGGGTAAATGATGTTTTGTAATGTTTTTGAATAGGTTATTGCTATGCTTAAAGGTAAAGCTATTATTATAGCTGTGATGAACCCAAGTATAGTTTCATAAAAAGTAACAAATAAATGATAGCTTAAGTATGGCCAATGGGATATTAGCTTATTTGCTATTAATGAAGGGGCTGGAAGGAGCCAAATTGGAATTTTTAATGTCCAGACGATTATTGCCCATAAGACTATTGCAGCAAAGAGGATTATAGTAGGAAGGATATAAACCATATTAGCCGGTTTTATTTATTCCGTTCTACTTTGTTTTAAA
>JAVZFM010000025.1:0-15344 GCA_038872815.1 Bathyarchaeia archaeon
TCTTCAACTTTTACTTCTATCGAGTATCCATGGCAATCATAACCAGGCTGGTCTTTTACTTCGTGGCCTTGCATTCTTTTAATCCAAATTACGTCATCGTTTAAAGTTTTATTCCAAGCAGTACCTACATGAGGCGGATTTGTTACATAAGGAGGGCCATCTAAGAAATAGAACTTTGGCTTTCCAACTAACTTTGATTTTGTTTTTTCATAGATATTGTTAGTTTCCCAAAAATCTATTATTTCTTCTTCATACTTTTTAGGAAGATATTCTTTAGGAATTATGCAAACAATGGCTTTATCCAAGGCTATTGCATCTCCCTAGCTTTATTTTCTAAAATAAAAAGCATGAACCCTATTAAGTAAGCTTAGTAAGATTTAATTTTTTTAATGTTTATATACTTATTGTTTAATTGATTGATTGATTAATTGATTGATTAGATAATAATGTTTATATACTTATTGTTTAATTGATTGATTGATTGATTGTTTAATTGATTGATTAATTGATTGATTGATTAGATAATAATGAGTTTAAGCTTATAAAGCCTAAAGCATAAGAGGCATAGGTATGAGTGCCATTAAAAATTGGATTAAAGACTTTCTAAAGGAAAAGCTACCTTCATCCTTTAAAGGCTTAAAAGAATTTTTAAAATCTATTCCTAAAGACTTTTTACTCAATTCAATTTCTCTTTTCTTAATTGTATTAATAGCTGTTTTGATAAGGCTTATGCCTTTACGTTGGGGCTTTTTCCTTTCAGAATTTGATCCTTATATGCAATATAGAATGGTCGATTACATCGCTAAAAATGGATACATTTCATGGTTTAATTGGCATGATTCAATGAGTTGGTACCCATGGGGAAGAGATATCCCAACAACAACTTATCCTGGATTAGCTTTTACAACTGTAATTTTATACAAGTTTTTAAGCTCTTTAGGGCTTAACGTTACTGCTTTTCAAGTTTCAGTAATCTTTCCAGTAATAATGGGTGCAATAAGTTGTATTGCTATCTATGTTTTTGCTAAGGAAATATGGGGAAGAAGTGTTGCATTGTTTTCAGCTCTTTTTTTGGCTTTTAGTACATCCCATATTAGTCGTACATCTATAGGATTTTTCGATGATGAAACGATAGGAATATTTGCTATGCTTCTTGTTTTTACTTTTTATTTAAGATCAATTTCAAAGGGTAGATCTTTAAGATCAAGCATTTTTTATGCTTTATTATCAGGTTTATCATTGGCTTATTTAAGCTGTTCTTGGGGTGCTTTTAGGTATCCTCTAGCCTTAATAGCAATTTTTTCAGCTTTAATAGCAATCTTAGGAAAATATTCTCGTAAATTGCTTATGGCTTTTATAATAACGATTAGCGTTGAGTTTGTTCTAATATCCCAATTGCCTTATATTGGCTATGCTGTTTTTACTGAATGGTCAACTCTTTTAGTTATTCTTGGAACGCTTATCGTGTTATTGTTTTATGAAATATTCATGCATGTAAAAAAAGCCCAATTAAGAGTGATAATTGTTTTAGGCTTTATAGGAATAGCGATTTCAAGTATGCTTTTTCTATGGAAAATTGGAATCATAGGCTCGCCTGAAAGCAAGTTTGTTGCAATACTTATTCCTCAACAAAGGCTTCAAATGCCTTTAATAGAATCTGTTGCTGAGCATCGTCCAGCAACATGGGCATCTTTCTTCTACGAGTATGGAATTTTAATAATACTTGGAATATTTGGAATTATATTTCCATTACAACGCTTTAAAGAAAATGATATATTCATTGTATTGTTTTGCGCAACAGCTTTATACTTTGCAGCATCTTTAGTAAGGCTTACTTTAATTTTAGCTCCAGCTGTTTCTGTGGTGGCTGCTATTGGAATTGTTGAATTAAGCAAGCCATCTTTAGACGTTATTAGAGAAGCTGTAATATTTCCAAAAAGAAAATTACGTCTTCCTAGAGTAGGAAGGGAATTTGGAGTTGCAATACTTTTAATCTTAATCATTTTAACTTTACCAACTTTAAATGCATCCATGGAAGTGGCTTATTCACCAACAACGATAGCAACTTCAAGCCTTCCTGTTGCTCCAAGAGGTGAAGAAGCAAACAAGTATCAAGATTGGTTACAAGCTTTAGTATGGATGAAAGAGAATTTGCCAAAAGAATCTGTGGTTATGTCATGGTGGGATTATGGATATTGGATTACTGCTATTTCAGAGAAAAGGACTTTGGCCGATAACGGAACAATAAATTCTACTCAAATAGCAATGATTGCTAGAGCATTTCTTTCAAATGAAACTTTTGCACTACCAATAATGAAAAGATACAATGTTACCCATGTAGCAATTTTTGTTACTTTTGTTGAAAGCCAAGGTAGAGTTCAATTTATAGGTTTTGGCGAAGATAATAAATGGCTTTGGATGGCTAGAATAGGAAACAATTCTATTTTTGAAGGTTCTACGATAAGATTTCTTGAAAAACATATTGAAGATCGAAGTTATTATTTAAGAACTATAGAAGTGAATGGAAAAATTATAGCAAACGATACGATTGCAGAAGCTGGAAGATTAGGCGATAATTCTATTTTAGGCAAATTAATGCTTCAAGGAATAGGAATGGAAGTTAAAGAGCCATCTCCATTTTTCAACCTTTTATTTTTCTCAAGAAATCGCTATGTATTAATCTATAAAGTAATATATCCTGCTGAAACAAACGTCACTTTAAGCTTAAGTAAAAATAAAGTTCAACTTAATGAAAGCGTAGTTATAAGTGGAAAGCTGACTGATATATTCTTTAAAGGAGTCGCGAATGCTTCTGTTCATATTTATTATTCTTTAGATGAAGGCAAAACTTGGGAAGAGCTTTCAACAGCTATAACTAATATAGATGGTACATATTCTTTAGAGTGGGCTCCATACAAGCCTGGTTCTTATTTAATACAAGCTAGGTTTGAAGGAATTGCTCCAAATTATTCAAAGTCAATAAGCCAAGCCATAAGGCTAGAAGTAACAAAGCCTAAGGAAAATCAATAAGTATTCAATTGCTCATAGCTTAGTATAAAAGAATCTGTGAGATACCAACACCTAAAAGTGTTGACTTCTCGCTTCTACAGTTCAAAAAGAAATTATACTTGGGTTATTAGGAAAAGTCTCAAAATTGATTCTTAAGTGACTTGTGGGATTTCTGGCAATAAAATAAAAAAAAGAATTGGGATTTATGGTGGAGGGACTATATACCTATCCGTTATAATTTGAATCTTTTCTTCTCCAGAGATGACTTTTAAGTTCTATGGCATAATCCTCATCCACTTTCGGTATAGCACCCCTAGTAGAGGCCAAAGTGCAATACTCAGCTATTCTGACACTGCCGCTTTTCTTTCCCTCAATTATTTTCTCAACAATATAGGAGTATACTCCAGGAACATCCATGACTATACTCGTTAGGAAGCGCTTATCTATCTCATACATGTCCACCAATCAGATAAGTAGTGCGTGGAGCTGCTCTTGCCGCCTCTAAAGTCGCTAATAATCAGGATTGGCTGGGGCCTCTGAAATAGCGGCGTTCATTACCGACTTCTTAGAGGAATATCCTCTGGGTATGGATTCACTGGAATAATAATAGCTTTAATTGCAAAGAGAAGTCTTGTATGGAGCATACCTGTTGCTTTCTTCTTCGCAATGCTACTACTAGGATCAGATGCTTTTCAAAGAACTATGAATATGCCAGCAGGTGCAATCTATGCAATACAAGCAATGATAGCTCTATGCATCCTAATACCAGAATATGCGCTTAGGAGGCTAAAACTATGAATTTAGAGTACTGGACTAACTTTACAGTAACGCTCCTCCAAATAACTTTTAGGCTTAGCACCCTGTACATAATTGCAGCCATGGGAGAAGTTGTTCTTCAACGATCTGGCATATTTAATGTGAGCATCGAGGGACTTATGACCATAGGAGCGATAGTAGCCTATGTAACTGCCATAGCCACTGGAGGTTACTTCACTAGTCTATTGGTGGCTGCGTTCGTCGGAATTTTTCTTGGAGCCTTTCTAGGATTGCTCATAATTTCATTAAAGATGGACCAAACTCTTACAGGTATGTTAATGTGGATCTTTGGAATAGGTGCCGGCGCTTTGCTTTATAGAATCGTATTCGGTGAGGGCCTTTCCAATAGTAATTACAAAAATGGAATCAATTGAGATACCCATACTTTCGAATATTCCAGTGTTAGGTCCCTCTTTCTTTAACCAAAACATAATATTGTATATTACCTACTTCCTAATTGTTCCAGCGACTTATTTCCTTTTATTCAAAACGACTTATGGACTAAAGATTAGAGCCGTTGGAGAGGACCCAAGAGCTGCCGACACACTTGGAATAAGCGTCAACCTAGTCCGTTATCTTACGCTCATCTTTGCAGGAACAATGGAGTGCTTGGCAGGAGCTTATCTTTTGATTGTTGAAACTGCTGTCTTCACGCCTTGGATGGTGGGTGGAAGGGGTTGGATAACGCTTCAGCTCGTAATGTTTGGAAGGTGGGACCCTCTGCTCATTTTCATGGGCTCTCTTCTGTTTGCGTCGGTAGAGGCGCTTGCATACAAGTTCCAGCTGTTATATAAATTCTTGCCGTACCAGTTCTTGCTGATGTTGCCATACATAACTACAATCATAGCTCTTGTAGCTATAAGTAGAAGGGCCGTATGGCCTAGAGCACTTGGAATACCTTATGAAAGAGAAGAAATGAGATAAATCACTAAAAATAATCTTTATGCTTTTTCCTTATTTTCTCTTCCAAATTTTAATTGTTCATAGTTGCAAATCTTGAAAGATAAGTTCATGAATTGATTTCAAAAGTCCGATTTTTTATCTAAAAAATCATTTAAGCTTGAAAAAGACTTTATAGCTTCAAGGAGTTTGTATAAAAATAATTTGTAAGCTTGGCTATATATTATTTGACTTAAAAGCTTTAAGGTTTATGGCTTTCATGCATGAGAGGATCTTGAAAGAGTTAAGGCTTATTTAAACTCATAAATAGGATTTATGCTTTTCTCAATCTTCTTCATCTATTTTATACGTTTGATATTCCATAAGAGCGTTGAAAGAAATTGCTCCAAAGGATTCTTGAATTACCATCATAGATCCTTGAGGTGGAATTATGCCTTTTTCAGTGATTATCAAGTCTATATACTCTGGTGGAGTTACATCAAAAGCTGGATTTTTCACGATAACATTTTTCATGGTTTTTAATTCTTCTAAAGGTATTACTTCAGATGAATCTCTTTCTTCTATGTTTACTAATTCACCTATCATAGTTTCGGGGCTGAATTTATAAGTTTCAGCTGCTACAAAAAATCTAACTCTAGCTTCATGAGCTGCTAAAGCTATCATTGATGTACCTATTTTGTTTACAACTGCACCATTAGCTGTTATAGCATCAGCACCAACTATTACTTCATCTATTTTTTTCATAAAAAACCTAGCTGCACTATCAACTATTAGGCTTACAGGTATTCCAGCATCACTTAATTCTTTAGCCGTTAATCTACCTTGAAACCTTGGCCTACTTTCAGTAACGAATACTCGAATATCCTTATTTTGACGCCATGCTGTTTTAATAACTGAAATTGCTGCAGAGCTATTGCAATGCGTCATTATTACATCACCGCTTTTTATACGCCTTGCACCTATCTCACCTATACGTTGAATAGCCATTCTTGAGTTTTCTATGAATTCTTCTGCTGTGCTAATTGCTAAGGATCTTAATTCTTCTAGACTTAAAGCTTTAGATTTTGCTGTTTTAACCCTTAACATTATATACCTTATACTATTTGGTAAAGATACAGCTGTAGGTCTAGTGTTAAGCATATACTTTGCAACAGTTTCAAGCTCATTTATAAAGGATTCAGTGTCTTTGGCCTTTGATTCTTTAGCTGCTATCAATAAAGCTTTAGCTGCAGACCTAGCTATTTCACCAGCTCCTCTTATTTCCATTTTTATTATTCCATTTGCTATTTTGATTATTTCAGGATGCATGATTTAACCTTAGCCTCCTTTAAGAGCCTTTGCAATTATTGGAGCAACACTCACATGACTTATTTGGCTTGGAACAGTATCTGTTCCAATAACAATATCTGCTCCACTTTCATAAATTTTTATTAAAGCATTTTCAACAAGGATTGGATGAGTACAAGCAACTATAACTTTACAAGCACCTTCTTTTTTAACAGCTTTTATAGCTTCAACTATGGTTCCACCAGTGCTTATTATATCATCAACTATTACTACATCCTTATTGCTTAAATTAAGCATTTTTGGCTTTATTTCAACTTTATCAGGACCTAATCTTCGCTTTTCCAATACGCTATATTCTAATTTTAATTTTTCAGCAACTGTTTTTGCCCATTGCTCAGCTTCTTCATCAGGTCCAATAACAACAGGGTTTTTCAACTCATAATTTTTTTGAATGTAATCAGCCAAAGCTGGAAATGCTGAAAGATTATAAGATGGTATTTTAAATAGCTTTGAAATCTTTGGAAATCTATGCAAATGCATATCTATTGTATAAACCTCATCAGTCCCAACGCTTTCGATTAATTTTGCTACGCTTAAAAGGCTTATAGCTTCTCCTGCATTAAAGCGTTCATCTTGTCTTGCATAAGCAAAATATGGAATGATTGAAACGATTTTTTTAGCTCCTAAATCCTTTAAAGTATCTACTAAAAGAAAATATTCAAACAAGTATTCATCAGGAGTATGGTACATAGACTGGATTACTGCGATTTCTTTTCCATGAACTTCTTCCATTATCCTTATGTATCTTTCTCCATCAGGGAACTTTTTTATTTCAACTCTAGATGCATTAATGCCTAACTCTTTTGCTACTTTTAATGCAAGCAACCTAGAGGATGATCCAGGTATTATTAACAAGAGTTGCTCCTCCATAAAAGCGATTTAGCATTAGCAAATGAATATAATTTTGAACAATATTCTATTGAACAAATATATATACATTTCTCTATTTATAGAAATCTATGGGGATGAAAACTTGACTATTAAAGAAAAAGGTTTAACTGAAAAGAAAGTTTTTTGGACTCCAAGAAGGATTGCTAGAATGGCAATATTCATCGCTTTAAGCGCTGTAGGTGCTTTAATAAAAATCCCTAGCCCTACAGGAACTGTTGCTATGGACTCTGTTCCTGGGTACTTTTCAGTCTTAGCATGGGGATATCTCGAAGGGGCAATAGTTATATCCTTAGGACATATATTCACGTCTGCAACTGTTGGTTTTCCCTTAGGAATACCTATGCATTTACTTATAGCAATTAGCATGATGGTTTGGGCAGCAATGCTTAGATGGTTTACTTTTAAAATACATCCAATAGCTGGAATTTTAGCTGGAACTTTTGGCAATGGCGTTCTAGGTGCTGCTTTAGTAATTCCAATAGGAGGAATAGGACTTTTTTATGCTTTGCTTCTTTTCTTAGTTGTTGCTTCTTTCATAGATATAACCATAGCAGCAATAGCATACCAAATAGTTAAGAAGACTGGATATATCTAAAACCTAACCTTTTTATTTTTAAAGGCGATGGTATTGAAAAGTAAAAATGATATAATAATCATAGAGAACCTTTCATACGCTTATCCAAAATCTAAAGAGCTTGTATTAAAGAATATCAATTTAAGAGTAAAAGAAGGAGAATTTTTGGCAATAATGGGAAAAACTGGTGCTGGAAAAACAACTCTATGCCTTGCTTTAAATGGCATTATTCCTCAATTCTATGAAAATGGAAAAATAGAGGGTGAAGTCATAGTCGATGGTTTATCGACTTATAACACGCCTATTCAAAAGCTTGCTTTAAGCGTAGGCATGGTTTTTCAAGATTTTGAAAGCCAAATATTTGGTGTAACTGTAGAAGAGGATATTGGATTTGGCCTTAGCAACATTGGATTGCCTAAAGAAGAAATTCTAAGAAGAATAAATGAAGTTTTATCGATAGTTCGATTAAACGGTTATGAAAAAAGAGAAGTAGGAGCACTTTCAGGTGGAGAACTACAAAGGCTTGCAATAGCTGATATACTAGCCATGAAACCTAAAATTTTAGTTTTAGATGAACCTACTTCTCAATTGGATCCTATTGGAAAAGAAGAAGTTTTTTCAGTTATTTTAAGCCTTAAAGAAAAGCTTGGAATTACTACAATAATAACTGAGCATAAAAGCGAAGAAATTGCACAGTATGCTGATAGAGTAATTGTTTTAAAAAATGGAGAAATAGCTTTAGAAGGACATCCAAAGGATTTATTCAAGAAAATTGATGAACTTTATGATTTAGGAGTAAGACCTCCTCAAGTGTGCGAGCTTAGTGTTAAGATTGAGAAACAAAAAAATATTAACTTTGATTCATTTCCATTAACCGTTGATGAAGCTTATAAAACCTATATAAATGCTTTATCGCTTAAAAAAATCAATAAACAATCTAGGCTTGATTCAATTAATTCATTCAATAAAGCTAAAGATTTGCCTATTATAGAAGTAGAGGATTTATGGCATACATATCCTAATGGAATTCATGCTATTCAAGGCATAAGCTTAAAAATCTATAAAGGAGAATTTTTGGCAATAATCGGCCAAAACGGCTCTGGAAAAACTACTTTAGTTAAGCACTTTAATGGACTTTTAAAGCCTACAAAAGGTAAGGTTATTGTTGGTGGAGTAAATACTTTAAAATCTACTGTAGGAATGCTTTCAAGAAAAGTTGGTTATGTTTTTCAAAACCCAGACCATCAAATTTTTGCTACAAGTGTTTATGAAGAAATAGCGTATGGACCTAAAAATATGAAGCTTTCAAAGGAAGAAATTGATAAAAGAGTAAAAGAAGCTTTAAATTTTGTAGGTTTAGAAGGTTATGAAGAAAAAAATCCTTTCTTGCTTAATAAAGGTGAAAGACAAAGAATTGCTTTTGCATCTATATTTGCTATGAGGCCTCAAGTCTTTATAGTTGATGAGCCTACTACTGGGCAAGATTATCAAGGCTCAGAAAATATGATGAAAATGTTAAAAAAGCTTAATGAAAAAGGATGTACGATAATAATTATAACCCATGATATGAGAATAGTTGCAGAGTATGCTCAAAGAATAATAGTTTTAAGCAATGGAAAAATTTTAGCTGATGGCCCTACAAGAGCCATTTTTTCCCAACCTGAGCTACTGAAAAAATCGTTTTTAGCTCCACCTCAGATAACTCAACTTTCTCAAAAGCTAGTTGATTATGGATTTAAGCCTTATACACTTTCAGTCGATGAAATGTTTGATCAAGCCTTGAAAATTTTGGAGGATAAATAAATGGTATTTTTAGAATATTTGCCCAATGGATCTTTTTTCCATAGACTTGATATTAGATCAAAGCTTGTTTGGTTTTTATGCATAAACTTTTTAGCATTTATTTTTTGGCATCCTTTATTTGTTGGTGCGCTATTCCTCTCAACAATTCTTGTAGGGATAGCTATTGGTATGCCATTTAAAAAATTCTTAAGTCTTATGAAAATGCTTACGATACCTTTATGCTTTATCATAGGCTATGAGGCTTTAGCCTATCCAGGAAAAACAGTTGTATTTATAATAGGGAATATAGGTTTTGTAAAGCTAGAGGGCTTGATAATTGGCTTAACTTTTTTCTTTAGGATAATGGTAATGGTTTTTTCATCATCTATACTAACTCTTACTACTCCAATTTTTGATTTTTTAAGTCTATTAACAAAGTATAAACTTCCATATGAGCTTGCTTTTATCATAGTTACTGGAATTCGTTTTATTCCAGTATTAGAAAGGGAGGCCATGATGACTTTTGATGCTCAAAAAGCAAGAGGAGCTGAACTTGAAGCTTCTAAAGGTTTTATGCAAACTTTACGAGCATACATTCCAATAATGCTTCCAATGCTTATAGGAGCTGTTAGAAGATCTGAAACCTTAGCCATGGCTATGGTTGCAAGAGGTTTTGGCTCAACAAAGAAATTAATACCTTTACATGAAATCAAGGTTAGTAGGATCGATTATATTTTTTCATTTTTTATAGTTTTAATCTTAATTCTTGGAATTTATGCTTGGTATCTTGGTTATGGAAAAATTGTTTTTTGGGAGTGAAATTGAATGAAGGATTTATTCGATAAGGCTTATGGATGCTTAGCTGGTGTTGCGATTGGAGATGCTATGGGAATGCCAACATCTTTTTATACACCAAACCAGATTAAACAAAAATTTGGTTTTGTAGATCGTTTTCTTGATGCCCCAGAAGATCATCCAATCCATAGCGGATTAGTCGCTTATCAAGTAACTGATGATACTCAATTAACGATTGTTATAGCAAATGTAATAATAGATAATGGAAAAGTCACTGCAGAAAGTGTTGCAAAGCATATATTGGATTGGGCTTTAAGTATGAAAGTTTTAGAAAGTGATTTAATCGGTCCAAGCACAAAAAAAGCTTTAAAAAATATAATGGCTGGTGTAAGCCCAAAATATTCTGGCAAGCTTGGAACAACCAATGGAGCTGCCATGAGAATATCGCCAGTTGCTATTTTTAATGCCAACGATGAAAAAAGCTTAATAGAGGATGTTGAAAAAGCATGTCTACCAACTCATGGAACAAATGTTGCAATTTCAGCTGCTTCCGCTGTAGCTTTTGCGATAGCTGAAGGCTTAAGCGCTAAAAACAATAATATAGCTATAGACTCGATTGTTGAAGCTGCTATTAAAGGAGCAAAAGCTGGAGCAAAAAAAGGCTTTGAATATCCAGCAGCTTCTGTTTATAAAAGAATAGAGCTTGCACTTGAACTTATAGGAAAAGCAAAAAATTGTTTTGATGCAGCAATTAAGCTTTATGATTACATTGGAGCTGGCTTTGAATCTAATGAAGCTATTCCAACAGCTATAGGAATATTTGTTGCAGCTAAAGGAGACCCTATGACTGCAATAAAATGTGCTGTTAACATTGGTGGAGATGCTGATACTATAGCATCCATAGTTGGAGGAATTTCTGGCGCGTTTAAGGGCGTAAAAGCATTTAAAAAAATTGATATTGAAAATATAAAAAAAGTTAATAGAATAAACATTGAATCAATTATAGAAAAAATTCTTAAAAAAAGGAATGAAAAATTAAAGGTTTGATAAAGACTTGAGCTTAGACATAATTTCTATTGGAGATTGTGTTGTTGATTTAATAATACAAGTAAAAAAGCTTCCAATAAATAAAGAAAGCGATATTACAGCTAAAGGCATAAGGATGCAGTGTGGAGGAGTATGCAATTTCCTTATAATGGCCAGTAGGCTTGGTCTTAAAGTAGGAGCAATAGATAGAGTTGGAGATGATTACTATGGAAAATTCATTATCGATACTTTGAAGGAAGAAAATACTGATACATCACATATTCATATCACAAATGGAAAAAGCTCAACGTCAGTCATAGCAATCGTAGATACAAAAGGAAATCATGCTTTTATTGGAGCTTTTGGAGCTAGTATGCTTTTATCTCCTAAAGATATTGATTTTGAGTATATTAAAAATTCAAAATTCATTTATGCTAGTGGATATACTATGATATTTTCTAAATTTGCATTAAAAGCTACAATAAAGGCTATTAGATTGGCTAAAAAGTCATGTATACCAATAATTTTTGATCCAAGTCCATTGCTAATGAATATTCCTAAAAATGTATTAAATGAAGTAATAGCTTCTTCTAAAATAGTTTTAATGAATGAAAATGAATCTAAAATTTTAACTAAAAAAAGGAGTCCTATTGAAGCAGGTAAAGAAATCTTAAAAAAAGGTTGTGAAATAGTTGCAATAAAGCTTGGAGTAAAAGGTTGCTTAGTCTATACTAATAATGCTTTTGAAATTGTACCCGGTTTTAAAGTAAAAGTTATAGATACAACTGGAGCTGGAGATAGTTTCAATGCTGCTTTTATTTTCGCTTTAATGAAAGATTTATCGATAAAAGATGCAGCGATTTTTGCAAATGCTATTGGTGCTATAAAAGTACAAAAACTAGGAGCTGGAAAAAATGTTCCTAAAAAACAAGAAATCATAAATTTTTTAATCAAGCATAAACTAGAAAAATTTATGAAGCTTCTCTAAGCTTTTTCACAAATTCCATAAACTTAGTTGCTCTAGAGCAGTCTATTTGGTTTGAAACTATGCCATTTACTTTAATGTAAGTTCCTATAATTCCCCCATCAGCTACCTGAAGCAATCGATTCGCGTTCTCAATTGTAAGACCACTACCTACTAAAACTGGAACCTTAGAAGAGTTTTTAACTGTTTTTATTAAGTCAATACTTGGTGGTTTTCCTGTTTCATGTCCAGTTACTATTAAAAAATCTGCTTTTCCTCTTTCAAAAGCTTCTTTCGCTACAACTTCTATTGGCCTATTGACTAATGGAGCTGCATGCTTAGAGTATATATCAGCCAAGATTTTTACTTTTTCAGCCTTTAAAGCATTTCGCATTTTAAGAAGTTCATGAGCTATTGGCTTAACTATTCCTTGATCAGTAACAAGAGTTTCTACAAGAGCGTTAACGCGTATAAATTTAGCTCCAGAAGCATGGGCTATTGCTAAGGCTTGTAATCCACCATTCCTAAGCATGTTAACTCTTACTGGGATTTCTACATTCTTTACAATTTCTTTAACAATAACAGCCATAGAAGCTATAGTTTCAGGATCTTTTGGAATCAAAGTGAAAGGAGAATCTCCAAAGTTCTCGACTAATACTCCATCAAAATCACTTTCCTTAAGCTTTTTTGCTTCATTCAATGCATAATCTATTATTGAATCGATTGCTTCGCCTTTATAGAACGGTGAACCTGGAAGTGGGGGTAAATGAACCATGCCTATGATTGGCTTTTTTACATGAAAAAGATTTTCCATGGCTTAAGCTCTCATGTTTACTGTATTCTTTCTATGAAAAACTCTAAAAGCCTAGGCCCATCAACCCAATAGGCTATGTTTGCATTTGGAGGCTTCTTAAACTCTTCTGGAAGCCATTCACGCCTTTCAACAATAGTTTGCCCTCTAGTAATATCATCGCTTGTAATCACTGTTACATGGTATTTTGAAACCTTAAAGAAACTTCGATCAATAGCAATTGTTATAGCCATGGGATCATGAAGCTGAAAGATTCTAAAGCGATTGATGAAGTTTTTCATAATGGATGTAGCAAAACGAATTGTATTTGAGGGTAAACCAATTAATTTCTCATACATATCTTTAGTTAAAATTGCTTGAGGATCTGTTGTAACATCAAGCCCAACAGCTGTTAAAGGTATTCCTGATTCAAAAACTATTTTTGCAGCTTCAGGATCTGTATAAATATTGAATTCAGAAACTTGAGTGGCATTTCCAATTCCATAAGGAGTTAACCCATATGCTCCACCCATTATAATAAGCTCTTTAACTCTTTTAACTATATTTGGTTCAAGAAGTAATGCCATAGCTATATTCGTTAATGGTCCTGTAGCTATCAAGGTGATTTCATTAGGCTTCGAATTCATAACAGTATCGATAATGAATTTCACTCCACCTTTATTAGGCTTTTTTGAAGACATTGGAATGTTTGCATCTCCAAGACCATCTGATCCATGCACCCATTCAGCTGTTTCAAGTTTTCTAAGTAAAGGCTTATCTTGACCAATGTACACTGGTACATCTTTCGCTTTAATAGCTTCTAAAGTCCTTAAAGCATTTATAGCTCCTTTACTAACATGGACGTTCCCACTTACAGTTGTTATGCCTAAAATTTCTAATTCATGAGAATGTGAGGCCAAAAGTATTGCTAAAGCATCATCTATTCCTGGATCTACATCTAAAATAACCTTTTTCTTCATTAATTTTCCTCCTAAATAATTTGTATTTATATCATGATAAAATTTATATATTTAATTTATGAAAAAATACCAATTGAAGTCAAAAAAGGTGAAGCTTTTGGGAGAAGTAAAAAAAGAAGTAGTGCCTACTGGAGCTAAGATTTTAGCTGTTGTAATGATTCCAACAATAGCAGCACTTAACTATGTAGGAGGAGTAATAGTTGAAGTAACAAAAGCACCTATTTGGGGAGATACTTGGGCTACAATGCTTGGAACGCTTATTTCTGGATTTTGGGTTGGAGCAATTGGTGGCTTTTTATACAATATAATCATGGCTTTTACTCTATGGGGACTCCCAGCATGGGTTTGGGGCACTTGTAACATACTAATAGCTCTTATAACATGGGTTTGTATGAAAATGGGTTGGAATGATCTTAAAAAACCAATAAAGCTTATACCAGCATTCATTCTTTTTGGCCTTATATACCCAATCTATGGAACTTTTGTTATTTCTATTCCTTTATTCGGCGGAGGACCACTTTGGAAGCCTATACCAGCTGCCATATATGCTGCAACTCTTGCTAGCACAGGAAACTTTTATCTTGCAAACTATATACAAGCTATATCGACTGAAATACCTGATAAAATCATTTCATACATTGTTGCACTAATACTTGCAAGTAGAGTGCCTAAGAAATTCATATTGGCAAAGCGATAAAGATTTATCCTATAAATTCCCCTTTTATTTTTTGGAGGAAAAAATTTGAGCTCAATTGGAACAAGTCTGCTTAGAAAAAGCATTGTAGTAAAAGAGACTATAATCCATAAAACTGATCCACGTACTAAGTTTATATTCTTTTTATGGATCTCTATTTGGGCTTATATTTTTCTTGACTATGTTTTAACGGCAATTTTTCTTGTTATAATTCTATCTTTAGCTGCAGTAGGAAAAGTTCTTAAAAGAATTCTTTTAAGTGTAGCTGTAGTGGTTGTTCCTTGGATGGCTTTGGGTATACCGATACTTTCAGCATTGTTTCCTTGGAATGAAACTTTAATGTATAAATTGAGTCTTCTTCAATGGGAAATTCCATTATACTATGAAGGTTTTGCATGGGGAATAAGTTTTCCATTAAGAATAGGAGTATGCATTACATCTGCTCTTCTTTTCTATCTTACAACAAATCCAGCTGGATTAATTGCTTTACTGTTTAAGCTTAGGTTTCCGTTTCGATTCATATATACTGTTGCAGCAGCAATCCAATTAACGCCTTTATTGGTTGATGAAGCTGGAACTATTTATCAAGCTCAACTTTCTAGAGGCTTTCGTACTGATGTAAATATAATAAAAAGGATTTTTAATTTCTTAGTTTTAATTGTTCCATTAACGCTTGGGTCAATCAATAAAGTTCAAATTCGTGCAATAGCTTTAGAGTCTAGAGGTTTTAGCGCTCCAGTATTTAAGACTTGCCCATACGATATAAGGTTTAAAGG
>JAVZFM010000026.1:0-14485 GCA_038872815.1 Bathyarchaeia archaeon
CAGAAAGAACTCAAAGTACTCTATTACAAGTTCTTGAAGAAGGTGTTACCACTATAGCTGGATTTGATATAGAAGTTAAAGTCGATACATTAGTAATAGCTACTCAAAACCCAGAAGAGTATGCTGGAGCTGAAAGGATTTCAGAAACTTTAAGCGATCGTTTTGAACGCATTAAGATAGGCTATCCATCTGAAGCTCATGAAATAGAGATTTTAAAACGCTATGCTAAGAAAATACCTGGAGTAAGTGCTTCAAACGATTTAATCTCTAAAATAGTAAGGATATCTCAAATTACACGTACTCATCAAAAAATAATTCGTCCAGCAAGTGTTAGAGCTTCTATATCTACTTATGAACAAGCTCAAGCATTAGCACTATTAAGAAACAAAACATTTGTAGAAAAAAGTGATATTGAAAAAGCAGCAGAAATAAGCTTAACTGGGAGGATAGAGCTTTCTTTAAATGAAGAATATGAATCTTATGAGGAATTATTAAAACAAATAATTAAAGATGGATTAAGCTAGCTTAAATGGGAAATGCTTATGGGAAAAAATGGAAATGGTTATGAATTTCTTGAGCATATAAGCGATGCTTATATAATGGCATATGGAAAAACTTTAAATGAAGCTTTTGAAAATGCAGCAATTGCAATGTTCAATGTCATGACTGATATAGACTTAGTAGAGCCAAAAATAGAGGATGAAGTTGAAGTAAAAGCAAAAGATGAGTACGAGTTACTGTATAATTGGTTGGAGACGCTTTTAATAAAATTTGATATAGATAATATGCTTTACTCGAAATTCAATGTTTATGAAATTCAAAAAAAGCTAGAGGAATTTGTTTTAAAGGCTAAAGTTTATGGAGAGCCTTTTGATATAAATAAGCATACCTCAAAAGTTGAGGTTAAAGCTGTTACATACCATCAAATGGAAATTTTAAAAAAGAATTCTACTTACATTTTAAAATTTATACTCGATTTATAGGTTATAGTTAATAAAGCACGATATAATATTATTCTATATAACACAAGCACGGTAGGAGGTTTCTATAGTGAGTGAATCTAAAACATCAGAAAGAGTTCCATTAAAAAAAGTTGATAGATTTATTTGGGAAATCCCAAAAACCTATAAACAAGGTATGAGAGTTCCCGGTAGAGTTTATGCTGATGAATTGCTATTAGAGAAGATGAAGATGGATCTTACAATTGAGCAATGTGCTAATGTTGCTCATCTTCCTGGGATATATAAATGGTCGATAACTTTGCCTGATGGACATGAAGGTTATGGATTTCCAATAGGTGGAGTTGCAGCAACAGATTATGAGGAAGGCGTAATAAGCCCTGGTGGAGTTGGTTATGATATAAACTGTGGAGTAAGGCTGTTAAGAACGGATTTATTTGAAAAAGATATACGTGATAAACTTCAAGCATTACTTGATGCATTATTCACTTATGTTCCTTCTGGATTAGGAAGTAGAGGAAGAATTAAAGTTACTCAAGTAGAATTAGATAAAGTACTTTCTGAAGGAGTAGAGTGGGCTATAGATAGAGGTTATGGATGGGCTGAGGATGCTGAGAATTGTGAAGAAAGTGGATGTATGGATTCAGCAAACCCAGAAAAAGTGTCTTCAACGGCTAAAAGTAGAGGAGTCTCTCAATTAGGTAGTTTAGGAAGTGGAAATCATTTTCTTGAAATAGAAAAAGTTGATAAAATATTCAATCAAGAAGTTGCTAAGCTTTTTGGAATACATGAAGAAGGTCAAATATTAGTTTTAGTCCATACTGGAAGTAGAGGGCTAGGACATCAAATTTGTAGCGATTATCTTAGAGTTATGGAAAGAGCTATGCATAAATATAATATTCATTTACCAGATCGGGAATTAGCATGTGCTCCAAGCAAAAGCAAAGAAGCTGAGGATTATTTTGAAGCTATGTCAGCAGCATGTAATTTTGCTTGGGCAAATAGACAAATGATTACTCATTGGGTTAGAGAAGCTTTTGAAAAAGTTTTAGGAGTATCAGCAGATAATCTAGGAATGGATCTTATTTATGATGTTGCCCATAATATAGCTAAACTAGAAGAGCATCGAATCGATGGCTCAACTCATAAGGTTTATGTTCATAGGAAAGGAGCAACTAGAGCATTTCCAGCTGAGCATCCAGATGTCCCAGCAAAGTATAGATCGATTGGACAACCGGTGTTGATTCCTGGAACAATGGGAACAAGCTCTTGGGTTTTACTTGGTGAGCCTAAATCAATGGAGCTTAGCTTCGGATCAACAGCCCATGGAGCTGGACGCCTTTTAAGTAGAGCTGCTGCTAAAAAAAGATTTTGGGGTGCTGATGTTAAGAAAGAACTTGAAGGACGTGGAATACTTATAAAAGCTGCAAGCATAGTTGTTGTAAGTGAAGAGGCCCCTGGATCTTATAAAGATGTAGATAGAGTGGCCGAAGTAAGTCATCAACTAGGGATTGCAACTAAAGTTTGTCGTATGATTCCTTTAGCATGTACTAAAGGATAAAACGATATTATTTTTATCTCATATAACTTTTTCAAGGAAATCCTTTATTTTAGTTTTAGTGGATACCCTAGCTTTTAACAAGTCTATATATTTAATCGGGGATGGATCAACATTTCTTAATATTGCAAGATAGACTGATAAATAATCGCATTGATATATTGCTGAAAATAAATTTCCTAAAGAGCTTTTTCCAATTGCTTTAATTTCATTTATGTTGTTAAATTCTAGTTCTTTCAACAAATTTTTCATTTCTTCTATTCTAATGGACTCTTCTAAAAACTCATCGTTAAACCTTAAGAATATGAATGAGCAATTCAATGGATTTGATTTTAAATAAGTTAAGCCTTCAACTTCATTATGACATGCCTCAGGAATTATACTAGCAATAGAAAAGACCTTACTATTTTCATTGAATTGATTCTTTAATCTTTGAGCTACACTAGAATATCTATTGATAGAATAAACAATAGGAATTTTTCCTAACAATGAAAAAGCCAATTCTTTAATTAAATTCTTATTGCTTGGAACTGAAAATCCAATTCTTTTTCTTGTTTCATTTAAGCCATTCAATAAATCTTCTATCTCTATGCTTATATCGTTTACTAGCTTAATTTTTTGAAAAAGAAATAACATGGCGCCTAATAGATTAGGCAAAGCTACTCTAGGTGGTAAATTGGGCTTTATCTTAATGAATGGAATTTTTAATTTAAAACAAAAGTTTTCCATTTTCCCTCCTGAAGCAATGCAAAAAATAGTTGAATTTTTTCTATAAGCCTCATACAGAAGGCTTAAAGCTTCCTCAGTTTCACCAGAATAACTTATTATTATGGAAATAGTTTTTTCATGAACAAAGCCTGGTAAATGATAATCTCTCCATACATATATTGGAATTTTAAGTCTTTGTTGTAACCAATTTGATATTACATCTCCAACTATTGCTGAACCACCTAGACCACCAATTAGAATAGAGGAAAACTCCTTATCATTGATATCTTCTTTTTCATTAATTATCCTAGAATTTTTTAAGCTTTCATTTAATTCTTCTGGAAATTTCTCAATCAAATAAAGCATTCCATTTTTGTCTACCTTTTTAATGTAGTCAATTTCATCTAATTTTTTTAAGCTTTCCACTTAAACCACTATAAACTCATATAGAATAAGGTTTATAATTAAGCGTTATGTAATCATTATATTTTTCCTATATTGAATTAGAAAATCGTTATTTAATGAGTACATGAAGAACTATTTCATTAACTCTCCATTACATAATTTGCAAGAATCGATCTATGAAGCTTCTTGGCAATATGCTTATAAATTGCCATTTGTTTCTCTCTAGATCATCTCCTTATAAAAATACCTGCTATAGAGATAATGAATTCCGTAAAGATGTAAGGCATATTATATCTTAAGTAAGAACCATAAACCTATTGGAATTTTAGGTGGGAAGTAAACTTCTTTAGGGAAATTAATTCTAATACTAACACTCAAATATTGGCCATAAATTATCGAGACTCATTTTTAAACAGATGAGAAAAATCACAATTCTGCTCCAGAAAAGGATGAATTTAGTTAATTGCTCAATTTGCTCCTTGAATTTCTTTTCACTTAACAAAATATTGTCTTCCTTATCAATATTTTTTGACTTAGCAACACAGAAACAAACTATCATTCTCCATAACTATTTATGGATTATGCTTCTCCTAACTTCATAGTTCATTAAGCTCAAGCTCCTCATCAATTCCTTTTTCTTTAACAATTTTAATTTTAACCAAATCTATTCTGAGCAAACTCTTTATTATGCTCTTTAAAGCTTTGATTTCATTAAACAATTTTTTTAGCTTCTGGCAAGAAATGTAAAAAAGCAAAACATTTTTTACAGTTTGTTGCTATTACTACTCATCTTGAGCACTAAAAGAGAAAATAAAATTGGGGCGGTGGTCTAGCTTGGTCTAAGATCCCGGTCTCGGGGCTTTTAAGCGAAAAAGCCGGAGATCGCGGGTTCAAAATGGCTAAAAAGCCATGGAATTCCCGCCCGCCCCGCTTACTTATTTTCTTTTTTTGTTATTTCTCTTGCTGCTAAAACTCCAGAAACAGAGGCTTGGACTAGGCCTCTAGTTATTCCAGCTCCATCACCTATTGCAAACAAGTTTTTAATTTTTGTTTCGAAAGCATTGTTCAACTCAAGCCTAGATGAGTAAAATTTTACTTCAACCCCATACAATAGCGTATGTTTTGAATAAACACCAGGAGAAACTTTATCCAGCGCTTTAAGCATTTCTCTAATATTGGCAAGATATCTATAGGGCAAAACAAAGCTTAAATCTCCTGGTGTTGCTAACTTTAGTGTAGGCTTAACAAGATTTCTTGCTATCCTTTCAAAAGTAGAGCGCCTACCACTTTCCAGATCTCCAACTCTTTGTAAAATAACTCCCCCACTAAGAAGATTTGCAAGCCTTGCTATGTATTTTCCATAAGCTATAGGTTCTTTAAAAGGCTCTGTGAAGGATGTGCTTACTAAAATCGCAAAATTCGTATTTTCACTTCTTTCTTTAGCATAGCTTTGTCCATTCACTGTAATCACATCGTTATAGGATTCTGTAATTACTTCCCCATAAGGACAAACACAAAATACTCTCACTTTATCGTCAAAAAATTTTGAAAAAAATACGAACTTGGGCTCATAAAGCACATTAGTAAGTTCTTCAAGAACTGGCGCTGGAACTTCTACTCTCACTCCTATGTCTACAGGATTATTTAATTTTTTAAGCCCTAACAATTGTGCTTCTGAAGCAAGCCATTCAGCCCCGCCCCTCCCTGGAGCTACAATAATATATTTTCCAAAAATTTCTTCTCCTTTAGCTGTTTTTACTCCTTCAACTTTCCCATTTTTAACCAATAATCCTTTTACTTCAGTATTGGTTCTAATCTCCACGCCTTTCTTGTTTAAAAATTGCTTAATCCTATGAAGGATTTTAATGCATTCATCTGTACCTAAATGCCTAATCTTGCTATAGATTAGCCTTAATCCTGCAAGCGTTGCTTTTCTTTCTATTTCATCTATTTTATCTATTTCTGTTCCATAAAGCTTGTTTGGAGCTTCAAATTTTAAATAAATATTATCAACATAGTCTATGTAACTTTTAAACTCTGAATTAGGAAGATATTCATTTAACCAACCTCCAACTTCTGTAGACAAAGTCAATTTTCCATCGCTAAATGCTCCTGCTCCTCCCCAACCGCTTAAAAGAAAGCATGGATTACATTTTAAACATCCTATTCCTCTACTTGCAGGACATTTTCTTTTATCTAAATCTGGACCTTTATCCAACATTAAGATTTTAAGATTAGTTCTTTCTGAAAGCTCATAAGCTGAGAAGATCCCAGCTGGACCGCATCCAACTATAATTACATCATACTTCAACCTATTCTACCCAAACCATAGCAAAAGAAGCTTAAGGAATATAAATTTAACGTAAAGCCTCCATGAAATATTTTAACTCGCCTAAAAAAGTTCCATCTAAAAGATACAGCTCAGCTTTACTTATTTCTATAGCATTTGAGCGAAGAATTGGCCCAATGTATTCTTCTTTTTCTTCATGTACAAATGATTTTTGATTAAGTGGTTGTCCTCCTAAGAATTCATTGAATGAAGGCATTATTATCAGTTCAGGATTTTTTAGTTCTAGATTAAATTTCTCTTTGTAGAATTTACAGACTTCATTGGTTTTAATTTTAAGATATTCTAGCAAAGCCTTTGCAAGTTTTTCTCCATTTATTTTAACTTTTACCCATACTTGCTTAGTTATACGAAAACCTGTTCTATCTAAAAAAACCACAACTGGATGAAGGTGTCCCATTATTATTAAATCACATCCAAGCATTTCAGGCTTTGGCCAAGCATTCCCATGGATTAAACCAACTTCATTCCAAAGTATTAAGCCTTTTGATGAAAAAATCTTTACATTATTAGGCGTTAAAGGTTCAAGATTTCCATCATGATTTCCGATTATAACTTTAATATCTTTGACTAAACTTGAAATCTTTTCAAAAAATTCAGGAATATCTTTCCATTCTTCAAGTTCAATTCTTCCAACTGTATGCTTAATATCTCCTATAAGTATTATGCTTGTAGGTTTATAGCTTTCAATCACTTCAATCATTTTTTCAATTAATTTTGATGTTTGAGAAGGAATATGGATACCTTGTTGTGCTAATGCTATTTCCCAACCGATATGAAAATCTCCAGCCACTAAAACTTTTTCATTGTTTTTTTCTATTCCTAGAACAGGAAAAGGTATTAAAGGTATTAACTTTAGCGATTGTTTCAAGATTCTTCTAAGCCTAATTGTTTTAAAGTTTCTTTTTTAGGTATTCCTTCTGCATCCCACCCTCTTAATCTATAATAATCATCGATCATTTTTTGTAAATCTTCATCCTTTATATAACGCTCAGCCATAGGTCCACTTTCAATTGGTTCTTTTTCTCTTGGAGGAAGATCATCATCTTTTCTTGTAAAGCCTTCTCTAAGGTTGAATAGCCTTGTTAAAGTGAATATTCGATCTGTTAATTGAATTAATTCCTCAGCAGTTACGTCCCAACCAGTAAGCATAGCTAAAGCTTTTGCATATTGATTAAAATCAAGCAAAACAAATCTACAATATCCAAGAATATCTGGTAAAGTTCTCATTCTTTGAGATTTTATTACAAGTTCTGCTTTACCATTTGGTGAAAAACGATCTATGTTAGGGTTAGAAACTTCTTCTCCAATAGTCCAAGCTCTATCATGGGTTCCTCCTAAATCAGCTATAGCAAAGGCTAGTCCTTGACCAATGGCTCCTCTACCATCATAAGCTGGCATCTCTAACCCTTTTACATGAACTGCATACTTTTCTGATCCTTTTCCTATTATACTAGATGCTTTTTTTACTCCTTCTGCAAGTATATTTCCAATTCCACGCCTATATGCAATCATTTCAACCATTTTAACCATTGCATCAAAATTTCCAAATGTAAGCTCTATTCCATCAGTATCATTTGAAGTTAAAATTCCTCTTTCATAAAGTTCCATTGCAAATCCAATTACATTTCCAGTAGATATGGTATCAAGTCCTAAAAAGTCGCATAGTTGATTTGCTTTAGCTATAGCATCTATATTGTCTATTCCACAATTTGACCCTAGCATAGTTATAGTTTCGTATTCTGGCCCTTCAACGATTGTATCTTTAAATGGTCCATCTTTCACTTTAATATGCTTTCCACATGCTATTGGACAAGCAAAACAAGCTCTATCATTCACAAAAACTCTTGGTTTAAAGTTTTTTCCATAAAGTTTTTCCCAGTTTTCGAAATATGTAGTTCTATAGTTCCTAGTTGGATGGACTCCCCAATTGTTATAATCGCTTATTCCAGCCCATGTACCAAATTCTCTTAAAGTTTTAAAAGCTGGGTTACTAATTGTAGCTTCAAGCATTTCATCAACTATATTTTTAAGCCCATCTGGGTTCGCTATAGGAAAGCTTCTTGAACCTATAGCTGCAATTGCTTTTATGTTCTTCGAGCCCATAACAGCTCCACCACCACATCTTCCAGCATGCCTATGAAAATCATTAGTTATACATGCAAACCTGACTAGATTCTCTCCAGCTGGGCCTATAGCTGCAATTTTTACATCATGATTTCCTAAATCTTTTCTAATTATTTCTTCAACTTCATTTATAGGTTTATTCCAAATATGCGACGCATCTTTTAGCTCTATTTCCCCATCGTTTAAGAATATGTACTTAGGGCTTTGACTTTTTCCCTTAATCACTATAGCATCAAAGCCAGCAAACTTCATAGCAGGACCAAAATGACCCCCACTTTCAGAATCCATATATCCTCCTGTTAATGGGCTTTTTGCAGAAACGCTATATCTACATCCTTTAGGAATTAAAGTACCAGTAAAAGGACCTGTTGCGAAAATCAAAACATTTTCAGGACTTAATGGATCCATTTTTGGTTTTATATTATCGTATAAAAGCTTAGCTACAAACCCTCTGCCACCTACGAATTTTCTAGCAAAAGCTTGATCTAAATCCTTTATGGATATTTTACCTGATTCAAGTTCTATATAAGCAATTTTTCCAGCATATCCAGGTATCATTCTTTCTCTTCTCCTCCTTACACTTACACAATAAAGCTAACAATCGTAAGGCATTCTGAATATTTGAACAGTTTCCTTTCCTATTAAATCTATCGCTTCTAATGGATTTGGACCAAAAGGTTCTCCTATAACCAATTGAAGTTTTCCTCTTACTTCAGGCCAACCACTAGCCTTTACGTATTCTTTAACCTTTTTGTTACAATCCCATATAGTTCCTGTAAAAGAAAGTTTTTCAATAACTTCATCAGTCATGTATTCATTTAAGCTTGATCGATTTTCAATAGAGGCTTTTATTTTTTCTTTAAGCCCTATATCTATTTCAAGTCTTTCTAAAAAACCTTTAGGCATATTCATTATCAACTTAGCTATATAAGGTTTAACCAAATCTTTAGCCAATCTAACATCCTTAGAAACAGACCAGGGAAGCCAATTAACTAATTCAAATCCATTCAAATCACGATTAACTTCTTTTGCTCCTTCTTTAATCATTTCCCAAGCAAAATTGAAGTATTCCAAAGGTGTATTGAGTAAAACTCCATCAGCTAATTGTCCTGCAATCTTTAACTCCTCTTCTGTACTAGCTGATACATATAGGGGGATTTTATTTTTTGGTTTATGGAACAAAGTTACATTTTCGAATTTAAAGCCTTCTCCATTATAGCTTACAGTTTTTCCATCTAACAAATCATTTATAATCAAGATCAAGTCTTTTAAAATCCTCAATTTATTAACATTTATTTCTTTACCTAATGTCTTTGAGATCAAATAATTATTAAAGCTTAAGCTTATCATTGCTCTTCCATTGCTTAATTCATTAATAGTTAATACTGAAATAAGCATTAAAGCAGGATGATAAGCGAGAGAATTAGATGCCCATGCTCCAACCATTATATGCTTAGTTTCCATTGAAATAATAGAGATTAATGGATAAGCATCCCTAAAATTGTTTAATGGAATTGAATCAAGAACCCAAAGAAAATCAAATTGTCTTTTTTCTGCAAGCTTTGCACATTCAACTATTTTTTCTATAGGACTATCTGGCATAAAACCTATTCCAAACTTTACCATAGGATTACACCATGATTAAATGAAGATCATAGCATTTAAAAATTTTAAGAATGAAAGCTTTATATTTTTAAACAAGATAGAAAAGTATGCGTAAATTAAAAATGGTTTGTGGTTACTCATGCCAAAAGTCATAATAATCTATGATAGTAGGACTGGAAACACTGAAGCCATGGCTAACTTGGTTGCAGAAGGAGCAAAAGAAGTAGAAGGAGTAGAAGTAGTTGTTAAAAGAGTTGATTATACTGAGATTCATGAGCTTCTAGATTATGAAGGAATAATAATTGGATCTCCAGTTTATGTTGGAACTATGACAAGCAAAATCAAGGGGTTTATGGATCAAATACTTAGTGCTGATCCTTCAAAAATGTACCCTTTAGAGAATAAAGTTGGAGCTGCTTTTTGCTCTTTAGCTGGTGGAGCTGGTGCTGGAGGAGAAACAACAATACTTTCAATTTTAACTTTTATGTTAATCGAAAAAATGATAGTAGTAGGTCCAGAATTTAAATGGGGAAGGCTAGGAGCCATAGTAACTGGTGAGCCTAAATCAGAATATGAAATAGGATTATGTAAAGGTTTAGGCAGAAAGGTTGCAAAGCTAGTTAAAAAGCTTTATGGAAATTCTAAGCAATAAACGTAAATTTCTTTATATTTTTTGGTAGTAGTTTTATGGGAGCAATAGTAGCTATACTGTATAAAAGCGAGGAGTTTAGCAAGGATATATGGCTTACTTTAAAAACTATGATGGAAATTCTTAAACATCGTGGTTCAGATTGTTTTGGATGCGCTACTATAAAAGAAAAAATAATTTCAAAAAGTATAAACGATGTTGAAAAGCTTAATTCATCTCAAGTAGCAATAGGCTATAACCTGTCGATAATTATTCCAGAAAAGGATGTACCTCAACCGTACGAATTCGATGATAGTAGATTGATTTTTGATGGACGCGTATTCCCAGCTTTAAATATTCCAGATGTTGAATATGTAATAAAATTTTTCAATGGAAAATTCTTAAAAGAAAAGCTTTTTGAGTTTATCAACTCTATAGAAGGTTCTTATGCAATTGTATTACTAGATAAAGATGGAAAAATATTTGTTGCAAGAGATCCTTTAGGTTTAAAACCCATTTATTATGGCGAAGATAGCAATAAATTCGCGATTGCTTCAGAAAAAAAAGCTTTATGGAGAATTGGAATTAAAAAAGCTTTTTCTTTTCCTCCAGGGAATGTATGTGAAATAAGCAAAAATGGAGTTTCTTTTAAAGAAGTTAAAAGTTTAAAGTTTAAGCATGAATTATCTATTAGCCTAGAAAAAGCTATAGAAAATTTGGATAGAATTTTTTCTAAATCCATTTTAAAGAGGACCTTAGATATTTCAAAATTGGCTATAGGGTTTTCTGGAGGACTAGATAGTGTTTTGCTTGCACATGTAATTAATAAACATGAATTGGAAACAAAATTGATTGCTGTAGGCTTAGAAGAATTTTGCGATTTTGAGTACCCAATTAAAGTTGCTGAAGAATTAGGTTTACAAGTTTTAACCCAATCTTTTAGCTTTGATGATGTAAGAAAAGATTTAAGGAAAGTTTTATGGTATATTGAGGACCCAAATCCAATTAAAGTTAGTATTGCAATTCCAATATATTGGATTTGTAAAACAATGGAAAGATTAAAACTTAAAAGCCTTTTCCTTGGTCAAGGTAGCGATGAACTTTTTGGAGGCTATTATCGTTTTTTAAGCTATTTAAAAAAAAGTGAAAAGGCTCTTCAAGAAGCTTTTGAAAAAAGCTTAAAGGAATCCTATAAAATGAATTTTGAAAGAGATGAAAAAGTTTGTTCTTCTAATAAAGTTGAGTTAAGGTTACCGTTTATGGATTTAGAATTGATAGAGTTTTCGCTCTCTTTACCAATTCAGTTTAAAATAGCTGGAGTAAAAGATAACTATAGAAAAATAATATTAAGGAAATGGGCTGAAGCTTTAGGATTGCCAAAGTATGTTGCTTGGATTCCTAAAAAAGCAATCCAGTACTCGACTGGAGTTTGGAAAGCATTAAAAATCATAGCTAAGGAATATGGAATAGATTTAAATTATTATCTTAGTAAAACACTTAAAGATGTTTTTAAAGAGAATAAAGAAAATGGTGAAGATTTTGGATAAAAAAGCATTAAATAGATATATAAAGGAATTGGAAAAAATACCTACAGCTTCTTTATCTGATGCATTAGATAAAAAAGGAGTAAAGGGCTATCTTTCTTATGAAGTTAAGCCTATTTTCCCTACGAAAAGGATAGTAGGACAAGCAGTTACAATCAAGGATGTATTAACTAAAGAAGTTGTTACACCACTTCCTGCTTTAGAAGTCATAGATAAAGCTAAGCCTGGTGATATAATAGTTAGAGCTGTTGAAGATGGAAATGCAAAAGATATAGCTCTTTGGGGAGGGTTAATGAGTTTAGCAGCCAAAAAGAAAGGAATAAAAGGAGCAGTTTTAGATGGGGGAGTAAGAGATATATTAGAGGCTAAAGCCATTTCTTTTTCCATATTTGCAAAAAGCATTACTCCTGTAACTTCTGTTGGACGTACAAAAGTAGTTGAAATAAATTCTTCAATAACGATAGATGGCGTAAACATAAATCCTGGAGATTTAATAGTTGGCGATAACGATGGGGTCGTAGTAATACCCATTAACTTAGTTGAAGATGTTATAGCTTTAGCTAAAGAAATAGATTCTTTAGAAAAGCAAGAGTCTAGAGAGCTTGAAAAAGGAAAGTCAATAGTCGAAGTTATCAAAAAATACGCTAGAGTATAAAGCTTAAAATTTAAACTTTAAAAACTGGAATTACTTCTTTTCCTATTTTTATTAATTGGTTCTTAAGTTTTTCTATGTTAAACTCTACATTTATTAATACAGTTTGATTTAATCCAATTTTTTTAAGCTTTTCTATAGCTTCTATTAATAACTTTGAAGGACCTGCCACAGCAAAAGTTTCTACCATTTCATCAGTAACTAAGTGAAGAGAATTCTCTAACCCTTTTTTATTGATAGAGTCTTTTAAAACCTTCACACTTTCAAGATTTACATTTAATCTATTCAAGGTTTCTATGGATGCACTAGAGGCCACTAAAGCCACTAACCATTTTACTGATTTTTTTGCTTCTTCTATATTGTTTGAAGTATAAAAAATTATTCCAGAAGCCAATTCCATATCAGTTAGCTTTCTATTAGCTTTGGTTATGCCTTTTTTTATTTCTTCTAAAGAAAATTTTGTTTCGATAGGGTTTAAAGCATCTATGTAAACTCCATCAGCTATTTCACAAGCTAATTGTAGCATTTTAGCTCCTCTAGCCCCTATATAAATTGGTATTGAAGTTGAGGGAGGATAAAGAAACTTAAAGTTTGAAAACTTAAAGAATTTTCCATTATAATTCAAGACTTTTCCAGAAAAAATTTTTCTTGAAATTTCTATAGTTTCTTTAATTCTTTCATAAGCTTTTTCTCTTTGAATTCCAACAGACTTTAGTAAAGATCCATCACCAGCTCCTATTCCTAAAAATGCTCTTCCTTGAGAAGCTTCATTCAATGAAATCGTTGAAGCTGCTATGGTTACTGGATGTCTTGTGTAAGGATTTGTGATTCCTGGTCCAAGTTTAATTTTTTTAGTACTTAATGCTATAACCATTAATACAGAAAAAACATCCCTTGAATTAACATAATCAGTTAGCCAAGCATAATCAATGCCTTGTTCTTCTGCTATCCTATAAACTTCTCCAGTTAAACATGGTGGCCACATAGGAGCTGTATTAAGCCCAAACAACATGCTTATCTCCTCAAGTATAACTTAATCTTTAATTCATTCTTAAGATTTAATGTATTTATTTAATAAGCGTATAGGTTTAATAGAGCTTTTTGGATAAAGAGTAGTACTTTCATGAATAGCAGCGCTGAACGATTAAAATAGCTTATTTTACTTTCATAAAACATGCTTAAATGTAAAGCTATTCAACATAGCAATCAAAAATAAAAGTTTATAAATAAACGCGAATAAACTTAATTTAGGAAGTATAATGTCAATTTCTCCTGAACTTTATGAAACCATTATACGCATTGTAGATCAAAGAGTTAGTGAAGTCAAAGTTGTACGAGAAGATTTTGATAGGCTAACTAAGACTGTATCTGAACTTTCTAATGCCCTTACAAGGCTTGAGGAAGTTGTTGAAAGGCTTGCTGAAGCTCAAAAAAGAACTGAGGATTCTCTTGGAAAGCTTGCTGAAAGGGTTACAAGGCTTGAGGAAGTTGTTGAAAGGCTTGCTGAAGCTCAAAAAAGAACTGAGGATTCTCTTGGAAAGCTTGCTGAAAGGGTTACAAGGCTTGAGGAAGTTGTTGAAAGGCTTGCTGAAGCTCAAAAAAGAACTGAGGATTCTCTTGGAAAGCTTGCTATGGCAGTTGCTGGGCTTTCAGATACTATTGGCTATAGTCTTGAAGATATAGCAAAAGTCATGCTTCCTTCATGGCTTGAAACACATGAACGCATACATGTTGAAGAATTGGAAAGACGATTTATAAAAGTTAATGGAGAAGAAATAGAAGTCAATCTTTATGGCGAGGGGAAAAAAGGGCGTTATCCAATAATCATAATCGGAGAGGCAAAATCTAGAATTTATGGAAGGGATGTAAAGGAATTTTTCGATAGCTTTAATAAAATTAAAAAAGCCTTAAAGGAGCGAAAAGTTTTTCCATTAATGTTTGGATATTTAATT
>JAVZFM010000027.1:0-14449 GCA_038872815.1 Bathyarchaeia archaeon
TGTATATTCTTGTGGAACAACGCCTATTTTTCTTCTAACCATGCCTGCTTCCTTAATTATATCATGCCCACATACTGTTGCTACTCCTTTTGTTGGTTTTAGAATAGTTGTAAGCATGTTTATTGTAGTCGTTTTTCCAGCTCCATTTGGACCTAAAAATCCAAATATTTCTCCATCTTTTACATCAAAGCTTACATGATCAACGGCTATCAAGTTTCCATTAAACACTTTAGTTAAACCTTTAGCCTCAATAATGTTCCCTACCATAGTTTCATACTTCCTTTAGCTTTGCGTTAATTTCCTCAATTTTTTGTAAAGCTTCATATAATACCTTCTTGATCTCTTCTACAATTTCTTTTGAAAATTTAGACTCTAAATTCTCTGTTAACTCGAAAAGAGCTAATAAAAACCTCTTTTCAATCTCTTCAAATTCTACTAAATGTTCGAATTTATGAGAAGTTGTCCAAAGAGAACATGAAGTTAATGAAGGAATTATAAACTTCAATTTTGTTCTCAACTCTTCTTTAATCGCCGATTCTTTTTCAAGAAGTTTTTTTCCTTTTTCAGTTAGCCTATAGCGTTTTATACCAACCTCTTCTGTTGGAACACCTTCTATTATCCCATTTTCTTGTAACCATGCAAGCAATGGATATATTGAGCCTGGACTTGGTTTCCACTTTCCATAAGTTCTTTTTCCAATTTCTTCAAGTAATTCGACTCCTGACATTGGTTTTAAGCTTAAAAGCTTTAGGACAAAGTACCTTAGAAATCCTTTAGGAACAGCTGCTGTATGCCTTCTCCAGTGTCTTATTGGAAATTTTTCAAAAACATTATAATAATTGTGTTCAAGCATTCTATTCACGTATTGAATTTGATATCAAATTCAATATCATTAATGATATATTTAAACTTTATTTTTTAGTAAATGCAACTCGCTACGCTTTATTAAAAAAGATAGCAGTCTCGTATGAGTAATAGATCATTCAAAACTTTTTACCCATGAAACTAAATTGATAAAAGGCTCCTAACATCCCTGTAAAACTTAATTTAATATATATCTCAGCGATGGCAACTCATTTATACTAGTTATAAATTAATAATGTATATAGTTACTATAAAACAATCTTTAAAGAAGGGTTGAACTTGTTTTACATAGGAGAAGCACTTGTAGGAAAAGAACCTGAAGTAGCTCATATAGACTTGATAATAGGCGATAAAAATGGCCCAGTAGGACAAGCTTTTGCAAATAGTTTAGCCAATTTATCTGCTGGGCATACGCCTCTTTTAGCCATAATTAGGCCAAACCTTCCTTCAAAACCTTTTACATTGGTAGTGCCAAAAGTTACAATAAAAGACCTTGAACAGGCTAACAAAGTGTTTGGCCCTGCACAGGCAGCTGTAGCCAAAGCCATAGCTGATGCTGTAGAGGAAAACTTAATACCGAAAGAAAAAGTAGATGAATTAGTAATAATTTGTAGCGTATTTGTTCATCCAGAAGCAAAAGACTTCAGAAAAATTTATCATTACAATTATGGAGCTACAAAACTTGCTTTAAAAAGAGCTTTATCAGAGTATCCTAGTTTGGATAAAATAATAGACGAAAAAGATAGGGCTATTCATCCTATCATGGAATTCAGGGTTCCAAGGCTTTGGAATCCTCCTTACCTTCAAATAGCTTTAGACATTCCAGATATTGAGAAAACTTTAAAAATAGTTAAAGAATTGCCTCAAAGCGATAGAATAATAATTGAAGCTGGCACTCCTTTAATCAAAAAATATGGAGTTAGCGTAATTCGTGAAATAAGAAAAGAGATTAAAGATATATTCATCGTTGCTGATTTAAAAACTTTAGATGTTGGTCAAGTTGAAGTTGATTTAGCTTATGAAGAAACAGCTGATGCTGTGGTTGTCTCAGGGCTAGCCCCTAAAGAAACCATAAATAAATTCATTTATGAGGCTAAAAGGCTTGGGATTTACTCAGTAATAGATATGATGGGTGTTCAAAATCCCTTAAAGCTTTTAAAAGAACTAGAGGAAATTCCAGAAGTAGTGATAATTCATAGAGGAATAGATGAAGAAAAAACTAGTGAAAGTAAATGGGAACTGATTAAGGATATAAAACAAGCATTTAAAGATCGAAAAATATTGGTTGGGGTAGCTGGAGGAATAGATCCAACCACAACTCCAATAGCTTTAAAATCTGGAGCAGATATTTTAATAGTAGGCCGCTATATTACTCAAGCTAAAGATGTTAAAAGAGCGGCTAGAGAATTTTTAAGCTTGTTAGGCTATGATGTCGATTTGTTTAGAATTCATACAGAGTGAAAATTTCAAAAAATTAATTTGAAAGGAGTATACTTGAATCATAGTGAGAACTATGGACTACTCATTAATAACTAAAACGTACGAAAAAATAGAAAGCACAACTAAAAGGCTTGAAATCACTGATTACTTAGTAGAGTTGTTTAACAATACACAAAAGGATATAGTCGATAAAGTTGTCTACCTCACTCAAGGGAAGCTTTATCCAGATTTTATTGGAATAGAATTAGGAATAGCTGAAAGATTAGCAATTAAGGCATTATCTATAGTAAGTGGAAAAAAAGAAGATGAAATTGATCAAGTTTTTAAAAAAACTGGAGATTTAGGGCTAGCAGCTGAAGAAATTTTAAAAAAGAAATCTCAATTAACTTTATTCAAAAAGTCTCTTACTGTTGAGCTTGTTTACGATACATTTGATAAAATTGCCCATGCTACTGGTCCAGGCTCTATAGAATCCAAAATTAGATTGCTTTGTAGCCTTCTTAACGATGCAACTCCAGAAGAGGCTAAGTACATAATAAGGATGAGTATAGGCAAATTAAGGCTAGGTGTAGCAGATATGACCATACTCGATGCATTGGCTATAGCATACTGTGGAAGCAAAGAAGCTAGAGAAGATCTAGAGAGAGCTTATAACTTATCATCGGATTTAGGCCATGTAGCCAAAGTTGTGGCTTTAGAAGGGCTTGAAGGAGTAAAAAAGTTTAAAATTTCTCTTGGAAGGCCAATTCGTCCTATGTTAGCTGAAAGGCTTTCATCTCCTCAAGAAATACTTGAAAAAATGGGTGGGAAATGCTCACTTGAATTCAAATATGATGGACTTAGAGTTCAAGCTCATGTTTCTAAAGATAAAGCTTTTTTGTTTTCAAGAAGGTTGGAAAATATAACTTCTCAATTCCCAGATGTTTGTGAATACTTAAAAGAAGCTGTTAAAGCTAAAGAAGCTATATTAGAAGGGGAATGTGTAGGAATAGAGCCTAACACTGGAGAAATGCTTCCTTTCCAAATGATTTCTCAAAGAAGAGGAAGAAAATATGATATTAAAAAAATGGCTGAGGAAATACCTGTTGTAGTATTTTTATTCGATTTACTTTATCTAGATGGAGAAGATTTAACCCTTAAGCCTTACTTAGAAAGAAGGAAAAAGCTTGAAGAAACAATAATTAAAACTGAGCATGTAGGGTTAGCAGAACAATTAATTGTTGATAACGTTAACAAGCTTGAGGAATTCTTTGAAACGGCTGTTTCTTCAGGATGCGAGGGTTTATTGGCTAAAAACATAAGCGACGAATCTATTTACCAAGCTGGAGCAAGAGGATGGCTTTGGATCAAATATAAAAGATCCTATAAAAGCGAAGTAGCTGATACGTTTGATTTAGTAATCGTTGGAGCTTTTTATGGTAAAGGAAAAAGAGCAGGATCTTATGGAGCTTTATTAATGGCTACTTATAACCCTAAAGAGGATGTTTTTGAAACTGTTTGTAAGCTAGGAAGCGGATTTACTGATGAAGATTTAGCAAACTTTCCAGATATAATGAAAGATTATATTATACCGCATAAGCATGGGCGTGTAAATTCTATAATGGAACCTGATATATGGTTTGTTCCTTCAATAGTTTTAGAAGTTGCTGCTGATGAAATTACTCTATCGCCATTACATACATGCGGTAGAGGAGTTATCAAGAAAGGAAGCGGTTTAGCCCTTAGATTTCCACGTTTTACTGGAAATTGGCGTAAAGATAAAAGTCCAGAAGATGCTACTACCTCGAAAGAAGTTATTGAAATGTATGAAAAACAATTAAAAAAAGTAGCTTAAAGAAAAGATAGAAGGAAGTTTATGCATAAATTGATTAGGCTTGCTTATAGCATCTGTAAAATTCTTTGTGCCATCTCGATTAGGCTTGAGGCTGCTTCATGGGATATATGCTTTCTGTATTGAGCTCTAATTTGTTGTATAAATGCATTAACAATTTTTTTGGTTTGAGTAAAGCATTCTTTTGAAAGTTCATTATTTGCAGCCTTTAGCTTAGAGATTAAGCTATTTTTTATGCCTTTATTGTTTATATGGCCAGTTTCGTAGTAGTTTTGAACTTTTTGAATAATTTCATCGATAGAAGATCCTAATTTCTGCTTTTTACTGATAACTCTTATGGTTATTGTTTCTGAACTCTCTTCACCTTTGCCGTCTAAGGCTATAAAGGTTACTGAATAATTTCCAGCATCTCCAAGGGCTGGTATCCATTGAAAAGTCCTTGTTGAAGAATCGAAGTTAGCTCCCTCAGGTACGTCTACTACAAGAAAAGTTAATTGGTCTCCATCTGGATCTAAAGCAAATATCGTGAATTTAAGTTCCCCACCTTCAACAACTTTGTCTCCGATTGGTCAAGTTTTGGAGGGCGATTAAAATCTAAGACATAAATGCTTACATTCTTTGAATCCATAGCGCCTTTAGTATCAATTACGATAAACTGTATTGAATAATTTCCAGCTTGATCATAGCTTGGTATCCAAGTAAAGTTTCCACTAGTTTCATTAAGAATTGCGTCTTCTGGAAGTCCTATTGCAGAAAAACTAATAGGATCTCCATCTGGATCAGTTGCATTAAGAATGAATGTTAACCTTGAGCCTTCAAAAACAAACTTATCTTCTATTGGTTCCAGCATAGGTGAAGCGTTTTCAAAAGCAAGTATAGAAGAAAATGATAGAATTGCTAGAACAGAAAAGCAGATAATGAAAACGCTATAGGCTTTTTTCAACTTTTTTGAAAGGCTTTTATACGAAACTTTTATGTTCCATTTATGATATATCATTGTTGCTCGCAATCAATTATTTATTATCTGGTATATAAATGTTTCATTTTGAAACATTAATGTACAAATGAGCTAATTTAAAATTGTTAAATAGTTTGAAATCAAAATTAATGCTCCACCAAGCAATATGTTCAAACTAAGCGGTTGTTTTTAAAAATATTGTTGCTAAAACCGAAGCACTAATAGGCTCTAACAACAAAATTATTCCAAGCTAGAAGCAGGGACTTTTTGAGCTCCTTTAAAAATCAAGGTAAACGGTATTAAGTTTGAAATAAATGCGTAAATAAATAGTACAGTTTACGATTATTCTGATCCAAACATGATTTTTGAGTATTAAGTTTGAAATAAATGCGTAAATAAATAGGGAAAGCCATAAATCGATTGGAATATTGAAAAATCTTTATTGAAAAGAGATATTATTGGATAAGAAATAATCAAAAATAGCGAAGTGAAAAAAGTATGGCCAAAAGTTGTTGTTATAGGATGATATTTCCTAATACCGCTTATTCTGCTGTAGATTACATATCAAGATAAAAAATTCCTCCAATTAAAGCTACAATCATACCTGGAAAACCTCCAGTTTTTGTTATGCCAAAAGAATTTAGGAGTAAAAATGCCCTACCAAAACTAATATCATGGCAAGGATTTTACGCTTAGTAATGCTTTCTTGTAAAAATAATTTGTTAAAAGCAATTGTCCAAAGCGGTTGAGTATACAATAAAAGAACAACTATGGCAACTCGTACGCCTAAGACTACGGCACCAAATTGGCATAATCGAGCAATTGCACCAAAAAATCCGAATACAAGAAAGAATCCTATCATTGACTTCTTAAAACCGCATTCTTTTTTTAAAAAAGGATTAAAGGTATAAATAAAAAACTAAAAATCAATGTAAACGTAGAAATTTCATAAAGCGATAAGCCTAGATTAACGAATATTTGCCCACCAAAAACTAAAGTTCTAAGAAGTATTCCCGCAATTACAACGAAGCAGTATTCCTTTTCCATAAACTTAAGTATAGAATAAAAACTTATAAAATTTTAAGAGTTTTCAGTTAATCTTTAGCAAGCATTTGCCTTAGTGATTAACGCTTAATGTTATAGCGAACAGTAAGCAAGAAACATTTCTTTTAACAATCTTGGAGAATGTAGCCTCTCTTTTCGCTTAGGCCTTTAATTTATTCAATAAATTCAACTTCTTAACTCAACGGTCGAAAAGCCCTCTTTCTTGTTTACAATGTATGCTGCATCTGCGATATCTTCAATTTCTTGATGATGTGTTATAACGATTATTTGTGGGGCAATCTTACTTCCTTCTTTAAAGAAAAAGTTTAAAATATTGATAAGCTCCCTTTGTCTTTCTTCATCCAAATTTACAGTAGGTTCATCCATAATAATAGTCTCAACTTTTTCTGATAAAACTCTTGCTATAGCTAGTCTTAAGGCTATTGCAAGTGCAACTCTTTCGCCACCACTAATTTGCTCTATGGTTTGAGTACCTAGAAGCCCAACAAGAGAAATATTATAATCTTCATCGATTTGAACATCAAAAAACTCAAGATTAAATTTTTCAAAGAAATCTCGAGTTATTTTTTCTAAAAGAGGTTTTGATCTTGCTCTAATCAATCTTTGAAGTCCATCTTTATGAAAAGCAAATCTAATATTCTCAAGAATTCTAATAAACTTTTCGACTCTGGTCATTTCTTGTTCTTTCTCAATAAGCCTTTTTAATTCATTTTCATATCTTATTTTTTCATCGTTTTTATTCTTGACTTCAGTTTCTAGCCTAACTACTTCCGCTTTTACTTCAATTATTTCTTGCTTTTTAGCCTCGAACTCTCTTTTCCTTTCTTTATGGAAATTCTCATCATAGCTAAGCTTTGTTAATTCTTCTAAAACCTTTTCAAACTCCTTGTTTCTGATCGCAAACTCTTTACTTAAGCTTTGCACCTCACCTCGTAAAGTATCTCTTTTCTTTGCTAATAGCTCATTTTTATCAAAATCTTCTTTTTTACTCCTTAAATTAGCTAATTCATGCTCTGGATTTTTTGGTCTGTAACCAAGCTTCATTACTAAACTTTCTATTTCTTTTGAAATTACATCTATTTCTTCATTAATCTTACTAAGGTTTGCCTCAATTTCTTCTTTTGAAGGCCATATAGCAATTTCACGTTTTGCTGCATCATAACTTTGATAGGAATCTTCAAGTTCTTTGATTTCTTTTTCAAACTCCTCAATTTCAAAATCTATTCTTTCTAAAGCTTCTGCTTTTTTCTTTAAGTTTTCTATTTCAAATTGATCTTGATTGATCTTTATATCTAATTCCTTAACCTCTTCTACGATCTCAGTTATTTTATCTAAACTTATAAAAGCCAATTTTTCAAGGTTTTTTTCACACTCTTTCTTTTCTAAATCAACATTTTTAAGCTCTTCTTGAAGCTTGTTTATCCTTTCTTGGCTTTCTTGCTTTGTTCTTTCAAATTCTTCTTGAAGTATGGCTTTATGTTCAAGAGTTAAATCTCTTCCACAAACTGGACAAACTTTAGCATCAGCTATCTTAGATATCTTGAGTTCTATCTCTTCAATCTCTTTTTTAATGCCTCCAATTTCTTCCCTTAAGCTATAGGCCTCTTTCTCTAATTTGGCTTTTAAAATTTCAAGCTCATTTTTCTTGGCTTTAAGGATTAATTCAATGTTTTCTTGAGTAACTTCTCTTCCAAGAATTTGGGAATACTCATTTAATCTTTGTAATAGAATTTCAAACTTTTTATTACGCTTTTTAACGTTATCTTGAAGATGTTTTTTAACTTGAGCAAGCTCTTCTTTAGCGCCCTCATAACTTTTCCTTTCTTCTCTTTTTTGCTTAAGTAAAGCAATTTTTTCTAGATAAGATTTGTAAGCTCCTTCATTTTGCACTAGAATACTCCTTAAGCTTTCTACACGCTTAAGTTTTTGATATTCTTGTCCTATATCTTTTTCTTTTTCGTTTAATTTCCGAAATAAATCAATATAACTTTCTATTAAAGGAAGTTTTACAACAAATTCTTTAAGTATTTCTACTTTTGTAAAGGCAGATTCAGCTTCTTTTAGCTCATCTTTTTTTCTTCTTAAAGTTTTGTCTAAATTTTCTATAGTGGCTTCTAAAACAGCTTTTTGAGAGCTTAACTCAATAAATCTTTCCTTTTTTAGCTCAAGTTCTTTAAGCATTTCTTCAAGAATTTTTATTTCTTCTTCAATACTTTTTAGCTTAAGTTTTTTAGACTTAAGCAATAAGCTTAAGCTCTCTATTTCTGACTTTAAGCTTTGGATTTGATCCTCAACCTCTGGCTTTCTTTTTAATTCCCCAACCAATCTTTCAACGATTGCTTGATATTCATTTATGACTTCTTTCATGTTTTGATAAGCTCTTTCAAGATCTTCAATTCCAAGAAGCTTTGTAATAATTTCTTTTCTTACAGCTGAAGTCTCAGTAATAAGTCTTTCAATTTCTCCTTGCTTAATATAAATGGAATTTATGAAAAGATCCTTATCAAAGCTTAAGATTTTCTCTATTTCAGGGATTATAACTCGCTCCCCACCTTTTGCAATAATAATTTTTTCTCCATCTTGAATCCTAGAAAGAATACCTGCTGCTGGCTTTTTTCGATCAACAATCCACTCAACTATGTAATTAACTCCCCCTTCGCTAAATTCTATAGCAATATGCGCTTTATCAGCTCGATTATTGATTAAATTCTCTTTTTTCCCTCTACTATGAATGTTAAAAAGCCCAAAGCTTATAGCATCGAGGATAGAGGTTTTTCCAGCTCCATTAGGGCCTCTAATCACGTTTATTCCATAATCAAACTTTAACTCGCTTCTAGCATGGGAAATAAAGTTTTCAAGATAGGCCCTTTTTAATAGCATTTCTCCATCTCCTTAAAATATTCGTTAGCAATCTTTTTTGCTTCTTCAATATCTCCAAGCCTTAAAACTTTGAATAACTCAAAGCCAAACTCTGCTATTTTTTCATCCTTAAAGTACTCTTTTAAAAGAACATTTATGTTGATATTTCCGGACTTTAGTTCAAAAAGCTTTTTTTCAAATTCTTCAACAATTTGTGAGCGAAAATGTAAAACTTTTCCAGATAAAGTTTCATTCAAGATATGTTGAACTCTTTGTCTATCTATTTCTTTTCCTTCAACAATTACATGTGCTATTGGAAGTTTTCTATAGCCTTCAAGAGAATTTTCAAGCTTTTTTAGTTCTTGATCAAAATTGGCATAGTTTATTTTAACTTTTAATTGTGGCCTAATGCTTTCAAGATTAACTTCTTTAACGCTTATATCATTGTTATTAAGGTCTACAATATAAAAGCCTTTTCCATGCTTTTTCCATTCATCGACTTCATTACTCCTGAAAATCTCAGTTGAACCAGCATAAGCAAGCTTTCCATTCAAAAAAGGTACTTGTATTCTATCATGAAGATGACCCATAGCATAGTATCTAAAATTCTTTGGCAACTCATTCATTTTTATTTCAAATGCCCCTTCAAACATGAAAAATTTTTCAACAGCTTGATGTAAAGCTAATATACTTAATGGGTATTTTATAGCAATAGAATCAAGTTTTTTTAATTCTTCGATTAAGAATTCTTTATATCTATGGCCAATATATGATATTCCAGCAACTAAAACATCCTGACTATTAAAATGAATTACTTGATATTCCCCTCCATTAAGCCCTAAAATGTGAATTCTACCTTCGAACAATTTTTGTGGAGGCATACCTTTACGCTTAGGCGTATCATGATCTCCTAATATGGAAAAAACTTTTATCTTTCCATTAAGCCTTGTAAGAAATCTTTTAAAAGCATAGTATGCTTGAGCTGTTGGCCTAGAAGAGTCGAAAAGATCACCGCTATGGATAATTATATCTACTCGCTCTTCAAGAAGCTTATCAACTATCTCATCCATAACATCGTAAACATCTTGTTCTCGCTCATCAAGATTATATTGCCTAAAACCTAAATGAGTATCTGCAATATGAGCAAATCTAACCATAAATTCTCCAACTCTTTTCTTAAATAAACATAAAAGGAATGGTTTAATAAAAATTCTTAACTAAAAACGTCAAATAGCTTATATAAGAAAAGAATAAATTAATGCTTTCAGAAAATATTTTTTATGAAGTTAAAATCATGCTATAGCCGCAATCGCTTTATTAAACTGATTAAACTTTTTTTAATACTTTATTTCATAATGACGTTACCACAATCTCTAGCGATTAATAGGTTATTGCTTTCAGGCTATACAAGTATTCCGCCTATTATAGATGGAATAATAGAAGCTGAAGAATGGAAAGCTGCTGGAAAAGCAAAATTTGGGTCATTTACAACTTCAAATGGTGAAACGATTACAGGCATAGTATATGCAATGAATGATAAAGAAAACTTGTATATGGCTGTTTCAATAGAGGGAGATAATGAATTTGACTCGATGGATGGTTTTGAAGTCTTTTTTGATAACGATAATGGATGTGAAAAAAGTTTTGAGGAAGGAGATGACTTTGTAGCAATTGTTGGAATGAATTTATTCTTTGATGGATATTATTACACGATTGGTAAAGCAATTAATCCAGATACTATCGATGAAGGAATAAATGATGGAAAAGGGGCAGGAAGCCGTAAAAGCTCCTTGAATCAATTCGAGCTTAGCCATCCATTGAATTCCTTTGATACTATGCATGACTTTAGCGTTTCAGCAGGACAAACTATTGGATTTTTAGTTCGAATAAGTATAGATGGTAAATGGTATAATTTATCAGCTTGGAGTCTTGGAAAATTAGATAATCCTTTAAGCTTTGCAAGCTATTTAGTGGCATCTCCTAGCCAAGGAATTTATAATATTTTTTTAACCTTTCTTCTAATAACTATAATCTTTTTAATTTTAATCTTAACAAGGTGTTTTATTTGCTATTTAAGCTTATGGCTATAAATTTTGATATTTAGTAGAGCCAATAGAGAAAAAATCTTGGGTTTTTTACTAAGCAATAATGGTTCAACTAAAGCCTACTATTTTAATAATATTTAAATAGAGTTGCAATATCACATATAAATAAGTGGGTCTAAAAGGTTTAAACCTAATGTCAAATGAGTTTGAAAATAAAGTTTTAAGATGTATAGACAAAGCTATTGGCTCTTTAGGAGAAAGCGTTAAGCATGCCATTTACTGGCATTTAGAACATGCTAAAAATTTAAAATATGAAGAAATTCCTAAAAAGCCTGAAGAATTTATTAAAGCTTTAGAAAGCATATTTGGAGAAGGTACAAAAGTACTAGAAAGGATTATTGTAAGAGAAATTAGTCTAGAATTCGGCACTTCAAAATCAGAAAGTTTTTTAGAAGTTATAAAGATGCTAAAGCAAAAATGAATAATTAAGTTATTATTAAATCAAGTTTCTTCTTCTTTTTTGCAATAAAAAGCTCTAAAGCTATGCGATCTCCCATGGACATTGCTCGCATATATTTTGAATTGCTATATTGGGAACCTATTCCCATATGTACGTTTGTTCCCCCTCCATGTCTTGTAGCTAAATCTTGAACTTTAAAAGCAAAATCAAAAAGTCTATCTCCTTCTAAATCATAAATTCCTTGAGTTATTCCACTTACGAATGGTTGTTCTTCAAAAGTTATAAGTGTTTGAATACAATAAGCTCCTATCATTCCAGGCTGGTTTATTTTTTGAGTAATTTCTACAAAAGAATCTGCTATTGGATAAATCTTCCTTAAAAGCGATTCCCTTAAGCTTATCATTGAATGTGCTGTAACTTCAAAGCTTATAGGATAAGAAGTTTTATTCCAATCGGCTTTTAGCTGATCTTTTGCTAGCATTCGAATTATTCCATCATGAGTTGTTTCCCTTCGCTCATCTATCGATATAAGCTCATTAGCAAGTCTCCATTTTTCACTATACTTTTCTAAATCTCCCCAATTCTCGCTTGCATATATTGGCGAGTAGAAGAAATTAAAATTTGCAGTAACTCCGGGTATGTATTCTTCAGCTCTACCAGATTTAAGGTCTTCTAGTAAAACATTCCTTTTTAAAACTTCTGCCTTAACTTTTTCTTCTAAATCAAAGCCATTAGAAGCAAATATGAATCCTCTTTCAAGTCTTCTAGAAGCATGAGGTATTTTTAATACAACTGGCTGTTCAACTTTTTGAATAAATCTAATACCGTCTTCAACAACTTCATAATCAAATTTTTTGGGATAAGGAGCTTTTATTTGCTCTAAATACCAATAGTAATTCTTCTCAACTTCTTCTCTATTTTCTATTTTTAATAAATCTCTTGATCCAAGTATTGGCACGTAAAAGTCTTTTTCGATTTTTTCGCAAGCATATCCTCCTACATAAACTGAAAATGCTCTATTTGGAATTTGTATTGCTTCAAGCTCAATCAATCCATCTTGGTACTCAGGTTTTAAAATATCTTCATATTTATCGATTATCAAAATTGCCTCCTTCCATTTTTTCTTGCTTTTAATTATTTTTGTTATATCTTCAGCAACTACCAAATCACGTTTACATATACTTGGCAAATCTATAATACGTTCATTTGGTACTCCAACTCTTGGTTCTCTAAAGTATATCTCGGCCCTTTCATGAGTTACATAAACTAATCCTCTAATTCCATAATTCCTTAACCCATTTAAAGCATCTAAGGCTGAATGGCTTCCTAGAACAACTCCTATAGGATTTTTATACTTTCTTACTATTTCTTGAATTTCTTTTCTTTCTATCAAAGTTTACTACCATCCTTTTAAAGCATTAATAAATATTCTAATTGTCATAAAAATTTTGCGCTATAGTTTAGGTTAAGTAAATGCTTTATCTAGGAATTTAGCTTTAAAGCAAAGCAATCATAAAGTATATGCTTAAATATATGGGATTATTATAACTATAAAAATTTGGTATGAAAGTTGAACATATTGCATAGACCAGGTTTATTCCTTATAAGATTAGATCGTGGAGTGTATGCATACTTAAAATATAGGCTTAATAGAAAAATCATGTATATAGAAAGCACGTATACTCCTGGGCAATTTAGAGGAAAAGGATTAGCTGCTAAATTAATGGAAGAAGCTATTTCTTATGCAAAAAATCAAGGGTTAGAAATAGTACCATTATGTAGCTATGCAAAACATTATTTGAATAAACTTTCTAAAAAATAGCAATAAACTTTATTTTTAATGTTCAATTATAATTTTTATGAACTCATTTGTTATAGGAGATAAACGATACATAAAGTCGTTAAATTTAAGTATAGGAACTATTGGAATCTTTTCCAATTCTTTAAATGGGGCATCCATTAATGTTAAAATTATGGGCAATAGCCTAAGCTTTTTTCCATTTTTAATAAGCTTTGCTTCACCTTTCAATTTAGAAAATGCTATTACTCTATTCAATTGCATCCTTGCAGCTTTTAAAAGCTTACTTTTTTGCCCTCCATGCCTCCAATGTTTACAATCTATACAAAGGATAAAAAGGTTGTTATAAGCAAGTATATCGAATTCATACTTTTTATTCTTATACTTAAATCTATAATGCTTAGTTACATTGTAACCATTCATTTCAAGAATTTTTGAAACAAAGTTTTCAAACTCTTGCCAATCCAGTTTTTTACAGATTCCTTCAATATCGCCTCCAATTTGGATTGCTTTTATAGCCATTTTTAAACGGTTCTCAAAATTTACTTTAAGTATTCCTTCTTGCTCATTGTAATCTTCGATTAATCCATCTTTTTTAAAAACCTCAAGAATTTCTTTTAAATCGTTTTTTAAGCCTTTTAATACATAATCAATCCTAACCTCTTTGTTCTTATAAGAAAGTTCCAGTAACTTTTTAAAAATCTCTAACATTTTTTATACATCTTATTAGCTTAAACTACTCCTAATAATCATCTCTATTAGAAAATATTAAATTATAGGAAAGCATTATCAAAACGCTAAATTTAAAGGTGTATTTAATTGGAGAAAAAATTTGGAGGCTATATAGGAAATATTTTAAGGATCGATCTATCTAAGAAAGAAGTTAAAACTCAAAAAGTCAAAGAAGAATTTATAAAAAAATATATAGGAGGAAGAGGTTGGGGAGCAAGAATAGTTTGGGAAGAAATTCCAAAAAATGTAGCGCCTTTTGATGAGGAAAACAAGCTAATAATTACAAACGGCCCTTTAACAGGTACTATGGCTATAGGCTCTGGAAAAACTAGTGTATGCTCTATTAGCCCATTAACTAACTATTATGGCGATAGTAACGTAGGAGGAATGTTTGGGG
>JAVZFM010000028.1:0-14228 GCA_038872815.1 Bathyarchaeia archaeon
CCCCCTACTTCTAAATAAGATTTTTCAGCTAATTCATCAGCTTCTCCTAGCTTATAGCTATTCCAACCTTTATAATGCTTATAACCTTTTATGTTTATCCAGCTAAGGTCAAAGTTTTTTAAATCATCCCTATGAATACAAACACAAACGTAGTTTAGCTTTCTATGAAGAGAAAGGGGGCAAGTAAACAACCTTTGTTGATCTATTTTATTCTCTAGTTTAAGTCTTTCACAACAATATTTTTTCTTGATTTCAATAAGCCTTTCATTTAGTTTAGAGCTTATGTATTCAACTATAGCAAAAGCGATATCTATTGGATTTAGATTAAGCTTTTTTAATAAATCTAAAGATATTGAGTAAGGATTTAAATGAATATGCATTCCATTTTCAGACCATTTTAAAATTATAGATTTTTCAACATTATTTTTTTCAAGAAATTCTAAAATCAATTCTGTAACAGCTATTGTAGCCTTCCATTTCTCTATAGAATTGTCTATATCAAAAGTAGGAGTTGAAAATTCTATATTGAATGGATTTTGAACATCTTTTATTGATTCAAGCTTTTTATACGTATTTATGGTTGCATAAAAAGTTCTTGGTTTAAGATTTTTAAAATCTTCCAATAGCTTAGCGATATCAAAAGGAGATTTTATTTGAAGTGGGGCTTTTTCTTTTGAATACCTTATGATATAGTTTTTTCCTTTTTTGTCAACTTTTTCACAATGTATGCCTACCCATTTTTTATAGCTAAACTTCCATATTTCTTCTTGTACTTCAGCTTTAGTGTAATGCTTAATTATGTCTTCATAGCTCAACTCAACTCAGCTTCCTTATTTTTCATAGCCTTTAAGATTTTCTCAGTTACATGTTTTGGTAAAGAAATATCTTCTTTTCTTTCTTGAACTGGTCCTAAGATTGCTAAGCCTTTTCTATCTATTATCGCTATTTCATACATATGCAAGCTATGAGGTGTTTGTCTCATCTTTTCGATAAGTATGAACCTTCTTAATATTCCATTACGAACAAACCTTCTAAACCTGATTATTCCATCAGCTATATGTTCTATTCCAAACCCAAAAGCATCGGCTGTGCTAATAGCATACTGAGAAGTAGCCATAACAGTAAAGTCCCATTTAGCCAATACTTTTTTTACAGTATAGGAGAATCTTCTTGCCATAGCAGGTTTATCGAGCCAAAAAGCTGATAAAGAATCAATAACAACTCTTGATTTCCCAAACCCTAACTCTTTTTTCGCCTCTATTATTTTACCTAATAAATTTTCTATTTCAAGGCTTTTTAAAGACCATTGGTTTTCTAGCCCCATTAATGCATCTATTATAACCAATTTTTTCGTTTTTATTGCTTCCTCAAAGTTTATTCCAAATTGCTCAGCTTGTTTTATTATTGATTCCCTACTTTCTTCTGTAGTTACTAATATGCATTTATCTCCATTTTCTATTCCTTTAGCTATGAAATGAATTCCTAGAATAGTTTTGCCAGTTCCAGGTTCTCCAGTAACAGCTACAAAGAATCCTTTAGGAATTCCTCCACCTATTAATTTGTCTAATTCAGGAACTCCAATGCTTAATCTTTCTATGGACATCTTTACTGCTCAAAAATATTTAATCAAGACTTATTAATATGTATTCGTTAAAGAGGTAATGTTAAAATGGCTTTTAAAAGATTGAAAAATTTTTGTCTTTATGGCACACCATTATTGATAGGATTCATTTTTACTTTAATCTCAGCTATAAAAAGAATAACAGTAATTCCAAAAGAATTGTACAGATATGGATATCCTGCACCTTGGCTTGAAAGAGTTTTCTTTAATTGGCCTTTTAAGCCAAGCTATAGGATAATTTTTGATAATTTTTTTATAGATTTAATATTTTGGGTTTTATTAAGCTTTTTAATTGTAAAAGTTTTCGAGAGTTTAAAAATTAAAAAATTGCTTGAGCATCCATTAAATAGAATTCAAATTTTTTTATTTTTAAATCTTTTATCGTTTACAATACTTGATATAAAAATTCCTAATTGGCTTATTGAAACGATTAAGGCTCCACAAATCCATACTTATCATATTTGGGTTTTAAAATGGAGTTATTACATTACTGTTTTTCTAATAAGTGCAAGTAGCTTAAACTTAATCCACTTTGGGATTGGAATAGCAACTGGATTTTTATTTTTAGAATTTGGTACATTGGATATACTTCATTTTTTAATCCAAGGCAAAGCTTTGCCTAAAAAATGGGATTGGTTTAGCTTACATGAGCTTTTTGGAATAAGCTCGAAAATAGTTTACTTTGATTTTCAAATCGTTCTTCTTGCAATAACATCGATAGTCATAGTTGTATGTCTAAACTTGCTTTACAAGCATTATGAAGCTAAGTCTCTCTTTGAGAATTGAAAATTAGATACATTATTTAGCCAATTTTTATCTATGAGAAAAGCATTACTAAAAATTAAACATACTCTAGAAGATAACGACTTGTAATATTGAATTCTTGATAGACTAGGCTATCTTCACATAGAAATTGCGATTCATTTATGCAGTAGATTAGTTTTTGAGTTTGTAAGCAAATATGAAGGTGTTTTACCTTTATCTACTCTTTCTTGCTTTTCATAAAGCTCGATGAAACCAAGCTTTAATTATGCAAGAGATTGACGTAACATTAGGCCCTTATCATCGTTTTATGCATAGCTAATATTGCTTCTTTCTGGAGTTAAGCCATAAAGCAATTTTTGACTAAAAGCTTAAGTACCAAGCTTTATCAATTCCATAATGATTTAAATTGCAAATAATAAACGCTAACAACGATGCAATAAAAAAAGCAAGTTATGTTGTAAAAAGGGGGGGCATAATAGTTTATCCCACGGATACTGTTTATGGATTAGGATGTAATCCATTCAATGAAGAAGCTGTGAAAAGATTAATAAAGATTAAGGGTGAAAGAAATAAGCCTTTGCCAATACTAGCTAGTAATGTGAAAGATGTTGAAAAAATAGCGCTATTAACTCCATTATCAAAGAATTTAATTGAATTTTTTTGGCCAGGAGCATTAACGATAGTATTAAAGAAGAAGCCAATTTTACCAAACATAGTTACATTTGGACTTAATAGTGTTGGAGTTAGGATTCCTAAGAGTCAATTTACAATAGAACTTATTAAAAATTGTGGAGGATTATTAATTGGAACAAGTGCAAACATAAGTGGAGAACCTCCATGTAAAAGCGTAAATGAGATTTTAAAGCAATTAAACAAAAAATTGAGTCTAATAGATTTGATAATAGATGGTGGATCAAGCGGGATTGGAATTGGATCTACAGTAATAGATTTAACAAACAATCAAGTAAAAATTTTAAGGGAAGGGCCTATTAGCGAGAAGGAAATAATATCGGCTATAAAAAAAGAATATAAAATTCATGATAGATGTTAAGTGATGAACTATGCTTAAAGATTTTAATCTTTTAATTTCAACTTCACGTGGTAATGAAAGAAATGCTTGTAGTGAACTATGGTATTTGCTTGGAGAATTGGGAGATAAAGATGCAAAAGTAGATGTTACACCAGTTCTTGGTTTAGTAACAGCTAAAACGAACTTAAACCCTTTAGAAGTAATAAATAAGCTTAGAATTGCTTTAAAAGAGAAGCCTTGGGAATTTAAGTATATTCTTAAAATAGTTCCTATAGAAATGGTGATTCCTGCAAACCTTGAAGAATTAAAGAAGATATCTTCAAGCCTTGTTGAACGAATAGGTAAGGATGAGAAGTTTAGAATATCTGTTGAAAAGAGGCATACTTCTTTATCAAGTATGGATGTAATAAAAGCCATAGCTGAAGGAATCGATAGAAAAGTTGATTTAAAAAATCCTGATAAAATTATACTAGTGGAAATCATTGGAAATTTAGCTGGAATTTCTGTTATAAAGCCTACTTATATCCTTTCCATAGAAAAAGAGAAAAGGAATATTTAAAATGCAAAAAGTTTAAGGATTCTTTTTTAAGTTTGAAAGCCTTATCTTTAATATCATTAAAAATCTAGGTTCATACATCTGTTAAAGGCTTAGTAATTCTAACTGCAGGAATTAACCTAAAAATATGTCTTTAATATCCTCTGAAAGAGTAATACGATTAGTTTTACCATAACTTTCTATTTTAATTATCCCCTTTGCTTCTAAACTTTTTACAGCTCTATGAGTTTTTAATTTAGTCATTCCTTCTATTAAGCTTATCTCCGATTGCAATGCAACACCTTTTCCTTCAATCAATTTTTCTAAAACCTTTCTTTCGTTTAAGTTTAAGAATTTGAAAATAATCTCCTTATTATTCATTATTGTAGACTTTGCTTCAGGTACGTTATTATCTTTACCAATTAGCTTTAAGATTATTTTCAAGTTCTTTTCCAACTTTTCATCCAATTTTCGAGATACAAAATAATATGAAAGAGGCACTATTGCTAAAAGCAATAGCATGGAAAATGGCCACAATATGATGTGTGGAAACATGCCTGGATATCTAGAAACGCGCCATGGAGCTCTGATTTCTATGGAAAATCCCCAAGGAACCGGAAACACAATAATTTCAGAAACACTAAAAATTAATAAGAATAAAACTCCAATTATTCCTATTAGTGAAACTATTAATAACCATTTTTTACTCTTTGTGTTCATACCTAAAAGTTAATGTGAAGCAATTTATAAGGATTGTGTTAGTTTCATAATTATGAAATATTTATTAATAGTTTCAGCAAATCCTTATATATGGTTTCAACTATATGAAAATGATGGTTAAGGACATAGGGGTACGAAAAGATGAAACTTACTAAAAAAACTATATTGAGTATAGCCATAGTTATAATAGGTTTAATGCTCATAATAAGCTTAGCACCAACATTTACAGTAATAAATGCCGGATTTATAAGAAGGAATGCATGGGCAGATTCATCTTCATTTAAATGGCCAAATAAAGGATATAATAACTCCTTTAAATGGCATCTAAGCATATTTATGGATACGAATGCATTTCATATTCGTAAAGGCCCTATGCGTTGGAATCAAAGCTGGTTTGGAAATTTAACTATAAATTCTGAACAAGCTAAAACATTAGTGGATAAGACAATTTATAATCTTAAAATAGGAACAGTTATTTCATTCAAAACTGGATGGGTTATTCCTGTAGAAGATGAAGAAGGCATAATAACTTTAATATATGTAAGCAAGATTAACGCCCCTACAGCAGAATACGCAAAAATGATTGTAGAAGAATCATTAAATAGAGGGTGGAGAGCTGGGGAACCTAAACTGGTAAGATGCATATATTATGTTCCTTTGCTAGACACAAACAATGTGCATATAGCTTATGTTAAAGTAGACGGCGGGACTGGTGAAATTATTAGAAAACCAACAACCATACTTGGCATAAGTAAAGATCAAGCAAAAACTATAGTAAGTAATGCTATTAAAGAGTTTAAGATAAGTGAAGTAAAGGAAAGGAATAGTTTATGGATTGTAAGTATCGAATACAAAGGTAAAGTAGTTATGATAGTTCCTTTAGGAAAACTTAACGCTCCAAGCTCTGAAGATGTCCTTAAGGCTGTGCAAGAATCTTTAAAAAATGGTTGGAGTGTAGGAGAACCAAAAGAACTTCAATTCATTTATGATGTACCAATTATTGATACAAATAATAACATTATTGGCAGCGTTAAAGTAGATGGTAGAAGTGGTGAAATCATAGCAGAGACTCGTATGCCAATAGAGCCTTCAGCTTTTATGTAAAAAGGTATTATTACATTAATCAAGCGGACTTAGAAGTGAATAGGTAATGTCCCAATCTCCTATTATAGTTGCAATCCTTGTTGTAGGGTTCATAATTGGGGATCTTTTACGTAAAACAGAAATAAAAATTGGATGGAAAAGATTAGTTGGTGGCTCGTTAGCTGGAGGAATAGGGAATGCAATTTATGCTACTGCATTTATATTGCTTAAAGGTGAAAGCATTAAAGCAAAAACTGAAAACCTCTCTTTTTTAATTTCATCATTTATAGTTGGATTTCTCATAGTGTTTATTATATTCATTATAGCTAAAATAACAATTCGAATCTTAGGGGAAGTTGTAGTTGAGGAGAAATAGCGATTTTTCAGTTGAAGCTAAAGATATAGTAAAAGTGTATACAGTTGGAAAAGTTAGATATGAAGCACTTAAAGGTGTTTCGTTAAGTGTAAAGCATAAAGAGATCATTTCCATAGTTGGTCCTTCTGGAAGTGGTAAATCTACTCTTTTAAACATAATTGGCCTTCTTGATAGACCTACAAGCGGTAAGGTCTTCATAGATGGTGTAGAAGTTTCTAAGTTAAGTGAAGATAAACTAGCAAGAATTAGAAATAAAAAAATTGGTTTCATATTTCAGACTTTTAACTTAGTTCATAGATTAAGCTCTGTTGAAAATGTTGAGCTACCATTAATCGTTAGAGGAATAGATCCTAAAGTGCGCCGTGAACTTGCTTATAAAATGCTAGATGCTGTAGGTTTAAGTTCTAAATACTGGAATAAACCACTAGAATTAAGTGGTGGAGAGCAACAAAGAGTTGCAATTGCTAGAGCTTTAATCACAAATCCAACAATGATCCTTGGAGATGAAATAACAGGCAACCTAGATAGTAAAATAACTATGGAGATCATGGATTTAATTAAAAAAATTAATTCTGAAATGGGCACTACTTTTATCATTGTTACTCATAATCCTAGCGTTGCGAATATAGCTCATAGAAAACTTATGCTTAAAGACGGCCTTATAGAACGAGAAGAAGCTTTACGAGGTAATTAGTCCATGAGATTTCAAGCTATTTTTATTATAATTCTTATAATGAGTTTTATAGCGACTTCAAGCGTAATATCAATAGTGAAATGCCATAGTTCTCCATTTAATGTTGTAAAAGTTTCTTGGGGAAATTCTCAATATGAAATCGATGCAGCGCCAGGTGATAAAAATGTTCCATTAAGGGTTACTTTCCAGAATATAAGCAATACTACAATTTCTGGATTAAGCCAAATTCTTTTTCTTACCTATCCCTTTAGCAATGTTACAGGTGGTAAAATCACTAGAAGTTTTTATGAAGGCGATATACCTCCTGGAGGAAGTGCAACTGTGCAATTCATATTGAATATAGATGAACAAGCAACAAGTGGTGAGTATATTTTGAAAATGACAATCAACTATCTAGAATTAGCCTCTGGAGTTGGTAAAACTCTTTATTTCCTTAAATCTAGTGAAGTAAATGTACCAATTCTAATTAGTGGAGTTCGATACATGATAATTTATTCAATTCTTGTTTATCCCCCTCGAGTTTCTTCTGGAGGAAAAGTTACTGTATCTGGAAATATTTTAAATACAGGATCCTTATCAGCTTTAAACACTAACGTTACAATTATTTCGCCAAACTTAAAGCAAAGTAGTTTTGTTTTTATCGGACAAGTAGATCCAAATATACCTAGACCTTTTAGTATTCAGCTTCAAATTCCTGCACAACAAAGAAAAGGACAAGTTCCCATAACAATAATTGTTACCTATGTTGATACGCTAGGAGTTAAGCATGTTAGCTTTGCTAAAGCAGCCATATTTGTAGAGGAGGAAAGCCCCCCATCTCCTGTAGTAGAGCGCCCAAAAACATTTCAAGAAATAATTTCTGAAATCTTAAGAAGAATTTGGGAGGTACTTTTTGGTAGTTTATCGCTTGTTCATATCCTCAATATAACGAATGTGGAGGAGCACTTATGAGACCTTATGATATTTTTCAAATAGCATTTAAGGCTTTAAAGGATAGAAAATTACGGAGTGCACTTACAACTTCAGGAATAGTTATAGGAACAGCTTTAATAGTTGCTTTAATAGCTTCAACTCGTGGACTTACAGATAGCGTTCAATCTCAAATAGAAAAAACAGGAATAACAACTATTACTGTTATGCCTTCTTCACCAAGAACCCCTATTACAGATGATGATATCGCTAAGGCAAAAGAAATAGAAGGAGTTAAGGACGTAGTTCCATATTTCTCTTCTAGGATGAGTATTAGATATGGAGGCGAAACTGTTCAAATAGTTCTTTATGGGCTTGATCATGATAAATTAACTCTGCTTTTTAAAGGACTATCTATAGCCAACGGTACATTGCTAGATAATTATGATCCTGCAGGTGCTGTTATTGGTTCAGCCATAGCAAACCCACCAGAAGCAAGCTTTTCACCAGTTCATGTAAACGAAATATTGGTTTTATATACAATGACTGGCAAAGCATATAACTTTCTTGTAAAAGGCGTACTTAGTCCATATGGATATGCTGGATTCACTAATATTGATGAGACTGTTTTCACTACTTTAACTGCAGCTCGCTTACTTTTGCAAACGCAATACTACTCTGGGCTATATGTCATAGCTGAATCTCCTGAAAAAGTTAATCAAGTAGTTTCATCTTTAAGAGAATACTTTGGAGATAATGCAAGAATTTTTACTTCATCATCTCTTCTTGAAAACCTTATGTCCATTACAAATCAACTAACAATTTTCTTAGGAGGAATTGCAACAGTTTCTTTAGTTGTAGCAGCTACAGGCATAATCAATACAATGCTTGTTTCAGTAATTGAAAGAACTCGCGAAATAGGAATACTTAAAGCATTAGGATATGAGCCTAAACATATCATGATGCTATTCTTAACTGAGGCAACGCTTACAGGAGTAATCGGAAGCATATTCGGAACTATAGCAGGCATGGCTCTTTCTTACTTGCTTGGCGGATCATTGCCATTCTTAAGAGTAGGAGGACCTGGAGGAGCTCGAGTTTTAGGCAGTCCACCCTTTTCACCTGTATTTTCCTTAGATTTAATAATTTTTTCACTTACATTCCCAATAGGTATAGCTATACTTGCAGGACTTTATCCTGCTTGGAGAGCCTCTAAGTTAAATGTTGTAGCTGCCCTTAGGTTTGAATAAAAAGCTATTTCTAGAGGCTGATTCTTTTGTTCTATTTACGAAAACGTTTAATTTCTACTTTTTTGATAACATTATTTTTTGTAGAATTCAATCAAGTTTTGGCAATAAAAGGAGATACCATTAGTATATCGCCAGGCAAAATTCTTCCTGAGGGATATAATCATTATCTTGGAACAACTGATGCTCAAGTTCAACTAGAGTACCCTCGCGCTTATATTCTTCAAGATACAAAAGGAGATCTTTTATTTAATGTTACTCTTACTAGTCAAAAAAGGATGATTTCTATTTATATACCATTTGAGTTTAAACTTGAAATGAGTACATCTTACGTATGGACTTCTATTACAAACGACTATCGCTATATTTCTTTGACAAGAGTTAGCGATAGAGATCCAATAGCGCCAAATTGGTATAGGATTAATGTTTCAAATGGTAGTTTAATAAATCCTGGTTCACATTATATTAGAGTTTTTAATGTAACTGCACCAAGCATTGCTGGACTATACTTTTTCAAGGTTTTCATTGATGGAGTTTCTATTGGAGCTAAAAATTTTCCAACATTGATAGTTTCAGCAGATATTAATCCTGCATACATTACGGGTAAAATTCTTGATGGAAGTAAAAATGCAACTCTTTATGGTAAGCCTATCCAGCTTTATGGCTCAAATGGTGGAAAAGTGGTTGCAGAAGGAATTACACAAGAAGGGCGAATAGTTATTGCACAAGCATTTTTTAACACATCCGCAAGTTATACAATTCATGGTTTAGCTCCAGGAATTTATAATTTAACAGCTTCAGCAGCTGGCTATTCTCCAACTACAAAGATAGGAGTGAAGGTTTGTGCAGGACAATCTCTTTTTGTAGATTTATATGTAAATCCAGCTCCTAAGATAGAATGCATAGTTTGGTCTAAATGTGAATTTGGATTAACAAAGTGGAGTTCAATAGCAATTCGCGAGGGGCCAAAGTCTGGAGGAGCTTTAGCTTATGTTGGAGCAAGCGTGTTTCCAGGAAAAAACTTGATATATGCATTGCGTGGTGGAGGAACAAGCGATTTACTAAGATATGATAAATTCACCAATAAATGGGAAGTGCAACGCTCAACCCCTGGTGCTGTTGAAGCTGGAGGAGCTTTAGCTTTTGATGGACTATCGCACCTTTATGCATTTCAAGGAAGATCAAATGCATTATGGAAGTATGACTTAATTAACAACAGCTGGAGTGTTTTAGCAGAAACCCCAGCAAATGTAGGACCTGGTGGAGGTTTATTATTTAATACAAATGATGGATACTTATATGCATTAAGAGGAGATAAAACAAGAGATTTTTGGAGATATGACCCAATTACTAATACTTGGACAATTTTAAGCTCCACTCCAGCACCTGCAGGCTATGGAGGCTCTCTTACTTTTAACTTGAATGATGGAAAAATATATGCATTAAGAGGAGATAACTCTTTAGATTTTTGGAGATACGATCCTTCTAGTGATAGCTGGGAAATCTTAGCAAATACACCAGGGGCTATTGGACCTGGGGGGGCTTTGACATACGATTCAAATGATGGAAAAATATATGCTCTTAGAGGTGGAGGGTCACAAGAATTTTGGGAATATGATCCTGTAGTAGATTCATGGATAATTAAAACAAGCATTGGTGAACCAGTAAATGAAGGAGGAGCTTTAGCTTACGATGCAAAAAATGGGCATATTTTTGCATTTTTAGGTGGAGGGTCACAAGAATTTTGGGAATATGATCCTGTAGTAGATTCATGGATTAAGGTTCAAAATATAATTACGGAATTCCCTAAACCAATAACAATTGAGATATTAGATAGCCTTAATGTATCTAAGCAATTAATTCAAGATTTTACAGATCCTATTTCTGAAAAATTTGTTTTTTATTATGATGGTTTTATAGAGCTTGATGGACATATCCCTCAAGATAGTGCTGGATATGTTTCAGGCATAAAACCTGGAAAATTCCAAGTTAAAGCATGGGTAAGTGGTTACATTCAAACGAATGAAGTATGGATTCAACTTCAAGAATATGGAATAAGGTCACGTGTTCAATTCGATTTGTATAAAACTGGATCTCTTAGCGTAGTAGTGTATTTTAAAGGTTTACAAGGAGCACTAAGCCCTGTTACTTCTATAAGCACATTGCTCATACGTCTTTATGATCAAAACGATATTTTAAAAGGAGAGAACTCAACTACAGTTACTTTAGGCGCTACTAGCGCTCAAGTTGTTATTACAGGCTTTCTTAACACTTTAAGGGATTATGGGCTTCCTCAAGGCACATATATAATTAGAGCTACAATGCCTGGATACTATCAACCTAGCGATGTATTTATAACTCTAGGTAGCGGTTGTAATAATTTCGTTAACATGAGTTTATATATGCTTAAAACTGGTACGCTTAAGGTTACTGTTCGCTCAGTAAATTGGCAAGTTCCTCCAAAACCTTTGGATTGGGCTTATCCTGGATCTTCAATAAAGATTGAGGTCCGAGATGCTTATAGCCTTGATGTTATTGCAACTTATATTACTAGACAAATAATACTAAGCTCTACTATAACTGTAAACATAACTGGGCTTAAGTCTGACATGTATTCGATCTTTGTTTTTACACCTGGATACTATCAACGTTCTTTTTACCGCGTTTATATTTCTGATGGTACAGTTACTGATATAGCAATTGACGTTATAAAAGGAGGAGTAATTGAACTTGAGTTAAAATTCATGAAAGAATATATATTTTCGAGTATAGACACTTATCCTTTTGCTTTACTAGTGCCTTTACGTGTAGAAATTTATGATGAATTTGAGTTACAATTTATGGGAGCAAATATATCTTATGTTCCATACATAGAAAAAACTTTTGCTCTTAAGCTGATTGGCTTTAAAACGTATGCTGGAAATCCAGCTTTAAGATGGTTAAATTATTATGATACAACTGATGGTGTTCTTCAAAGAGATTATGGCCTCAGTGAAGGCAAGTATTCACTAAAAGTATATCTTCCAGGCTATAAACAGTCCTCAAACGTCGTTATAGAGCTCCCAGCAGGAGGCGAAGTAAACGTTATTATTAAATTGGAAAGACTTGGACATCTTTTTGGTAATGTATATGGATTAAATATGTACAATGAAGTTCTTCCTTTATCATGGGTAAGCGTTAATGCACGATCGCTTGAAGTACAATCATGGTCATCTACTTTAGATGGTTATTTTGACATGTGGTTGCAAAAAGGAAGTTACTTAGTAAGTTTTACTTTGCCTGGATATGAGCCAATTGTTCAAGAAGTTTTTGTTGGAGATGGTTCAGAAACATCTTTAAACGTTTTTTACATGAAATCTTTTGGATATGGGATTTCAGAATTTCCTTTAAAATTTAGATTGCAAAGCTTAATCTTATTGATTAGTTTGGTTATGATTTTAATCTTAAAAAAGCATAAAGGCATAAATCCTATTTACTCGAATATTAAGCTTAAATAGCATGTTTTTAGCATGTATTCCTTAAAACCATTAACTTTTTATAGAAAATAGCAAAATACTGTATAATCAAAAATAAGTTGATTGATATGCTAACCAAGCAGCAAATAAAAGAAGTACTTAGAAGTACAAAAAGCATATGTCCAGAATGCTTTAAGGTCATAGATGCTACTATATTTGTTAATGAAAAAGATATAGTTAAAATAGGAAAAAATTGTCCAAACCATGGTTATTTTGAGGATACTTATACATTTTCCTCACTTAAGCTTTATCTTTGGGCTGAAAAATATGCAAAAGAAGGAAAAGGCTTACAAAATCCTAGAACAGAAAGCCTAAAAGGATGTCCTTACGATTGTGGTCTCTGCCCAAACCATAAATCGCATACTGTACTTGCCATAATAGATATAACAAATAGATGTAATCTAAGATGCCCGATATGCTTTGCTAATGCAGCAGCTAGCGGTTATGTTTATGAGTTATCTTTAGAACAAATTCGTGAAATTATGAAGAATTTTATGGAAAATAGTCCAGTTAAACCTCCTGCTTTACAATTAAGCGGTGGTGAGCCAACAGTTAGGGATGATTTACCATCTATAGTGTCTATGGCAAAAGAATTAGGTTTTCGTCATGTAGAAGTAAATACTAACGGTATTCGTTTTGCTAATGATATAGATTTCTTTAAAAAAGTTAAAGAAGCTGGTATGGATACTATTTATCTTCAATTTGATGGGCTTGAAGATAAAATCTATAAGGAAAGTAGAGGGGTTCCACTTTTAAATGTTAAGCTTAAAGTTATTGAAAATGCAAGAAAGTTAGGGTTTGATAGTATAGTTTTAGTCGTTACGCTAGTTAAAGGTGTTAACGATTCTCAATTAGGAAGAATAATCGAGTTTGCACTTGAAAATTCTGATGTGATAAGATGCGTTAACGTACAACCAGTTTCAATAACTGGAAGGATAGATAAAAAATCTAGAGAAGCTATGAGGATAAACACATCAGATTTTATGGAATTGGTTGAAAAACAAACTAATGGATTAATAACTATAGAAGATTTTCGTCCAGTCCCTTCAGTGGTTCCTATTTCAAGAGCTATAGGTGCTTTAAAAAATAAAAATTATGTTGAATTCACTACAAGCCCATTCTGTGGGGTTGCTACATTTTTATTAAAGGATAAAAATGGTAAATGGGTTCCAATAACAAGACTTGCAGATGTAGACAAATTTTTTGAAACAATGGAAAAAGTCTATGAAAGTATAAAAAATGGAAAACGAATTAAAGCTTCATTAAGGTTAATTTCAGCTTTAATGTATATAAAACTAAGCTTGCTAAAATCTTTAGTTTGGACAGTTTTAAAAGAAGGAAGCTATGAAGCTTTAGGAAAATTCATGCGAAATGTAGTCATGATAGGATGTATGCATTTTATGGATCCATACAATTTTGATTTACAAAGAATGGAAAGATGCGTAATTCATTATGGATTGCCAGATGGAACGATAAGACCTTTTTGCTCCTATAATTCAATCCATAGACCTTTAGTTGAGCAAAAGTTTTCAATTCCTTATAAAGAATGGTAAGAAAAATTTATTAAATCTTAAGGATTTTTATTTATTAAAACTTAACCTTTAAAAATATAGTGATCAATAAGGATACCATAGAACTTTTTTGGTGCTAATAAAGTGAAAAAATTAGTAGTTGATACTTCAGCAATAATCGACGGTGTACTTCCTAAAATACTAAAGGGATACCAAGCTAAT
>JAVZFM010000029.1:0-14152 GCA_038872815.1 Bathyarchaeia archaeon
ACCAGCACCTTGCGAACGAGGTGTATCAGCTAATCTAAGCCATGTATTAGTAGAAATGCTATAGCGATAAAAGAGGTATCGATTCTCAGTAGAGGCAGCGCCAAAAACCACGTATATGTAGTCTCCTCCATCCCAAGCCATGGCAGTGCCTGATTTAGGTCTTGGAATAGGATCATCTGGAGTCCACTTTAAAATCGTTTTCCAAGTATTATTTGAGGGAAAATATACCCAAAAATAGTTCTCTCCGCCAGTGCTCCAGGCCCGTATTATGTATATGTTATCTCCTGTGCCTACGACAGCTTCACCGAAACCGCCAGTCGTACCAGTCTCAGCCCTCTCTACCCAGGTTCCTCCCTGAGCAGTAACTTCAGATGGGATGATTGCAAATAAAAGTATGAAAAGTAGCATTGCAAGAAAAGCATAAGACCTATGGGTTAATCTGAGATATATGTTAGGAAGTACTGTTTTTTGTAATGTCCCATCCTCTTTGTAAATCTTAATCCATCTTTTTCTTGTTAAACTCATTTTTCATCACGCTCAGGCATTTTCCTAACAGTTTATGGAATAAGAATATTCTTAATAAATTTTTTAGGATTTTTATCCATGGATGTTTAGGTAAAAAAGAGTTTATAGAATTATATAATCTAAAAGTTTTAATCTATATTTTTCAAGAAAATATTTAATTTATGAAATCTTAAACAGGGAAGATATTGCAATATATTTAGTAAATTTTATATATAAAAAATCAATCCAATGAATAGTTGAAAAATGAATGTTGGAGGTGAAATTGTGAGGAAGTTCAAGATGTTTATCTTGCTCATTTTTCTAGCCTTATTGCCTTTAATAGCTTTAGCCCCAAAAGCTAAAGGATATACTTACACAGTAAGAAACCTAGACGATTCAGGAGATGGAAGTTTAAGATGGGCTATAGAGCAAGCAAACAATAACCCTGGAGAAGATACCATAGTGTTTGATGATAGTTTATCGGGAGGAACTATATCTTTAAAGAGCCCGTTACCTCAAATAAAAGATACTGTAACCATAGATGGTTCCACTACTAAAGAACCGATAACTATAGATGGTTCTACATACAATGTAGCCAACTGCTTTACAATAACCGTTTGGTGGGGTACAACTACTATAAAATCATTGAATCTTGTTGGCTTCACTGAGTATGGAGTAGTTGTAACGCAAGGACTGGAGGGAGTGATTCTAGAAAGTTTAGATATTTCAAAATGCGGTTATGGCGGAATAATCGTCATAAGGTATGATTGGGGTACTTCATCGTTTTTTGTTAAGGTGTTGCATTGTAATATCCACGATAATAAAGGGATCGGTATAGCTGTTAGGGCTAGTGGGGTTTATATTGAGAATTGTGAAATTTATATGAATCAAGGTGCAGGAGTATACATTACAGTTGATTGTGAGAACAAGGGTGTAACAGATGCCACTGTAAATGATAATCACATTCATTATAACGGTGCTGAAGGGGTTTTAATTAAAGGGAATGTTGCCAAATCCCGTGTAGAAAAAAGTATAATAGAGTATAATGGTTTTGGAGGAGTAACTTTAATCAGCGATTCTACCGGCAGCCCAACTTATAACTATGTTGTGGGCAATCATATAAAGTTTAATGGATTCCAAGACATCGCTGTTGTTGGTGAAGGAACAAAATTCAACGAAATTAATTTCAATTATATAACGTCTGATGAAAATACTATGAGAACTATAGGGATAGTCGTTAAAGATGAAGCTGATGAAAACACTATTCATTCAAATATTATTTCAAACCATTATTATGAAGGCATAGCTATCATTGGACCTGGGACAAACAATAATGTTGTAACGGATAATAGAATTGGAGCTTTTAATGAATATGGCGATCCAACATACAATAGGCTTGATGGTAATGGAGCTGGAATTCTCGTTGGAAATGCGGCGTTTCCAGATATTCATTATCCTTTTCCAGTTTACGGTTCTCCGCTTCAAGGCCCTAGTGGAACAAGGCTGGAAAATAATTGGGTTCTTCAGAATAGGGGAGCTGGAATAATATTAATTAAAGCAACAGATTTTATGGCTCTTAGAAATACTGTTGAAGATAATGAGCTTTGGGGCTTTTACTGGGTTGGTTCAACCGGTACCGCTGATAATAATAATATGATAGAAAACGATTTAGATGGTTTCAGGATTGAGCCTTACTATGGTGAGTCAGCTTCCCCAGATCCACCAGGAACTAACGATGATATACTTTCAAGCAGCAACAGCATATCAGGAAACGTTATTAGAAATAATGGTGGATATGGATTTAGATTTTTAGATAATCCTTCGTGGCTTTTTCCAGATCTACTAAAAGATAATGAATTTGAGAATAATGAGCTTGGCCGAATAGGCTATTACTGGCTTGGCTATGGAATGGTTTTAAATGGATCAGGGAATCCAGTTACTGGAAAAACTATGAAGCTTTTCAAGAATGATGGAGACTCTCTAGCTGACTATACTTGGAGTGTATGGGATAACAATGGTAGATATGGACCCACAGGCTTTATTTACAACGATATATCGACATGGGAAAAAATCATAAGCGGGGAAATCGATAACTCCGGGAATGCTTACGATTATAATCCATATAGGTTTAAACTGGATGGAGAAGAGAAAAATGAAATTTATGCTTGGAACGGTATTTATCCAGATCCTCCAAACGAATCAGGTGGGGCCATAGAGTCTCCATTAAATTCAAGTGTATACCGGTACCAGTATGCTCAGCTTTCCCTAGCTGAGCAGCCTCCACCGCCTCCACCATCTAAGCCTAGGCCCAAATATGTTGGTGGCGAATTCTACTCGCCGAATAAACTTATCATCCTAATGCCTTATCTAGCCTTAATCGGTTTAGCCTCAATAGTTGCTATAGCTATTAAAAAACGAAAACGCTAAAACCTCTTATTTTTATTTTTTAGGTTGTTTTGAATGGTTAAGCATAAGCATGTAAAAGCTAAAAGAAAGCATAGATTTAAGATTTTTGAGATTTTAGGTTTTATAGGTATAGGCTTCTTTATGGCTTTAATACTTTATTTAGCTTTTGCTCCTATTCCAAATCCTAGCCAAAATAATGTTTCAACAATAGTTACTAAAACAACAAGCCCTAAAAGCTCTAAAGCTGCTATAGTTGATCAGTTAGGCTTAAGGTATCCCAATCAAGCTTTTATTAATGAAGCTAAAATTATTTTAAGCCAAGCTGGTTTTCAGGTTGATGTTTACCCACCTGAAGCTGTTACTGTAAACCTATACAAAACGATTTCAAGTAAAGCCTATAGCCTTATAGTTTTTCGTGTTCACATGGGCATCGATGATGAAGCTATCGATAAGCCAACAGGCTTATTTACAAATGAGCCTTATAATCAATTTGGCTATCAATTTGAACAGCTTAAAGATTGGGTTTCATCAGCTAAAGCTTATAGCACAAATGAGGTTTTATTCGCTATATCGCCTAAATTCATTAAAGAAGCTACAGTTCTTGATTATCCAAGCACAATAATAATTTTATCAGGTTGTTTTGGGCTTTATAGTAAAGCTTTACCCCAAGCCTTCATAGATAGAGGAGCCTCTATAGTTTTAGGTTGGGATGGGCTTGTAAGCGTAAACTACGTTGATGAGGCTACATTAAGTCTATTAAAAGCTTTATGCTTAGAAAAATTAAGCGTTAAAGAAGCTGTTGAAGCTGTTATGCGTGAAATAGGTCCAGATCCAGATAATAAAAGCATTTTAGGATATTATCCTTTAGAGAAAGGCAAGTTAAAAATCATTTAAACTTACAGTAGATAATTTAAATGCAAAAGTTTTAAGAAATTTGAATTTAAAGATGGATTTATAATACTTTACAAACTCAAGAATATGAATAAGAACGTAAATAACAGAATTATTAGTGCTACACATTCTTCAATATGAAAGATTTTTAAGATGCTTGATATGTTAAAACTAAACGAAAACTACTGTAGAATAGAGTATATAAAATACAGAGTATTTATTTTTGAAATTACGCCAAATGAATCAACAGTTGTATACGCTGTATCGCTACAAAGTAACCACTTAAAATTTGCCTTAGAATTTTTAAACGATATAGAGCGAACATTAAGAGTTATAAGAATAATAAAAATTGCTTAGGACATTTTTAACTCTTAAAACTCTTTTTCGAACTTATGCACTTATTTTAAGCTTAATTAAAAGTTTTTTTAATGATGGGCCGGGAGGGATTTGAACCCTCGACCTCCGCCGCTCTCTATTGAATGATTTGTGAGGGCGGCGTCACTACCCAACTGGACTACCGGCCCTAATACTAATATTTATTAAAACCTTTACTATTTCAAGTTTACTCCAAATTTTGAAATAAATAAACAATGAAGTTTTAATTAAAAGCTTTTAAGAATATTCCATTCCTACGTTTAATTAAGGTGAAAGACTTGCAGCGTGAATATCCTAAGCATCCTTTAGTAGGAGTTGGAGCTGTTATAATAGATAAGGACTCTGTTTTATTAGTGAAAAGAAAACATGAACCAGGAAAAGGTTTATGGTCAATTCCAGGAGGATTAGTTGAATTAGGTGAAACTGTTCGAGAAGCTGTAAAAAGAGAGGTTAAAGAGGAGACTGGACTAGATGTTGAAGTGGTAAAATTAATAGATGTTGTTGATAATATAATAAAGGATGAGCAAAATAGAATAAAATTTCATTATATTTTAATCGATTTTTTAGTTTCAATAATAAGAGGAGAATGCAAGCCCACTTCTGATGCTTCTGAGATAAAATGGTTTAAATATAATGAATTAACCAATTATAAAGTGACAAATACAGCAATGAACTTACTTAAAAAAATAGGTTTTATCTAATAGGATTTGGACTTATTTATTCTATTGGCTTTCTTGCAAGTACAATCTCCATTGTTGATGCTCTTCTTATGCTTCCATCTTTTCCTTGGAATTCATCTGAGCCTATTTTTATATCTTTTACTTTCACATCCTTCAAGAATCTTTTAGTTACTATTTCAGCTATATCTACAGCAAAAGATATCGATTTTCCTCTTGCTTTTATAACAACTTCATCATAGTTCATGAAAAGCATCATTATAGAGCTTACATAAGTCATGATAGGTTTTTTTCCTACTAGAACTATATTTTCAAGCTTTTTTGCCTCTCCCATTGAATTTTCCCCTCAATAATGGATTTTAACGATTTATTGACCGATTATCTAAGCTATGAATGCAACTATATATATAAATAATCTTTTTAATGAATATAAGCATTACTTAAAATTTAAGCTAAAACCATAAATTTATTTTAAAGTTTTACTTCATTAATCTATTGAATGTATCCAAACTTTTCTTCAACCAAGTTGTTGATGCCTTATGCATGAGTATAAATCGGAAATATACGCTCAAATTATGGAACTAGAAAGAGAACTAATGAGAAAGGAAAGGCAGATAGAGTATTTACAAATTGAGCTAAAAAAGTATCATAATCTTGTAGAAGAGCTTAAACAAGGAATGAGACCAGTCGGAATCATAGAAGAAGTAAGAGGAAACAATGCTTACGTTAGGTTAGCTGGAGATCAATTGTTTCAAGTTTCAATTCCTCCAGAATTAATCGATAAAGTATCTCCAAATCAAGATGCTATTCTATCGCCAAATAGAGGAACTATAATCGACATTATAGATAGGCCTAAAAGAAAGTCGATATGGAGTCATAAAGTTGAAACAATTCCAGATTTACATTATGATGATTTTATTGGATTAGAAAAGGAATTTAAAGAGTTTAGAAAATCAATCGAATGGATTTTAAATCCAACGATAAGGGAAAATAGAGAAAAGCTTATAAAGGATAAAAAGTTGTTAGAAGAAATTGGGTCAGTTCTTTTGTTTGGTCCTCCTGGGACTGGAAAAACTTATATGGCAAAAGTTGTAGCAGGCTCAATGAGTAAATATGGTTTAAAAACAAGCTTCATTAAAGTTGAAGGTTATGAATTAGTTTCTAAATGGCTAGGCGAATCGGCAAAAAATGTTAAAGAAATATTCAAACTTGCAAGAGAAGTTTCTCCATCAATTTTATTTATAGATGAAGTTGATGCTATAGGAAGAGCAAGGATTGAAACCACAACTGATGCTGGAAGAGATGTACAAGGAATGCTTAATCAATTTTTAATAGAGTTAGGTGAAGGTTTTAGCTCTAATAAAAATATGGCTGTAGTTTTTGCTACAAACTTCCCTGAATTGATCGACCCCGCTTTTATGGATAGAATTAAAAAGATAATATATGTGCGAGCACCAAGAACCAAAGATGAAGTAAAAGAAGTCTTTGATTACTACATATCTAAGGTTAAAGTGGATCCAAGCATATTGAACAGAAATGGAAGCTTAAAGCTTAATGTTTTTAATGAAATATGGGATTTGATAAAGAAGAGAAAATTGATCTATGAAGCAAATATAAAAAGTAGAGAAATGAGGGTTAAAGAAGAATATTCTATTACCCCACGAGACATCAAAAATATTATTCAAGAGTCTGTTAATGATGCATCTTTTGATGGACTAGAATTTATAAAAAAAGAAACGATACTAAAGTATGTGAATGAATTAGTAAAAACAGATAAATCAAAAGTTAGCTATATTGTTAGTTAAAAAGGAGGGAATAAAATGCCTATAACTGATTTTTATAAGAAACAATTGGCTCAAAAGCATAGGTTATTCTATAAGATTTGTAGAAAATGTGGAGTAAGAAATGATCCTTCAGCAACAAGATGTAGAAAATGTCATGGCCATGATCTAAGATGGAAAAAACGTGAATTAGGAGCAAAATAGAGATTACCAATTCTTTATGGATAAAGTCTTTCTTTATCTCTTGGAAATAAAACACATTCCCTAATGTTTTTTGCTCCTGATATAACCATTAAAAGTCGCTCTAATCCAAGTCCAGCTCCAGCATGAGGGGGCATCCCCCACTTAAAAGTGTTTAGGTGATAGGCAAAATTTTCAGGATTCAATTCTTGTTCTTTTAAGCGCTTAACTAAAAGATCATGATCATGAATTCTTGTTCCTCCAGAAGCTAATTCAAGCCCCTCATACATTAAATCAAAAGCATAACAATAGTTTTCACTTTCTTTTTTTGGCATTATGTAGAATGGTTTTATGGCTGTTGGCCAATTAACTATAAAGAAAAACTCACCTTTATATAATTCTCCAATTTTCTTTTCTCCTTGAGTTGGTATATCTTCTCCCCATTCTACTGGGACTTTATGCTTTTTTAAGGTTTTAATGATTTCGTCATAAGAAATTCTTTTAAAAGGAACTTTTGGAATAATAATTTCTCTTTTAAGAATCTTTAGCTCTTCTTTGCATTCAGTACAGACTCTTTCAAGAACGAATTTTATCATTTGCTCCAGTGTATCCATTATATCCTCTTGGGTTACAAAAGCTTCTTCTATATCTATTGATGTATATTCGTTAAGATGCCTTCTTGTATGGAACTCTTCTGCTCTAAAGTATGTTCCAACTTCAAATACTTTTTCAAAAACACTTATTAATTGCTCCTTATACAGTTGAGGACTTTGAGCTAAAAAAGCTTTTTTTCCGAAATATTCTACTGGAAAAAGAGTAGCTCCCCCTTCTGTAGCTGTTGCTATTATTTTAGGCGTATTGACTTCTAAATAACCCTTATCGTATAAAAAGCTCCTAATCTCTTTTAAAACTATGTGCCTTATTTTAAAAATTGCTCTGCAAATCGTCCTTCGTAAATCGAGAATTCTTGCATCAAACCTAACTTTCATGTCTGCTGGAATTCTTCCTCTAGGGTCTAATGGCAATGGATGTTTAGCAACTCCAAGTATTTCTATTCTAGAAGGAATTATTTCAAAGCCTTTTGGGGCTTCTTCATTTGCTTTAACTAAGCCTTTTACTCCTATTACATACTGCTTTCCTAAATGATCTATTCCTTTTAAAACATGCTCTTCAACGTCTTTTCTATGAACTGTTATTTGCAACAATCCCTCTTTGTCGCGTAATGTTAAAAATACTATTTTTCCTAAATCACGGATATCTTCTACCCAACCAAAAACTGTAACCTCTTTCCCATTTAAATCTGGGCTAATCATGTTAGAATAATGCGTTCTTCGCAATCCTTGAAAATATTCTATAACCAATTTATTACACGTTAATAGCCTAATTTAACTTAAAGTTTCTATTGATACATAAGTCCTTGTTTCTTCGATTCCCTCTATTCTAGATAACGATTTTAAAATCTCATCCATTTTACTTTGATCTGTTATTATAGCAACATCAACATCTCCAGTAACTCTAAGTATTTGTGTAGCTGGTAAAGATTTAATTTCTTTATAGGCTTCAGACCTTTTTTGAGGAAGAACCCTTATAAGTATTAATGCTGGATTTTCATAGAATCCTAAAGCCTTTACGCCTTTCTCAGTTATATTTACAAATCCTCTTCCAGTTTTTACATAGTTCATTTCTCTTAACTTTTTTAAATGAACATTTAAAGCTTGTCTTGTTATTCCTAGTTTATTTGCTATTTCATCCTGCCCTTTTTCCACAATATGAATTGTAGCTCTATTCCCAAGTTCAAAAATTGTTTTAAGAATATGGAAAGTTCTTGAAGTCAACCCCTCTTTAGTCATAAGCTTTTCCCTCCTTTATTGAAGTAAAATTATTTTTAATCATTTATCAAATTTAAGCTTTTCTTAATTAATTTTAATGTTAGCTTAGTGTATAACCTTAAAAGCTTTTAATCTCTAAATTAACATTTCTTAATTAAGCCTAAAGGGCTTAATTAAGAAACATTAAAATATAAGTATTCACTCTTTTAAGAAGACTTGTTAAAACAATTCATTATTGATGGTATTCAAGGTGTAAAGCTTGGCAAGGCTTTATACAAGAAAAAAAGGAAAATCAGGATCTACTAGACCAATTACTAAAAGATCGCCAGTTTGGTGCAAGTATACGCCTGAAGAAGTTGAAGCATTAGTAATTAAATTGGCTAAAGAAGGGCATACAGAAAGCGATATTGGCGTAATACTGAGAGATACATATGGAATACCTCTAGTTAAATTAATTACTGGCAAAACAATCATTCAAATTTTAAGAGAAGCTGGATTAAATCCGAAGATTCCTGAAGATTTGAATTCACTCTTAAAAAAGGCCGTTAGATTAAGAAAGCATTTAGAGAAAAATAGAAAAGATTATTCAAATAAACGCGCACTTGCTCTCATAGAATCAAAAATTCATAGGCTTGAAAAATATTATAAATCCAAAGGCTATTTGCCAAATGACTGGGAGTATAAACCATTTGTAGCTTCATTAGCATAAAAGTGAAAATAGATTGTTAAGAAACGACAATCTCAATCTTTTAATGAATAAAGTTAAAGAATTAGCTCAAATAATTTTAGATAAAGCAAAAAAAGGAAATTCTTTCTTAATAATTTCACATTTTGATGCTGATGGATTAGCATCGGCTGGAATAATTGGAAAGGCTTTAGCTAGGCTTGATACACCTTTCCATTTAAGGATTGTTGATCATATCGATGAAAAAATGATTGAAGAAATAAAAAGCATAGAGCATGATGTTTTGATGTTTACTGAAATAGGTAGTGGATACCTTGATTTACTTCAAGATATGCTAAGCGATAAAAATGAAATAATAGTCATAGATCATCATCAACCAATTTTGAATATCTCATCAAAAATAATTCATTTAAATCCACATCTTTATGGTTTTGATGGAAGTAAAGAAATAGCTGGATCAGGGGTTGTTTATTTAGTATCTAAAGAAATCGATAAACAAAATATCGATTTATCCACTTTAGCAGTTGTTGGAGCTTTAGGAGATATGCAAGATAAATGCGGTAAAAGATCTCTTTGTGGGTTAAATGATTTTATAGCTCAAGAAAGCGTAAAACATGGATACTTAAAAATGTACATTGATTTGATATTTTATGGAAGAGAAACTAGACCTTTGCATAAAGCTTTAGCCTATACTACAAATCCATTCTTACCTGGTTTAAGCGGAGAAGAAGATAAATGTTTAGCATTGTTAACTTCTTCAAAAATAGATCTAAAAGATGGAGATAGATGGAGAACAATATCTGACCTTTCACTTGAAGAAAAAAAATTATTGCTTACTAAAATAATAGAATTTTTATCGACTTCTGGTTTTCCAGGTAAAAAAGCTCTTGATTTAATAGGAACAGTTTATACGCTTATAAAAGAAGAAAAGACTACTCCGACTAGAGATGCAAGAGAGTTTGCAGCAATTCTTAATGCTTGTGGAAGGATGAATAAAACTGGGCTAGCTATTTCTTTATGCTTAGGAAATAGATCATCATCTTTAAAAGAAGCACAACAAGTATTAGCAGATTATAGAAAAACTTTAGCCAAGTATATAAACTTATTAACAGAAAACCCAAACTACGTTCAAGCAATGGAAAGAATTTATGCAATAAAAGGAGATAAATGGCTTGATGAGAATATGACAGGAGCTTTAGCATCTATGCTTTCTTCATCTGGAATCTTGAATGAAGATAAAGCAATTATTGTTATTGCTAAATCTAAGGATTATTTATATAAAATTTCAGCAAGAGTTAATGAATTCATGCTAAGCAAAGGTGTAAATCTGGGTGAGCTCATACAGAATTTAGCTAAACTCTATAAAGGAGTTGGAGGAGGTCATGATATTGCAGCTGGTGCTACAATACCTGCAGAATTCATAAGCGAATTCTTAAAAGATTTAAACTTAAGCCTTTGTAAAATCTTAGGGAATTAAAATGTTTAAAGCTAAAATAAAATTGGTTTGCGTAAATAAAGGAGTTGCAAAAGCTATTTCTGAAGCCGTAGCTCCAGATAATATAAAAGCTCCAAGATCTATTAAAGTTAAAACCATTACAAAAGGGAATAAAGTTTTTACAAGAATAGTTTGTAGAAAAATAGATTCTTTCATGTACACTTTAGACGATTTAATATCTTGTATGCAAGTGGCTGAAAAAACTTTAGGTGCTATAAAAAATGTTGAAAGAAATTAGGATGTTTTTAGATTGTACTATGGAATTAAGCTCTAACGCATCTAAAGCAGAAAATAGAATAAAAGATATTATTGATGAAGCAAACAAATCGATTTTGATAAAAGGAACCCCAAAAGGATTAGAAAACGAAGGTGCCAGGATAATTGCATGGGAAATTTCTAACGATTTGCTTAACATCAAACTAGAATCTGGAACCTATGTAAGAGCTCATGCAGCAATATTAAGATTTAAAAAAATAATCAGCTCAATGCTTGGAAAAGAGTATAGAGTTGGAGTAAGAAAGTTAAAAGTGAATAAATTTGTTTTAATTTTTATTACTGAAAAACCATTAAATGATTATACAATTAATAAAATAAAGGCAATTCCGTTAATAAAAGCGGTTGAAAGAAAAAAGGAAAGAATTGAAATCTTACTTGAAGAAATTGGGGAATCAGAACTTAAACGTAATTATCCAGATAGAGCTATAAGTTTAATAAAAGAAGCTATAGAACAATCTTCAAAAGAAATTTTATTAGAAAAGCCAATTAAGCCAACATTGCCTATAGTTAAAATCTCAAAACCAAAATTAATAAAATTTAACAAGGATCCAATGAAAGTAGCAATAGAGTTGGGATGGATTGAGGAATTTCCAGGAAGAGGGCAATGGATATATACAGTTCCTTTTGCTCAACTATTTGAAATAATAAAACAAATTCTTATCGAGGAAATCGCTTTAAAACTATCATTTAAGCCATTCCTTCTTCCAAAGCTAATTCCTTTAAGTGTGATGAAAAAAATGCCGGGATATTTAGACGATATACCTGAAGGCATGTACTATGTTTGTCCACCACCAAGAGAACCTAAAGTTTTTGAGGAATTCAAATATGAATTAAAATTAACAAAAGAAGTTTCAAAAGAAAAATTGATGAAAATTCTTAAACCAGATTATGTACTAGCCCCTGCTCAATGCGAACCATTTTGGCAGTTTTATAGTACTAAGGTTTTAAATGCTGATGAATTCCCGTTTAAATATTACGATTGCTCAGGCTGGACTTATCGATGGGAAGGTGGTGGAACAGAAGGCATAGTAAGGCTTCAAGAATTTCAAAGAATAGAGCTAACTTATGTTGGTACTCCAGATCAAGTGGTTTATATAAGGGACCAAATAGTTGAAGAATGCGTAAAAGTAGCCGATAAATTATTAGAGATGGAGTGGAGAGTAACAGCTGCTATACCATTTTGGGCTAAAGAAGGAGAAATAACCATAGATGTCCATGATAGTGAAAATGTTCCCGCCTACGACATAGAGATATACCTTCCCTATAGAGGCTCTAGAGAAGAAGCAGAATGGCTTGAGGTTGCAGGATGCTTTGTTCATAAAACAAAGTTTGTTGAAAGTTTTAAGATTCGTGAAATTAAAGGAAGACCAATTTGGACTGGTTGTACTGGATTAGGAGTCTCAAGATGGGTAGCTGCATTCCTAGCAACTCATGGATTTAATCTAGAGGATTGGCCAAAAACAATTAAAGATAAGTTTAATAAAGATTATAAATTACCCAGTAAAATAGATTAAGCAAATCTTTACTTGGGGAATTGACTTTGTCAAAGGGAATTAAAAAAATAAAGGATAAATGGAGAGTAAAAAATTGGTACACAGTGTATACTCCACCATATTTTGGAGAATTGAATATAGCTAGCATCCCATCAGCGGATCCAAAGAATCTAATTGGGCGAGTACTTGAAACAACTCTTTATGATATAACAGGAGATTTTTCTCATCAATCCATAAAGCTTTATTTCCTAATAGTTGATGTTAAAGGAGATAGAGCAGAAACAATTATGAAAGGCCATGAATATTCTACTGATTTTTTAAGAAGTTTGGTAAAAAGGGGCAGCTCTAGAATCGATGGAATATTTAATATAACCACAAAAGATAGGTATGTTACAAGAGCGTCGATAGTTGCATTTTCACAAGAAAGAATAAAAAGTTCTCAGGAAAGTGCTATTAGAAAAATAATGAGAAGTGTTATAGAGGAAAAAGCAAAAAACTTGAATTATGGTCAAATATGCCAAGAAATGGTTCTTGGAAAGATTGGCTCAGATGTTTATAACCTTGCAAAAAAAATTACTCCTTTAAGGCATGTAGGTGTAAGGAAATCTAAGCTTTTATCATATCCAGCTTTATCTTTTAAAATAGAAAAAGAAATAGTTATGGCTACAAATCAAGAAAAAGATTAAATAGAGTTTTAATTTCTTTTTAAACATTTTTTAATCTCTTCATTTAAAATTTTTAATTCTAATTTTAATTCATCTAAACCTTGAGAATTTTTGTTAGATTCATCAATTTCTTTAATTTTTTCTTCAAGTTTTTCCAATTTGCTTGATAATTCATTAAACTTTAAGTAATCATTAGAAATTTTTTCTATATTTAAAATTAAAGAGCTAACGATTCCAATAGCAATTCCAATTATTGTTCCTAGAATTAATGAGCTATATTCTATTATCAACACAACCTACCTTTAAGCTTAAGCCTATTAAGTAAAATTATTTTACTTAAATATATTTTCTTAGCAAAGAATAAAAGTATAAAACCGAGAATTCTTGTTAAGGAGTATTAAGCTAAGCTTTATTGGAGGATATTTTTGAAAGCCATAATCTTAGCATCTGGTAAAGGTACTCGTTTATTGCCAATTACTGAAACTAGACCAAAACATATGATACCTATTGGCGATAAACCATTGCTTGAGCATTTAATAAACTCTATAGTGACAAGCGGCATCAATGATATATTAATTATAGTAGGTTATAAGAAAGAAATGATTCAAAACTATTTCCAAGATGGGAAAAATTTCAATACACATATAGAATATGCGGTTCAGTCTAAAGCTTTAGGAACAGGGCATGCTGTTAAAATAGTTGAAGAATACGTTGGCTCAAAGGATTTTTTAGTAGTAAATGGAGATTTACTAATAACTCAAAATGCTATTGAATCAATTTTAGAGTCTTATAGAAAAAAACCTGGAAGTATAATAATGGGTGTAACCAAAGTTGATTGTATAGCGCGTTATGGAGTAGTGCTATTAAAAGAAAAACGCGTAGTTGAATTAATAGA
>JAVZFM010000030.1:0-13478 GCA_038872815.1 Bathyarchaeia archaeon
AATTGGATTAGCTTATTCATAATCTGGCATAACATAACATATGTAGGCTTTAATAAGTCTATTAAAGCTTAACTATTAAGCATAGAAGCGTTAAGGTTCATGGATTTCATGCAGGAGAAGATCTTAAGTTGACAGAGCCCTTTGAATGTATTATAGCTTGAAATTAGAAGAAGTATTATAAAAGCTAGTTAAAAGCATTTTATTGATTTTAATAGCTATAACTTTAAGTCTTTATAAGGGCTATACGCTTACAGTAGGCACAAACATCGCTTGATGATGGAAAACCGCAAACTTTACATTTTAAAAGTTCAAGCTTTGGCATAGCGTTTTCAAGCATTGGAATAAGCTCTAAGAATCTTTTTAATACTTGATGTCTAAAATATGCATTATCCCTAGATAAAATCTCTAAAAGCTTTGCTCTTTTTCTTATTCCAGTTCCTATAGAAAAAGGACAATTAATTTCTCTAAAAGGTATCTTGCTATAAAGACAATAAAGCAAATCTTCATTTTCTGGGCATTTAATTAACGGCTTTATTTTAAAAGCCATTCCTTCTGATAAAGGTGGTAAAACAGGCTTAAGCTTAATAAGCTGATCCCAAAGACCATTAAGAAAATTGTTAAGCATTATTCCAGCAATATCATCTAGATTATGTCCAGTTGCTAAGGCTTTAACGTTAGCTTTTATAGCCATTTCTTCAAAAATATGACGTTTTATTGTTCCACATACAGAGCATATCTTTTTCTTAAAAGCTGTTTTTTTAAAATCACCTATCTTTATTCCTAACTCCTTATAAAGATTAAAAATGTATAAATCGACCTCTAGCATGGATGTAAGCTTTTCAACTTTAGCTTGACAATGTGATGAATATTCAGGAATTCCTAGGTTTATATGTAACGCTATAAGCTTAAGTTTTGGATATGCTTGTCTTAAAGCGTGTAAAAGTGCAGAGCTATCTTTTCCACCAGAAATTGCAACTCCCACAATATCGTTTTCATTAAACATATTAAACTCTTTTACAGTTTCCTTTACTCTTTTTACATAAAAATTCATGAAGCATATAGGGCATAAACTTAGCCTAGCATAAGGGATATAAATTTCAGCGTTAGTTGATTGACATTTCTTACAAATTACAGGCATACGCCTCAATTATTTACTTTAGTTTTATTACAAGCATAAATATTCTAGGCTACAAAATTTATGCTTTTTCTAATAGATCACCTTAAAGATTTTAGACAATACATAAACTTGCTATGTAATTTAATTAAATTTCTTTTTATGATAGATTGACTAATTTATTAAAGCTAAGGTTTACTTTCAGGACCATGTGGTACAATGTATATTGGTCTTCCTTCACTAAGGGCTTGAGCTGTTTTCTTTCTAGCTTTTTGAAGTAATCTCCATACTGTTCCTCTTGAAACTCCCATTCTTTGTCCAGCCTCTTCTTGAGATAATCCTTCTAGATCAACAAGCCTAAAGGCTTCAAGCTCTGCAAACTCCAAAAATATGGGTTCTAGGCTTTTTGGTCGATTAGGCATGAAATTTTCTGTTGGGGGCATTATGCCTAAAATAACAGGCTTAGGAATTCTCCCTTTCCTACCACATCTAAATCTTTGACGCCACATGAGTATGCAGCCTTTAGCTTTATGAGGCTTTTTGAACAATTATTAATACTTTCGTTATTGATAAGGTTTTTGTGCTTATTTTCATCTTTATAGCAACTCAAAGTTGAGAAAATTAAAAGCTTAAAAGATCATTTTACCATAAAATAGAGATTCCAAGTCATAATGCACATAATTATTTACGTGCTCATGCTATTTCATTAATATCTACAATAGATAAAGGAAATCCTAATGTAGCGCCTTATGGAGAATACATGATTTTCAATGCCTTTAACGCGGATCCATCAATCGTGCTTTTTGGACCAACTCTAGAGAGGAAAACCTATAGGAATATACTCGAAACTAAAGATTTTGTTGCAAACTTGCCTCATGAGGGTTTGGTTAATCAAATAAACCTTATAGCTGAAGATTATGATCCAAGTATTAACAAGTTTAGGAAGTCTGGTTTAACGCCAATTTCCTTCTTTAAAAGTAAAATCTCCTAGTGTGAAAGAGTGTAAAATCCATTATGAGTGTAAACTTTTAAAAATAGAATATTTCGGAAAAAATAAAGCACTCGTGAAATAGTTGCTATAACACTTGATAAAGAATTAGCAATTCTAAACGAAGTCGATAGAGTTGAAGCAATACGTTCAATCTTTTACGTAAGCTTTAAGAAAAAAATAAAAAGCTTTGGAAAATATTATTCTCTTGGAAGTGTTATTGGAACACATAACTTATAAGCATATCAAAACAATTATTATTTGATCTATTTAAACTGAGTTGGGATAATTATGCAATCATTAAATAAAGTTCCAACTGGAATTGAAGGCCTAGATGAGTTACTAAATGGAGGTTTTCTTCCAAGAAGAGTTATACTAGTGATTGGCGGACCTGGAACTGGAAAAACAATACTTGCTACACAATTCCTTGTCAATGGTATAACACGTTATGGAGAAAATGGAGTTTTCATAAGCTTAGATGAAAGCAAACCTCAATTTTACCATGAAATGTCTCAATTTGGCTGGGATTTAGAAAAGTTTGAAAAAGAAAATAAATTTTTATTCATAGATGCAACTCCAATAAGGACTATTCCAGGAGCAATAAAAATAGGAGAAATAACTGTAGGGAGACGCGATTTTTCACTTCTTAGCTTAATTGAAATCATTAAAAGAAATGTAAAGCAAATAAATGCTAAAAGGCTTGCTCTTGATTCATTAGCAACTTTAGCTTTCCAATATTTTAATTCTTTTGAAAGAAGAATTGCTATTTTAGATTTAATAGAGGCTTTAATCGAGACTGGTACAACCTGTATTGTTACAAATGAGATGAAAATGATGGGAATAGAAAGAACAATACAACCTGAAGAATATTTGGCTCAAGGAGTAATAATACTTCAATCATTACAAGTTGGTAAAAATTTAGTTAGAGTCATACAAATAGAAAAAATGAGAGGAATTTCCCACGATACACAGCTTAGGCCTTATAAAATTACTGATAAAGGTATAGAAGTTTATCCAAAAGAAACTGTTTTCTAAATGAAGTTTATGGTGCCGAGGGTGCGAATTTCACTAAGCTTTTAAGGTTTAAAGCTTAGCTTTGAACGCACGACAGCCCGGTTACTGCTACCCTCTTCAGCCGGGTGCTCTCCCAGGCTGAGCTTTCGAGGGTTATTCACAACTTTACCCTACCTCGGCTTCCTCGGCACCATAAATTAAAATATTTAATAGAGACACTTAAAATTTTCGATTTTATGTGTGAAGTATATAAGCTAGAAATTTATATATTTATTATTTAGAAGTTTGGAGGGCCGGTAGATCAGCCTGGTATGAGCGTTTTTAAATACGCTACTAAATCGTCCGCTTGGCATGCGGAAGGTCGCGGGTTCAAATCCCGCCCGGTCCACCAATTATAAGAAAATCCTCATTTCTTGTTTTCTCTTTAGAAATGAGCTCAATTCTTTTCTTCAAAGCCAATTCAAAAGTTTTAGAAAAATTTAATCCCAATTCTTTTGCTCTTTTGACTAAATTTTCATCCAGATAAAGCGTTACCGATTTTTTCCCGGTAAAAATTATGGGAGACATAGAATAAAATTATTGAGCTTTAGTTTTAAAAAGTTATTATAGAAAAATTTAAAAAATAAAAAATTTTAGATCAGATTCGAAATTTCGAGAGTTATTGATTAGCCTTTCTATCAACTCGTCCAATTTTTTAAAGCTTCTTACGACTTGGTTTTTACCAACTCTCTAGCATATGCCAAGCCCTCTAGAGCTCCAACTATCTTTCTAGCTTTTCTAACATACATAGCTAAGACCAAAAGGAAAACCTTTAGGCTTTCTTCAGTTCATATGGATGAAGAGTGTGCAATAAGGCAGATGGCAAGATTATTCAAAAAGTCAACTTTGAAGTATATGATTTGCCATTAAAAATTCAACATACATTAGCGAGTATTGAATTTTAAGAATGTGATAGTTTTTGGCAAAACATTGCTTAAAAGTAAAATCATTAAAATCTAGTTGGTTAGGCTCGATTCAAACTTTATTTAATGCATATTTAACTCTAATAGTTTCAGTTTCGTATTCTTCAAAACTCAAAATTTCTATATCAACATTAGTTAATCTCTTCAATTCATAAATGAAGTCTTCAAAGTAATCGTATACTCCACAAGTCCTACAAAATGAGCCTTTAAATTCTAGAATAAGCTCATTTTTGCTTATTTTAATTAGTTTTGCTATAGCTTCTGGGCTTCTATACTTGTTGTATTCAATTATAGCTTTTAAAACAGCATCTTTTAAGGAAGTCAATAAAACCAAGCCTTCTTTATTAGGCAATTAAAGCATGATCTTCATAAATTAAAATTAGTTTGCTTATTTTAATCCTTTTATGCTATTTAAAGTAATTAAAATCATGTTCTTTTAGTGATTCTAAAAAACTATGAGGCTATAGATATAGTCATAAAGAAGGAGGGCGTAAGTGATAGTGATGGAAAATTATGATTTGGTTGTTGTAGGTGGAGGTATCGCTGGTTCTGTTGCTGCAAGGTTTGCTGCTAAAAGTGGTTTTAAGACTTTATTAGTTGAGAAGTATAAAACTCCTAGGAATAAGCCATGCTCAGGAATTCAGTTTCAATATTTTGAAAAGCTTATTGGTGAAAAGATACCACATGAAAAACTTTGTAAAAATGAGCTATTAAAAGTGGAAATAATAACCCCAAAGGGTAGAGTTTTGAAAGGAAAAATGAAAATGCTAAACTTTTGGAGATCCATATTTGATAGCTGGCTAAACTCTTTAGCAGCAAATGCTGGTGCAGATTTTCATGATAATACTTCATTGATTGATTTTGATAAAACCAAAGATGGAGTAATCGTTAAAATAGCTACGAAGAATATGCGTAAAGAAGTTAAAGCTAGCTATCTTATTGGCGCTGATGGAATGCTTTCAAGTATTAGGAGAAAATTGCGTCCTCAAGATTTTGATAAAAAGGCTTCAGGAACAACAATAAACTATTATTTTGTTGGAGAAGCAAACTTAGATCCTAACACGCTTTATATGTTTTATAAAAGAGAGTTTTGTCCTTTAATGTTTGCATGGGTTTACCTAAAAGATGACAAATGGGTAATAGGCACAGGTGCTAGCGAAAATCCTTTAGAATATGCAAACAGGTTTTTTAATTATGTTAAAGAAAAGTATAGGCTTCATGGTGAAGTTGTTAAAAAAGAAGGATTTTCTTCAACATTAAAAGGATATTACTGGTTGGGGATGCTGCAGGCTTAGTTGATTTATATAGAGGCGTAGGAATGGATAATGCTGCTCTTAGCGGACGTTTAGCGATAAAAGCTATAAAAAAGGCTGAAGAAGGAAGCATAGAAGCTGTAAAAGTATACAAGAATCTAATGAAAAAAGTTGTTAAGAAAATAAATAAAAATGCAAAAAAGCATATAAAAAGATTTTTATCAAACAATGAACTTGAAAAAAGCTTATCCTTGATAGACATGCTTAAAGGGGGATTATACATGTTTATAGTTAACCAAATAAATAAAATACTGCCACCAGAAAAGCTCGTATTCCTTCCACCATGAATTATGCAATCACTATTTTCATTAGTGGTTTTCAATAAAGCGATAGGGAAAATTTTGGAACAGTATAACGTTTAAATCGACGAATTTTTATGTGAATGCGCTTTTCATTAGCAAAGCTAGTTTAGCCATACTAAAATAATTCAGATCCGTTAATGATTTTTGCTTTTTTGAAATATCCTTTCAATAGAACTTATCTTTTCATCTTCAGCAAGTAATTTACCATATTTTTAATATTTCTTCAATTATTCTTCTTTTTTCTTTAGCCATTTTTAAAAGTTCATTAGTAGTGTATACTCGAGGCTCAACTTCTATCGGTAAACTTAGATCTATGAACTCCTTTATTCGATCTATGGGATTTTTAGGTGCTTCATCAAATACTATAAGAATAAAAAAGCTGTATAATTGCCTTTAGCAAGAGATCCTATTAATACTACTGCTTTAACACCTTTAGCTAAGGCTTTTTCACTATATTCTTTAAGCTTTTTTATAACTTCCTCGTAGTTTAGCTTAAAGAATTTTACTTCTACAGTATTCCATAATCTCTTCTGCATATTTAGCAGCTCTTTTTGCATCTTTAGTATAGTAATCTAAAGGTGCACCTTCAGGATGAAAATTTGGATATCTTGTTGGAATATAATGCCTATCAAGCTCTAGCTTTATCTATTAATTCTTAAGAAGGTTAATATTCATCTGGAAGAGAAGTAAGTATATAGGATATTAAATGCCCTCCAACTTCAATACCTAACTTTTGATATAAAGCTTTAACAGCTTTTTCAGCAGCTTGTTGCGCAGCAAAGCAAGTCCATTCATAATCGCTAAGCCCTAAAGACTTTTTAGCATGCTCTAGATCCTTTAGGGCTTGTCTTAGCCAATCGTTAACCCTAAAAACCACTATTTTTCAACATCTCCTTATTACAAAAATAATTGGTAAAGTTATTTAAAAATGATTTTCTTAATCTTTATAAGCGCAACTTGCTTAAGAGATGATATATTTTTGAATTAAGCTTATCAACAATTCGCTTGAGTTTTACCTCTATGCTTGCAAAATTTTTATAAACTTTTTATTTAAAGATTTAGCAAGCTTTATTTACTCAAGCATAGATTGTTTAAAACTAGCTATTCTGTTCTAGCCATAAAAAAGCATTATGGAATTGCTTCAATAGTTAATAGCGCTTAAGCAATCAATCCTTTATTGTTTCTAAAATGCTAGCAACATTCCAAAGCTTAACTCTAGTATATGGTGGCATGTTTGGATCTTGAGAGATATCTTCTAGGATTGATATTGCATTAGCTGCTCTTACTCCTAAAGTATATTGAGTTGCTTGTAAAGCATCCATAGCATCTTTAGCAGCTTTCCTAATATTCCTTGGCGTAGTTGTATCTTGAGTTACTTCATTCAAAACCCCTAAAGCTTGTTTGATCCTTAACTCATATTCTTCTTTCCTTTTTCTTCTTGGCATAAAAATCGCCTCTTTTAGGCTTATGATGAGCTATGAATTTGACCTCATAAAAGTTTCATAATATTATATGAGAAAAAGTTATAAACTAGCCTTAAAACTTTTCTCTCATAAAGGTGAAAATACATTGGAAAGCGAAGTAAAAAAAATGGCAGAGTTGCTAAAATCTGGAGCTACAATGCTTTCAGAGCTATGCCCTGAATGTGGAAACCCACTTTTTAAAATTAAGAATGAAGTTCTTTGCGTTAAATGCAATAAACCTGTTGTAATCGTTAAAGCAACTGAAAGCGAAATAAGGGCATTAGCTCCAATAATACTTGCTGAAGTTGAACAAACGATAATTTCTAAGATTAGGGAATTAAACTTTATAATAAAAGAAGAAAAAGATTTAAATAAAATGATTCAATTAGGAAGCGTACTTTCTGGTTGGCTTTCAGTCTTAGAAAAGGTTAAAAAACTAAAAGAATATTTTAGTTAATTCAATCTTTATATTCTTCATTTAAAACTTTTCTTATTTTTTCAGAGATCTTCTTTCCAATCCCTTCAACTTTTTGTAACTCTTTTTCATTAGCTGTAAAAACTTTTTCAACAGTTTTAAACTTTTTAAGTAGTCTTTTAGCCAAGATTGTGTTTACATGAGGTAATCCTGCAACTATGTATTCCTTAAGCTTATTAAGATCTTTAGGTTTAATTTCGCATCTTATTCTAGGCTCATGTTTTTCTTTTAATTGTTCACGTTTAGCTATGTAGAAAAGCAATAAAGCAGTTTCTACTGGATCCTTTGTCCAAATTATTGGCACTCTATAATCTACGATTACACTCGCTATAGTTCCAATTATAGATTCAATTCTAAAAGCTCTTGAAGTATAAAATGATTCGCCCTCTATGATCAATATTGGATTCTCATAAGTATTTTTAAGCTTAATAAGTTGATTGAATAATCTTCCATCTATTATGGATGCTATAAAATCTTCAGTTGTTTTTTTCTCAACAACAACTTTACTCGATAGAACATAATCACCTACTTCTAAGCTTTTTAACTCTATGCTAAGATCAAACTTTGAAAACTCTTTAATTATAGGTGAAGAAGATTCTCTAGAATCGATTATTATTTTTATTTTCTGATTAAGACTTTTTTTATCGATTTTTTTAATAAAGTCTTCTATTCTTGCTTGCTCTTGATTTTTTTCCATTTTTAACGATATCATTTAAAGTTTGATTTATTATTTCTCCTTTTCGTTTTATAAAATAATGATTCATTAAAAATGTTTGATTTTTTAATAAAAACTACTTTTCTAGACTGTTTTCTTTTAACTCGTTCTTTACGCTAAATGAAATGAATTGAATTTCTTAACGCAGAATCGATTATTTCTAAAATAAAACCTTTTAAAAGCCCTTGTTTTTGATCAATTACCAAAAAAATCTAAATACTGATGCTCTTTTGCATAATTCATTAAGGCGTATTATAATTCCACAATTATTGTCTATATTTTTTACAATATCTTCCTAACTATAGCTTTTTTAAGATTTTTATTCCAGTTATACTAAGTTTCTATAATTTTTCAAGAATTCATTCGGATTTGTTTAATTCCTTTAAAACTTATGAATTGAATTCTAAGCTTAAGGAGAGCAATAATAAAAAATGGTTGTTTATGAATTTTTGCCAAAACTATAAAAACTTAGAATTTAACTCCCATAAGGAAAAAGGCTACTACAGCACAAGCTATGAATGCCAATATAACAGCGGCAATTATACCTACAACTGCCATTAATGTATCTTTTTCCAAATATCCCCCCTCTTTAACATTTCATTAAATAAAAAAATATTTTTAGTTTAATTTTAATTTACCTTTCTCTCCAATATAGTCCTCTTCTTCTAACGCTATCTATAAGATACCTTGCTGCAATAGGAGTACCTATAACATTAGGTGGCACATCGCATGCTATAACTGTTAAGAACAAAACAATGAATGGTGCGTATCCCATAAGAGCTATCCATCCTCCAACGAAGAATGCACATACAACAGCTGAAAGCCCAGACCAAAAGGCTACAGATACCCAATTCTTTGGATCTTTAACGAAATAACCAGGTATAAAGCCCATCATAAAGTTTCCAATAAAGCCTCCAACGCCTCCAACTCCAAACCAACCCGCTAGTATATCTGAGATGAATGTATTCCCAATTCCTGCAGCTAATCCTCCCACCCAAGGTCCAAAAAGAACTCCCCAAAGACAAGCTATGAATGATGCAGGTCTGAGAGTTATCCACCCAATCGCTATTCCCATCGTGGCGAAGCATCCAAGCCCATAAATAACAGCTCCTACTATTATCAATGCCACATCTAGCATTGAAAATTTAGCTTTTTTCTTTTCAGACATTTTTCCAACCTCAGCCTTTTTCAACGATAGTTCATCATTTAGGATTTGATATATATATTTTTCTATTAGTCTACTCTCTCCTGCATGAAATCCATGAACCTTAACGCTTCTATGCTTAATAGTTAAGCTTTAATAGGCTTATTAAAGCCTACATATGTTATGCTAGATTAAGAATAAGCTAATTCCATGCATACTTAGCTTTGCAATTCTTCTTTTCATGTTAATAAGCATTCTATTATATCCTTCAAGGCTTATATAGCTATTTCAATTATGGCGATAATACTTAAGCTAGCCAATTTATGCTATGAATTTCTATTTAAATAGGCTTAAATCCATATGGCTAAGATTAATCCATGGCTATAAGGCTTGTAGAAACAAAAGTATGAATATACGCTATAAATCATAAGCCATTTAAGGCTCATTAAAACTAACCGTGGAAGAGCTCCAAAATAAGCTTAACTAAACAGGGCTAGTCTACTCCTCAGATTTAAAAACATTTTTTATAGCTTTAATACTTAATTAATGAATAGCCAATGGGGGTTAAAAATGATCATTAAGGTAGAAAACGTGAACTATACTTATAGGTTTGCAAAAAAAAGAGCTCTTAAAAACTTTTCTCTAGAAGTAAAAGAGGGAGAATTTATTGGAATAATAGGTCCTACTGGTGCTGGCAAAACTACTCTTTGTTATTGTTTATCAGGAGTAATTCCTCATATTATAGGTGGTGAGCTTGAAGGAAGAATCATTATAAAAGGAATAGATACAAAGGAGACAACTGTAGCTAAACTTTCACAAATAGTTGGTTTTTGCCAACAAGACGCTGAAACTCAACTTTTTATGACTGACGTAGAGAAAGAGATAGTCTTTCCGCTTGAAAACTTGGCTCTTCCTTCTGATGAGATAAAATCAAGATTAGAGAATATCTTAGAAATTACTCGTTTAACACGATATAGAAAAAGACATCCATTCTTTCTTTCAGGAGGGGAAAAGCAAAGAGTAGTATTAGCTTCCGTGCTTGCTATGCGTCCAGAAATATTAATACTAGATGAAACTACATCTGAATTAGATCCATTAGGTGTTGAGGAAGTTATGGAAGTAGTTGGTCAATTAAAAAAAGAAGGAAAAACTATAATAATGGTAGAGCATGACCTTGATAGGCTTGCAAAATTTGCTGATAGAATAATATTAATAAATAACGGGGAAAAGGTTGCAGATGGACCAACACGCAAAATTCTTTCCAACATAAAGTTATTAGAAAGTTGTGGTATAGATCCTCCTTGGGTAACTCGATTAGCTTTAAATTTAATCAACTCTGGGCTTCCATTGGAATATATTCCAGTAACATTAGAAGAAGGAAAAGAAATGATAGAAAAAATTGCCAAAGGATGAATAAAAAATGATAGAAGTTAAAAATCTATGTTACATATACCAACCAATGGGCGTAGTTGCATTAAAAGATATAAACCTCACTATAAAAGATGGTGAATTTGTAGCAATAATCGGTCAAAATGGTTCTGGAAAAACTACACTTGTTAAACACTTTAATGGTTTGTTAAAACCAACAAAAGGTCAAGTTCTTATAGATGGTATCGATACAAGGAATGCAAAAGTAAGCGAATTATCTAAAAAAGTTGGATATGTTTTCCAAAATCCTGATCATCAAATATTTGCAGAAACTGTACGAGAAGAGATAGAATTTGGGCCAAAAAACCTTGGTTTTCCAAAAGAAGAAATACAAAAGATAGTTGAAGAAGTATCAAAAAGAGTTGGTCTTTACGAATACCTTGATGAATCGCCAATGTCTTTAGGAAAAGGACAAAGACAAAGGTTAGCAGTTATATCTATTTTAGCAATGCGCCCCTCTATATTAGTAGTAGATGAGCCTACAACTGGTCAAGATTGGAAAGAGTGCATAGATATAATGGATTTATTGAACGATCTAAATAAAGAAGGAAAAACTATAATAGTAGTCACGCATAATATGAAGTTAGTTTCACTTTATGCTAAACGTACCATAGTTATGGCAGGAGGACGGATCATACTCGATGATCAAACCAATGAGGTTTTTAAGCATATTGAAGATTTAGAAAAGGCTTTCATACGTCCACCACCAAATTATTTGCTAGGAATTCATCTTTCAAAGCTTTTAGGATTAAAAGAATTAAAAACTGATATAGAAGACATTACATTAACCATTATAAAAGGATTAAAAGCTAGGTGAAAAGCTTATGAGTTTAGTTACTGAAATCCTTGAAATTGGGAAAACTGAGTCTCCTATTCACAGTTTGAATCCAGTAGTCAAATCAATTTGGTGGATATGTCTAATAATAGTTCCTATAATTATAACAAATCCTATGATCCTTGCCTTAATCACTTTATGGGTTCTTGTTATGTCTTACAAAGCTCGTATTCTAAAAAGCTTAGCAAGAATCGTTAAGATCGTTTATCCAATGTTAATAGGCTTTATAGTGATAGTATGGCCCTTCTTTTATCCACATGGAGAAAACACAATAATTCAAGCTTATTTCATTAAGGTAACATGGGATGGAATTATCTATGCATTAGCTATGGGCATAAGAATAGTTACTGCTGTTACTATATGTTTTTTCTTCGTTATGACCAATGATATTGGAGATTTAGCATCTTCTTTAGGGCAATTTGCTCAAAAAAACTTTAAAGTTTCATACACATTTCCATTGATGGTAATTTCAAGCTTTAAATTTTTACCAGAGTTTATGGCGATATATGCAACAGTAAAAGAAGCCTTTATGTCTAGAGCTGTTGAATTTGAAAAAGGAAGTATTTCTCAACGTATTAAAAAGTATATCCCAGTATTTATAACGATAATCCTCAGCTCCTTAGATAAAGCCAAAAACATGGCTATAGCTTTAGAGCTAAAAGCTTTTGGAGCTAAAAAAGAAAGGACTTTCCTAAAGCCTAACGTTTACAGCAATATGGATTACCTTTTCGCTATTTCAGGCGTAATAACGCTACTCGTTAGCATATACATTGGATTCTGGACAAAATGGGGATCAGTATTCTTTTGGCGATAACAAATTTTCTTTTATTTATGCATCCATAAGGAATTAAAATGGATTTAGGATTGCTGTTCATACCAGATAAAAAAATACCAGGAATTACTATGCTTTCTAAAGTTGCTGAAGAAAGTGGATTTAAATATGTATGGATAGCAGATGAAGACTTTTATAGAGATGTGTATATTACATTAACCTCTATAGCGATTGCTACATCAAAAATTTTTATTGGCCCAGGCTGTACAAATCCATACACTAGGCATCCAGCAACAACTGCTTTATCGATGGCAACATTAAATGAACTTTCTGAAGGAAGAGCTATTTTTGCTATAGGCAGCGGAGGAATAAACATTCTTAACCCGCTTAAATTAGTTGCTAAAAAACCTTTAAAAACGATTAGGGACTTTATAAAAATCTTTAAAGAGATAACAAAAGGAAAAAAAGTTAGCTTCATAAGCGATACATTTTCTATAGAGAATGTACAATTGGCTTTTCCTTCTTTAGGAGAAATTCCAGTTTATATAGCATGCCGTGGACCTAAAATGCTAGAATTGGCAGGAGAAGTTTCAGAAGGAGTTTTATTAGGAAGCGTTCCTCTTGAGTATATAAAAATCGCTAAAGAGCATATAGATAAAGGAATTTCAATTGCTGGTAGAAATTCTAAAAAATTCAATATAGCAAATTCTATAATCTTTTCAGCCTCTAAAGATCGTGAAAAAGCTTTTAATTTAGCTAAGCCTTATTTAATGTATAGCTTAGCTGCCACACCTAAGTACATATTAAGGGTTGCAGGATTCTCTCAAAAAGATATAGAACCTATAATCAAAGCTTTGCCTGATGAGAAAAAAGCGTCTGAAGAAATAACAAAAGAAATGGTTGAAAAATTTGCAATAGCTGGAACTATTGATGAATGTATTAATAAGATAAAA
>JAVZFM010000031.1:0-13081 GCA_038872815.1 Bathyarchaeia archaeon
AAGATAAAAGCTCATGCAAGTGTAGGAGTTAAACACATTGTATGCTCAAGACCTATAGGCGAAAATGAATTAGAAACTATTAAATTGCTTGGAAAAAAATTTAAAGAAAAGAAGTAGAAATTTAATTTGGAGTTGCTTTAAATTGAGCAAGTTCAAATATAGAAAATCCATGGAGCCTTTTAAAAAATGGCTTATACCTACGATTTATGAAGATATACCTACTTTTTTAGGAGTCCCTTTGGCTAAATCTAAAGATGAATTAAAGGGCTCTGATGCAGTTATAGTAGGCATACCCTATGAAACTACACCAACTTTAGGAAGGGAGCCAAGGCTTGCTATGCTAACTCCTCAAAACATTAGAAAAGCATCTATAAAATATTCAGGATATCTTCCCGAGCTAAATATAGATGTATTTGAGCATATTAAACTAATAGATTATGGAGACGTTCAAACAATTTATGGAGACGTTCATGAGTCAATAAATCGAGCTGAAAAAGTTATAGAAGATGTTTTAGAAGCCAATGCTATACCTATACTAATTGGCGGTACTGAGCCATGTACATGCTATAGCGCTATAAAAGCATTAGCTAAAAAAGGAAAAGTTGGAGTCATAGCTATGGATGCTCATGGAGATAATTTAGATGAGCATTTAGGCGAAAAATGGACTGGTGCTTCTTGGGTTGCAAGGATCTCAGAGTTAGAAAACGTAGATATGAAAAAGCATTTCCAAGTTGGAATGAGAGGCCCAAGAAACCTTAAAGAGCAAGTTGAGTGGTTTAAGAGTAAAGGCTCGCATTTATACACTATAAGGGAAATTAGAAAAAAGGGGATAGAGAATATTGCGAAAGAAATATCTAATTCTATTCATGATGGAAATCATAAAGTTTTTATGAGCATAGATTTTGATGTTCTAGACATAGGTTGTGCTCAAGGTTTGGATGAGCCACTTGGACTTTCGGTATCAGAGCTTCTTACATTCGTTTTTGAAATTGGAAAAGATGGATTGGATTGTTTTGCAATCGGATTAATACCAAGTCCATCGATACAGCTTTATTGGATAGCAACATGGACTGTACTATACTTGCTTGCAGGAATGATTGAAGGTGGACGATTTTAATAATTCTTAACGTTTTATTTTTTAATTCTCATTAAAAAATTCATTAATTCTTCTTCAAACTTATTTAATGGATGTTTAAGAGATTCCTCTTTTAAATTTTTAAAGTTAGGATAGCCCAAAGATTGTTCTTTAGACCATTCTTTCATGAATTTTCCAGTTTGAATATCATTAAGTATTTCTTTCAATACTGCTTTAGTTTCTTCTGTAACCAAACGTTTTCCTTGCGTTAATTGACCATATTGGCTGGTTGGAGAATGTAAATTAAGTTGCTTAAATAATCCATGTTCTATAACGCCCTTCATAACTTCTACTATTTCACTTGATGCATATAACTCTAATAACACAGTCTCTGGGCTATACCCTGCCTCTATCAATGTTTCGAAGCAAGCCTTAATTGAATATATGTAGGATCCCAAAGGACTTGTTCGCAAAACAAATCAGTTTCAGCTTCTTCTTTAAAAAAGATTCGAATGCTCCTACACGTGTCCCTCCAATTGCTTTAGCGATAGCTAATGCTATTTCTTTTGCATTTCCAGAAGCATCTTGATGAACTGCTATCAATACTGGAAAACCTAAACCTTAAACAAAAAGCCTTCTTATACCTTCGCCTATCATTTTAGGAGCTACAAGAACTACTGAAACATAGCTTGGAGGTTCTATTAACCCAAAATGAATAGTATAGCCTGAAGCAAAGCATAGAACTTTTCCTTTACTTAAGTTATCCTTGATATCTTTTTGATAAACCATTGACTGTACTTCATCAGGTAAAAGTATTAAAAGGATATCAGCCTTTCTAGCGACTTCATTGATTTCATAAACCTCAAATCCATCTTTTAAAGCAGTTTCCCAGTGAGTCTTTTATATTTCCTACAATAGCTTTAAGGCCTCTCTCCCTTATATTAAGAGCTTGAGCTCCCTTGATTTCCATAACCTATTACTGCAATAGTTTTATCTTTTAAAATAGATAAATCAACATCTTCATCATAGTATACTTTAACCATATTCTATACCTCTTAAGATATTTATTTAGCTTGAGATCTCAGCTTCAATCCTTATAAATCTTAACAAAGTACTCATAAATTGTTTCAGGAGTTATTCCAAGTTTAATCAGTATTTTTTCTATTTCATCTATGGATTTAGTATTTAACAAATGCTTTGCTGGACTATGTTCTATAACGACTTTAGGATCTAAAAAGAGTATAATGGCAGCAATAGGTGATAACTTAACAATTCTAGAAGTCATAACTCGATAAGTCTTTAATTCACCTTTAGCAGCTTGAATTACTAATGAATCTATTGGATCATAAACTAAAGAATAAGCCTTTTCTAGATCCTTAACATCTTTTTGAGTAATTCCATGAGCCCCTAAAAACCCGCCATCCTTCATTATATTGGCTATGCATTGATCTAATTCCTCGCTTGATAATTCTCCATCGCATGCATATGCAGTAAGCGCAAGTATTGAGTTTGTATTAAGCTTTGAAGTTGCTGCCAATAGTGTAAAATCATGTAATGGCGTTAAAGGCATTCCAGTTTTACCATCAAACAATGAATCTGAACCACAATCTACTTGGATAAAAAGATCTACGTTAAGCTTTGCTATAGCTTCATTAAGACCATTAATAATTCCAGTTACACCTTTTTCAGCCGATATTATTATTGTTGGAAGGTTAAAAGCTTCAGCAATTATAGCTTCAGGAGGTTTGCCTTTATAAAGAGGTGTTTCAACTTCTGTATCCTTAGATATAAAAGCTACAGTTTCTGAAATTTTTTCAATATTCTTAAGACAACTTAATGGATATAACTCAGGAGCCATTGTTTCATAGCCTTTTTTTCTCCACCATTGACATGCCATATTTCCAAGAATTATTTTTTTTACTCCTAATAAACTAAGATAATTTATAATCGGTATTCCGTTTATAAAGTCCATTGCTCCTGCTCCAGTTACTATAGCCACTTTAGATTTTAAAGCCAATTCTTCTAAAGAAAGCTTAATTTCATTATCCATTTTAATTACCCCTTTATTCTTTCATATAGATCTAAAGCAGCTTTTTGTGCTTTTTCTTTTACTTCATCTTCATTAAGTGTTTTTACTTCTCTATTATGCATTAAAACTTCACCATCCACAATAACAGTGTCTACATCAGAGCCATTAGCCGAGTAAACTATTTGTTCAATTACGTTCATTTTAGGATTTAAAAACAATGGAATTAAATGGGGTTTATTTAAGTCTATAAGGATTATATCAGCTTTTTTACCAACCTCAATAGAGCCTATTTCATTATCCATCCTTAAGCATTTTGCGCCTTCTATAGTGGCCATTCTTAAAACTTGATTGGCAGATAAAGCAGTTGCATTAAGCTCATTAACTCTTTGTAAAAATGAAGCAAATCTCATTTCTTCTATAATATCAAGGTTATTGTTACTAAGTATAGAGTCCGTTCCTAATCCTACAACTATAGAGGCGTTAAGTAAGCGCGTTATTGGAGCTATGCCTGAAGCTAACTTCATGTTTGAAGTTGGATTGTATGCTACACTTACTTTATTTTGTTTTAATATTTCTATCTCTTTTTCATTTAACCAAACACAATGTGCAGCATGAACATTAGAGCCTAAAAATCCTAAATCGTTCATGAACTCGATAGGACTTTTTCCATAATTTTTTATGAAGCTTTCTACTTCATTTTTACTTTCAGATAAATGGATGTGGATTCCAGTATTATACTTTTTTGCTAATTCTTTCACTTTTATTAGCAAATCTGTTGAGCATGAATAGGGAGCATGAGGACCAAACCACACATGGATTCTTCTATTAGCTTTTCCATTCCAATCTCTTAAAAGCTTTTCATTATCATTAATGTTTTCCATTTTACATGAAATTAAATCAGCTAGTTGTGGAGCAAGAACTGCTCTAAGCCCAGATTTTTTAACAACTTCAGCAGCTTTATGCTCATGACGATAAATATCTATAAAAGTTGTTGTTCCAGACTTTATCATTTCTAATTGGTTTAAAAGAGCTGAAGCATACATATGTTCTTCTGAAAATACATTTTCCATAGGAAAGCATAGTTTATTAAGCCATTCCATTAAAGGTAAATCCTCGCATAGCCCTCTAAGTAAACATTCATGAGTGTGAGAGTTAACAAATCCTGGTAAAACAGCTTTATTTTTTGCATCAATTAGAATATCTGACTTAAAATTATTTTCAATATCGCTTGATTTGCCTATAGCAATTATCTTGTTGCCTTTTATTGCTATAGCACCATTTATTATGATTTCATCATTTTTATTCACTGTAACAATAATGCCATTTTTAATCAAGATATCTACAGGGGTCTTCATAATTATCACTTTAAAACAGTTATGCCCGATTATTTTATATTTTCTCTTTTGGAAGATGCTTTAAAATGCTGCGTTAGATGACCTAAGTCTTTTTACATTTTCCTATATCTTTAAGGCTTTTTGGTTCAGATGGTTAAAAATTGCACATAAAATCAAAGATTTCATTAACTAAAGTTTTAATTTTATTTTAATTACATGTTAAATTAATTTTTCTAGAAGCTTACTAAGCATTTTCCACTAGCTGGAAATTTCCAATCTGCATGCACTACTTTAATACTCTCTTGTTTTAACGCTTCATAAAAGTTTGAACTAATCAGCGCACTGATATAAGCGTTATTTCAGACCCTCATACAGGTCCTTTGCACGCTAGAGTAAAAGAGTTACTAAAGGAGAGTGTAAACGTGGCTTTAGGACAATATGATATAGCAGATGCTTATTATCCATACGGTCGTAACAGTATGCTTGAAGTAGCATTTCTCGCTTCGCATTTATTTTGGGCTACTACGATGGCAGAAATAGAACTACTTTACGATATGATTACAAAAAATGCAGCGAAAGCAATTGGTTAAAAAGCTATGGATTAAAAGTAGGAAATCAAGCTAACTTAATTTTCTTAAATACTGAGCCCTTATTAAGCATTAATGTATCAAGATGTTTCAGCCTTTGTTATAAGCAGAGGTAAATTAATTATAGAAAATGAATCAAAAACGATTTATAATTTATAAATTTGTTCTATGCTTTTAAGATGTTTCAAACGGTTCAAATTTAAATCCAAAAATAGGTTTACCTTCAATTACTCTAATTTTATCAAAAATGGGTTTTAACTTCATATCAATTTCAACATTCTCCGTAGTTATTTGCCCAAGCATTCTAACTCCATTTTCAAACTCTACTATACCTAACACAAGTGGAACTTTATCTATGCCTTTAGGTATAGCATAAAGCTTTGTATAGGTTATTAAAGTGCATACATTCCCTAGTTCAATTTTTTCAAAATCTCTAGATTTACAATTAAAGCATCTAGAATGCTTTGGATAATATGCTTTACCACATCTTTTGCATTTATATCCAAAAATTTTTTGCTCATTCATTTCGACTACACTCTACTTAGCACAAATGCAACTACATTATTGCCAAACCCGCCAAAGTTGCAGCTAAAGCCAAATTCTGCTTCTTTAACTTGTCTTTCACTAGCTTCATTTCTTAGTTGCCAAGTTAATTCAACTAATTGTGCTATTCCAGTTGCACCTAATGGATGTCCACGTGCTTTTAATCCACCAGAAGGATTTATAGGCAATTTTCCATCTATCTTGGTTATGCCCTCTTCTATTGCTTTATATCCAGTACCTTTCTTAAAGAACCCTGCATCTTCGCTTTCAGCAAGTTCAAGTATTGTAAATGCATCATGAAGTTCAACTACATCTATATCAGCAGGAGTAACTTTAGCCATTTTAAAAGCCCTTTCTGCAGCATTTTTAACAGCATATAAAGTAGTTGGGTCTTCTCTTTCATGAAGTGCAAGTGTATCAGTAGCTTGACCTACTCCTACAATGATTATGGGCAAATCTGTAAACTCTTTAGCTTTTTCAACATTACAAAGCACAAGAGCTGCTGCACCATCAGAGATTGGACAACAATCATAAAGCCTTAAAGGATCTGCAATTATCGGGTTATTTTGCTCAGCTTCAGGAGAATATAGAATGCCTTCAAGCGTTATCTTGCTTCTTATATGCGCATAAGGATTCTTTAAAGCATTTTCATGATTTTTAACTGCAATCATCGCTAAATGATCGTACTTAAACTCTTTGTAATAATTCATATAAAGTCTTGTAAACAATCCTGCAAGAGCTGGTAACGTTACTCCATGTACGTACTCGGCTATTGGATGGGTCATAGTTGCAATAAGGTCTGTAATAGTTTCTCCTGAAACATGCCTCATTTTTTCTCCACCTACTACTAAAGCTGTCTCAAAAGCTCCAGAGGCTATTGCAAAACAAGCATTTTTAACAGCTGATCCTCCAGATGCTGGACCATTTTCTATTCTATCGGCTATAGATGGAAACATACCTAGTTGGTCTGAAATAGCTGAGCCTAAAGCTGTTTGTTTATTTAGTTCACCGCTTAGCATGCTAGATACATAAACTGCATCAATATCTCTATCCCCTAGATTAGCATCATCAAGCGCTTTAAGAGAGGCTTCAGTCAATAAATCAAGTAAAGTTTTATCATCATGACGACCAAATTTAGTCATTCCACAACCTATAATTGCAACTTTTCTAAACATTACTCTTTCACAACATCTGGAACTATGATTTTTGGCTTTAAGGATTGTTTATAAAGATCTTCAGGAACTGGCCTTTGTCCAAAAACAAGTTTTGATTTTATTTTAAAGTAATTCTCTCTGGTTAAAACCCAAGTATTAGCTCCTCCTAGCTCATGTTGAACGCCTGGTTTTGGTTCCAAATTCCACTCAACCATCCATCTTCTAAATCCAATTGGGCTTTCTGCTGTTATAAAAATTTCTTCAACTCCATAGTTTTCAATAGCATGCTCTTGTTTTGCAGCAAAAAGATGAGCTCCAATCCTAGCTCCTCTTTTAAATGCAATCGTATGTAGGCTTATACAAGTTTTTTCATTAAGAAGGCGATTGTTAACAACGCCAGTAAGTTCTCCATTTACTACTCCTATTAAAGCATACTCATTTCTAACTCTATACCTATACCATCCTAATAATTCAGCATATGCTCTTGCTGCTACAATATCATAAAAATCTCGAGAAACTGTTAATAAAGGTCTTATGGCTTCTAGTAAGATTGGAACTTCTTCTCTTTCTATTTCCCTAACTACCATTTTTTCTCCAGTAGGTAGAAGTATCACTTTGGGAGGGTATGGCTTTTTTGGTAAATCCCAATCAACTCTTAAAATCGACTCATACTCACTAATTTCCATTTTTTATCACAAAATGGGTTAAGAATATTTCTTCAATATAAAGCTTTAATCTTAACATCATTAAGTAAAATTTGCGTCTGGAACTTACAAATTTTTCCATTATAGCGATGAGATCTTAATTTTGTTCTGTTTGTATGCTAGAGCACACTATAGGCTCTCCTAGTGTTTTATGATAAAATTTTAAATACTAACACAATTAGTAATGTTAAAAAAGAGTGGGTGTGATAAAATGGATATAATTATCAAGGATGGAATAATAATCACGATGAATAGAGAAAGAAGAATTTTAAAAAATGGAGCAATTGCAATCGAAGGGAATAGAATAGTAGATATTGGTAAAACTGAAGATTTAGAGAAAAAATACAAAGCTGATAAAAAAATTGATGCGAAAGGCATGATAGTTATGCCAGGTTTAATATGCGTTCATAACCATATGTTTGCATACCTTTTAAGAAATATGATAATAACTCCACCCATAGGATTAGATACTTCTGAAACTTTTGGTAAACGCCTTACAACATGGTATTGGCCAAAGTTTGAAGATACATGCACAAAAGAGGATGCATATATTGGAGCGCTTTTAATGAGCGTTGATATGTTAAAGAATGGAATTACTTGTACTGCTGATACACTAGAAGCCCCAAATGCAATTCCAGAAGCACTTGATATTACTGCAAAAGCTATTGAGAAAACTGGCATAAGAGCAATTTTAACATTTGAAGCTAGTGAAAGATTAAGCATGGAAAATGGCGAATTAGGCCTTAAAACAAATTTAGAATTTTTAAAAAAATGGAATAGTAAAAAAGATTCAAGGATTAAAGGAGCTATGTGTGTTCATACAGCGTTTTCATGCTCACCAGATTACTTAGTTAAAACTAAAAAAGCTGCTGTAGAAAACAATGCAAGAATATTAATCCATATAGCTCAAAGCCCATTTGAAGTGGAATTTATTAGGGAAAACTATGGAAAAAGAGGATCAGTATTCTTTTTAAATGATTTAGGGTTCTTAGGTCCAGATGTTTTAGCAGCTCATTGTATATATGTATCAGATGAAGAACTCGATATAATAAGCAGGACTGATACAAAAGTTTCATTCAACGTATTAAGCAATATGAGAGCTGGAAATGGAGTTGCGCCCGTTTTAAAGCTACTAAGAAAAGGAGTTACTGTTGGGTTAGGATTGGATGGAGATTGGGCGGATTTATTTGAGCTAATGATGTGCACAAATTATTTATTAAGTGTTTATCATCTTCAAAGAAACATTTTAAAAGCTGAGAAGCTAATTGAGATGGCTACAATAGATGGAGCAAAAACTTTAGGGTTAGAAAAAGAGGTAGGCTCTATTGAGGTTGGTAAAAAAGCTGATATAATCCTTATAAAAATAGCAGGAGATGTACATTTTGCTCCTGTTGAAGATTACATGCATTTAATAGCAAATTATGTAAGAGGCCCTCATGTTCATACTGTTATAGTCGATGGAAATATAGTAGTTGAAAATCGCTCAATAAACACTGTTAATGAAGAAGAGATTATTCAAAAAGCTGAAAAACAAGCAAAAGAATATAAAAATCGCGTAGAAAGTGCATCTACAGTATCTGTTTGGATTCCTCCTTGGAAAAAATAGTTTAAAATTTTATCTCTTTAAGTGAAAATTGCTTGCATGTAAACATAGTTTACTTAACGATTTTTAGAGAAATAACAGGAAAAAGAGAAGAAACTATAGAGATCCCAAGCGGTAGTACTTTAATGGATTTATTGAAGTTTTTAGCTAAAAAATATGGGAAAAAATTTGAAGAAGAGCTTTTTAATCCAGAAACAAATGAAGTTTGGAGCCATAATAAAGTTTTAATAGATGGAAAGTTTGCTGAAGAACTTGAAGAAAGGTATAACAGTAAAATCAATGATGGAAGTAAGATTATAATATCGCAAGCAGTATCTGGTGGTTAAAAGTTATTAAAATGCTAGGTTGAAATCATGGCTAAAGTTATTATTTTGCTTTTAGGGCATTTAAAAGATTTAGTTAAAACTGAGAAGTTGGAATTTGAAATCAAGAATGGAACCACTATAAAGAATTTGTTTGAAGAAAAATTAAGTGCTTTTTATGAATTAAAAAAAGAGCTTTTAATCAATGAAGAGCAACACGTTATCAATGTGCTAATTAACGGGAAAAGTATTAATTCTTTGAATGGATTGAATACAAATTTAAAAGATGGAGATACAGTCGTTTTAGTTCCTGCAATTCTTGGAGGATTTTAATAAATTGCTATTTAGTTATGCTGGAAAAATCCTTCGTATAAACCTTTCAAAGAATAAGATTATTAGCAAAGAATTAGAAGAATCTTTTGCTAAAAACTTTCTGGGTGGACGAGGCTTTAATTCAAAATTTCTTTATGACAATTTAAAACAAGGAATTTCTCCATTTGATCCTGAAAATATACTTATTTTTTCTGTAGGATTACTTACTGGAACTATGGCGCCTTCTTCAGGAAGGTATACAGTTTCTGGAAAATCTCCTTTAACTGGGATTTTAGGTGATGCTAACTCTGGAGGAAGCTTTGGTCCAGAGTTAAAATTTGCTGGATATGATGTAGTAATATTTGAAGGAAGAGCAGAAAAGCCTGTTTATTTATTCATAGATGATGAAAATGTAGAGCTAAAGAATGCTTCTAATCTTTGGGGCAAGCATACATGGGAAACCATGAAAATAATACACGAAGAGCTGGGCGATAATAAAATAAAAATAGCATGCATAGGCCAAGCAGGTGAAAATTTAGTTAAATTTGCAGGAATTATTAACGATTTTTATAGGGCAGCAGCACGTTGTGGTTTAGGAGCAGTAATGGGATCAAAAAATTTAAAAGCAATAGCTGTTAGGGGCTCAAAAGGTATTGAAGTAGCCTATCCAGATTCTTTTCTTGAAGTTTGTAACGAAGCTTATGAAAAAATATTAAAAGACCCTCGTTTCAAAACTCTTTCAAAATATGGAACTCCTTCAATAATTGATGGAGCAATAATAAGGGGCGGATTAGCAACTCGAAATCATCAAACAGGCGTATTCATTCATGGAGAAAAAATAGCTTCAAAAACAATTGAAAAAAACCATAAAATAAGAAGTAGGGCTTGCTTTGGTTGTATCATTCATTGTAGTAATTTCAACATAGTCAAGGCTGGCAAGTATGCTGGAGAAAAAGGTGAAGGCCCAGAATATGAAACTTTAGTTTGTTTAGGATCTAAATGTGAAAACTCTGATCTTCCATCGATAATTCATGCAAATGCACTTTGCAATAAGTATGGATTAGATACTATAAGCACAGGAGATGTTATTGCTTTTGCAATGGAATGCTATGAAAAAGGAATAATAACAAAAGAAGATACAGAGGGTATTGATTTAACATGGGGAAACTCTGATGCGATAATCGAGATTATACATAAAATTGCTTTAAAAAAAGGCTTTGGCAATGTTTTAGCAGAAGGTGTTAAAAAAGCTTCTGAAATAATAGGAAAAGGATCAGAAAGATTTGCTTTACATGTTAAAGGAATGGAAGTTCCAGCAGGGGAGTGTAGAACACTCATGGGTTTTGCTTTAGGCTGGGTTGTTGCAAGTAGAGGAGCTGATCATTTAAGAGCTTTACCTAATTTTGAAGCTTTAGGCTATCCTCCAGAAATTGGTGAAAAATGGTTTAAGCGTCCTGAAACAGTAAATCCTTATGACCATACTGGAAAGCCCTATTTAGTAAAATGGCATGAGGATTATGCTGCTGTAATAGACTCTGTTGAAATATGCAAGTATACTACCTTTTCTTGTTATTCGATATTTCCTGACTTTTTATCAAAAATGGTATCTTATGCTACTGGTTGGAAAATTAATGAAAAAGAGCTAATGAAAATTGGTGAAAGGATAGTTAATATTGAAAGACTTTTTAATATAAGAGAAGGGATTTCTGCTAAAGATGATATCTTGCCTGAAAGATTTTTAAAAGAACCTTTGCCTAGTGGTCCTGCTAAAGGCATGGTTGTTCCTCTTAAAAAGATGCTTGTTGAATATTATGATTTAAGGGGTTGGGATAAAAATGGAGTTCCTTTAAAACAAAAATTGATTGAATTAGAAATAGAATAAATATTTAGGAGGTTAAAAATTGATAGATCCTAATCTTTCAATAAATATAGCTGGAATAAATTTAAAGTTTCCAACGATTTTATCTTCAGGACCTTTAACAAGAGATGGAGGGAGTATCAAAAAAGTTAAAAGCTTTAACGGTATAGGAGCTATAGTAATAAAAACTGTTAAGGAAAGCGATAAGGATACCCCACGTCCAAGCATGGTTATGGTAAAGGGAAATCTTTTAAACTATGATTGGCAAGCTTTAAGTGTAGAAAAATGGATAAAAAAAGAATTAAAGTTAGCTAAGGAAACAGGAATTCCAATAATAGCAAATGCATTAGCTTCTGATATAGATACAACTATTAATATAGCAAAATCTCTTGAATTAGCTGGAGCAGATATGTTCGAGTTACCAGCACCAAGAAATATAGCTCTTGATCAACTTGAAGCTTGGATTAAAGAATTAAAAAAGGAGTTATCTATTCCTTTAATAATAAAGGTTAAGCCTGATTTTCAAAGGATAGATGAATACGCAAAAGTTATAGAAAGAAGTGGAGCTGATGCTATATCTGGAATAGATACTCTTGGACCAGGATTAGCAATAGATATATACACTGGTAAGCCATTGTTAGGCTCAAAGTATGGATATGGTTATCTTTCAGGATCTGCCATAAAGCCCATAGCTTTAAGATGTATATCTGAAATATCTAGAGCAGCTAAAATACCAGTTATTGGCGGAGGAGGAATCATTGATTGGAAAGATGCTATTGAAATGTTTATGGTTGGAGCTTCAGCGATCCACATTCATACAGCTGCAATATTAAGGGGATTAAAAGTATTTCAAGAAATAGTTAATGGGATTAAAGATTTCATGAAAGCTCAAGGTTATAGCGAATTAAAGGATCTAATAGGGTTATCGCTAAAATATTTACAAGAAGAGCCCAAATACGAATTGCATAAACCCATGTTTAACTTTAATTTATGTAACAGTTGTGGCCTTTGTGGAAGAATATGTATCTATGAGGCAATTTCTATAAAAGATCGAAAGCCAATACTAGATGAAAATAAGTGTTTTGGATGTGGTTTATGCGCTTCAGCATGCCCTACTCGTGCCATTAAACTTATTTAATGCAAGCTTTTAGTTGAAATTTAGCTTAAGGAGTTGAATTAATTTGTTTAAGTATAAAGCTTATGGTGGAAAAATTATAAGAGTTAATCTAAACAATTTAAAAGTAATTGTTCAAGAATTATCAAATGAGTTTGCTGAAAGCTTTCTTGGAGGTAGTGGTTTCATAACAAAAATTCTTTGGGATGAAGTAAATCCTTCACTAGAGCCTTTTGCCCCTGAAAATAGACTAATATTTGCTGTAGGGCCTTTATGCGGAACAGGATGGCCTCAAGCATGTAGGTTTAGCGTAGGAGCAAAGTCTCCATTAACTGGCATATATGGAGATTCAAGTTGTTGTGGCTTTTTTGGTCCAGAGTTAAAATTTGCTGGATATGATGTAGTAATATTTGAAGGAAGAGCAGAAAAGCCTGTTTATTTATTCATAGATGATGAAAATGTAGAG
>JAVZFM010000032.1:0-12836 GCA_038872815.1 Bathyarchaeia archaeon
CATACATCGCAACAGCTAGAAACGCGGAAGCCACCCTAGTAACCGAAGACGAAAAATTAAAGAAAGCAGCAAGCAAATTCATAAAAACAATAACATATTCAGACCTCGAAAGCAAACTAACTCAAACCTAACAGCCAAAAATGAAAGTCTGTATCTGAAAGCTTGTGATACCAAAGTTTTGATAGGATTTTTCCTATCCATGCCTAGACTACAGGTCCATAATTGTTTTACTAAATTTTCCTTTTTCAATTAATGTGTAATACCTTTAGGCTATATAAAACTAAGGCATAATCATAAAAAATTCGCAAATTTTAAAATTTAATGAAAAAGAATATCGGCTATTCTTTACCTCCTATTTGATTACATAATGATTAAAGGTTACAGCAAGGCTTGGAATTTCGTACCTAAAAAAGCCATAAAGACCATTATCAAATGATCTAGGAAAAGCTAGATTGACAAGTAAAGTGTGTAAGACTTATATGCATAACTGAATTTTTTACTTAAAACATGTATAATCACCACTTTCTAGATACTAGGGAATCATCAACACCCTAGCATAACGATAAGATTAAAATGGTAGATTTTATTTAGCATTCATTTTATTATATTGACAAAATATATTAAAGAAAAAATCTCCTAATTTGGCAAAAACTATAAATTTATTTGTTTCATATTGATCTTGTTTAATTTAGAGGGGATAAAACTTGGCAATTAATCTAGATATATTAATTATAAGCATTATTGTTAACACGATTATAGTTTCACCAGCACTTTGGATTTCTGGAAGGTTGCTTGTTGGAAAAGAAAAGGCAAAGTTTACTGATGCTATTTGGATAGTTGTACTTGGAACTTTAATTGGTACAATTTTTGGAGCTTTTTTTAAAGGCATTATCGCCTCTATAGTTATATTGATAATTTGGCTTGCATTAGTGAAGCGTTTTTTTGATTGTGGATGGTTAAAAGCATTGGCGATTAGCATATTGGCAGTAATTATCTTTTTAATGATTGCTGTAATATTGACTGCTATTGGAATAACAATCTGGACTAAGTTTATCTAATATTGCCATTCTTTATTATGAATATGCGAACTCTGCTGAGCGAGTTGATCTAGGCCTTAGTTCAAAAATATGTTCAATAAATAAACTTATTTATGCTTAAATAGAGTTTAATCTTGAAGTAGTATAAAGCTTTAAATTCCTATTTCATACAATGATTTATGAAAGCGATTGAATAATGAATGATCTAGAAGCTTTAATTTCATCATTTTTAATGGTTGCTATCGCTGAGTTAGGAGATAAAACCCAAATTTTAACCATAATTCTTTCCTCAAAATATCGCTCAATCTCTGTATTCTTCGGCTCTTTTTTTGGGTTAATCTTAGTAGATGGTTTAAGCATTTTAATGGGCAATATCATATCGACTTTAATCCCAATTTATTTAATAAACTTGGTTTCTGGAATTTCATTTATTACGCTTGGAGTCTATACTCTTTTTTCCAAAAAAACTGAAAATGAAATTAAAGACTTAAAATTCTCTATGACTACTTCATTTGTCCTAGTAGCAATGATGGAATTAGGAGATAAAACCCAAATAACCGCTTTAATATTGGCTATAAAGTACAATGTCCTCTTGTTTATATTTTTAGGGATGATTTTAGCCTATATTTTTATAGTAGGGCTTGGAGTATTTATAGGAAAAAAACTTTTAAAATTCATACCACAACATTATCTAAGAATATTTTCATCTTTATTATTCTTAACTTTTGGCATACTTTATCTTATAAATTTCTTTACCTTAACTAACCCTTTAATCCCGTCAACTGTTACATAATCTCCATTTTTTATTATCTCTATTGGATTTTTTTCCAATTTATCCATTAAAGGTATGTTTGCTAAAGCACAACCAGCTATTATTATTGGCTCACTTTCAACATTAATAATGGCTTTAGGATTAAGACCATGTTTAGCTAAGGATAAAATTACATAAGAGCCTACTGTACTGCCCTTTCCATAAGGAAAAATAAAGATTTTTTTCGCTATCTTTTTTCCTTTAAGCTCATGATTTTTTTCTATTACTATCCCAGTTTTAGGATCAACTCCTCCTAAAAAAGAGATTGGCTCTTTGCTTACAATGGCTTTACCTTCAGCATAACCTTTAACGATTCCTCTTCCTTTAAGAACTATTTCATAATTATGTTGCATATTGGATACACTTATAAAGATCGGCTATCTTAACTTTTAATCTACACAAGGATGAAATATAGTATGCTGCTTTGCATGAATTTGTAAGTACGCTTTTAATTCCTAAATTTTCTAATGGAGAAACAACCATACAAGTATCTGAAATTATTTTTCCTCTGGCGCTTTCAATTATGTTTATATAGCCCATTTTTTTTGCTAATTCTAAAATTTTACGTGAAGTATATATAAAAAATCTTTTTTTGAATTTTTTTCCTTTCATCATTTTTGCTATATATCTAATTTCATTTATGCTGCAATGGGGGCATCCTACACAAACTACATCGAATTCGCTAGTAGAAGATAGCTCTTCATTAATTTTTTTTAACTCATAATCTGTTATAACAATTTTTTCAAGATTTCTTACTTTTATATTAGATTCAGGAGTTACACCTTCTATATGGAACATGGCTATTGAACCAGAAACAGCTATACTAGCACTTAATGCTTTTAGATATTCATTTTTGATTTTTCCTTTAATCCCCCTTATAAATGGCACTCCAATACGTAATTCTTTTCCAATCTTATAGCCAAGCAAGCTAAAGTCTATCTCATTTGATAGGTCTAGTTTAACATCTATCAAATGAGTTGGATTCCTTTGCTCCTTTAAATGTAAACCATAAAAAGGGGTTTTTCCAACAATAGCGCTTGCAAGAGCAGTTGTAGCTGATTCTCTATTAGTTCTAGCTCCAAGTACTGAATTAGCATAAACGACTGCTGAAGATTCTGCCCAAGCTATATGCTCATTTTTTCGCGGAGAAATGCCTACTAGATAAGGAGTACAAGTGCATAAAGGCTTTATCCCAATTTTTTCATAAGCCAAAATTATCCTAATTTGCTTTTTAGCAAAATTTTTAGACGTATTCAGCTTTGACCAATTTTTTAAGTCCATTCCAGCTGGATTCAATTGAGATTGAATGTTTGCTTTAACATTTTTTTTAGCTAAATCCTCAAGAAACTCTAAGCCAACATCTCCAATAGTTTTATAGGATACACCTGAAATATGAGCATTGATTGGTCTGATTAGCTTAGAAGCCCCATATATATCGCCTATAGCTACTAAAAGCCTCATCATAGATGCTTTAGCTTCTCCATACTCACCATCATAAATTTTTTCTTCTTCTTTTGTTAAAAACATTCTTTAACCTCCTGGAATTTTTGCTTTCATAAATTTTTCTTTTGGTTTAAATAAACTTCTAGTAGCATCTATTCCCATTTTCGCTGTTAAAGCATTTTCTTGATCAGCTGATGGGTCTAAGCTTGATCCACGAACATCAGAAATTACTATTAAATCTTTATCGGCTTGAAATCTTGTAGCTATTGCCCACTCAACATCCTCTAAGTTGTTTATATCTATATCAGAATCTACAACTATAACATGTTTAAGCGATGGATGGGCTGAAAAAGCTGCTAGAATAGCATTTTTTCCATCTCCCTCTGTTTGCTTTTCTATAGAGACTATTGCATGAAGCCATCCACAACCACCAGATGTAAGTACAACAGCATTAACTTTAGGAACTACTGAACAAACAGCCTCAAAGATTTTTGCTTCAAAAGGTAACCCCATAAGTAGTTTATGCTCTTTTCCTCCTGGTAAAATTACATGATATATAAAGTCTTTTCTATGAAAAATTTTTGTTATTTCTATTATTGGTTGTTTCCTTACAGAATCGTAAGTGCCAGTTAAGTCTACAAATGGGCCTTCCATAACTTCTTTTTCAAGAAGAATTTTTCCTTCAAGGATTATTTCTGATTTTGCTGGAGCGTTTGCTTCAACACTCTCACATTTAGTTAATTCTAACTTTCCATTCATAAGCGAATTCGCCATGAAATACTCACTTACTCCAAAAGGTAGTGGAGATGCTGCGGCAACAAGTATAGCAGGATGTACGCCTATAGCTATGCTTATATCCACACTTTTTTCACCTTTATCCTTTGCTATTTGACAAATCCTGTATAAATGCCTTGGAACTATTCTTATTCCAAGATGATTATCGTCTAAAAGCATTAATCTATGAATTGAAACATTCTCAATTTTTTCGTTTGGAGCTTTTGCAGTAATTACAGCTGAAGTAATGTATGGCGCTGGATCTTTTTCATAATGGGTTAAAATTGGAAGCTTAGAAAGCTTTGGTTTTTCCTCTATCTCCTTTGCTGGGCATTCTCTTACATAGCTTGGAATAGTAGGGTTATTCATAGCTTTAAGTATATCCTCGTTAAGCTTGCTTTCACTAGAATTGATTGCTAGAGCAATTCTTTTTCTTGTTGCACATAAACTAGCCACTATTTTGTTTTTAAATCCTTTAACATTTTTAAACATTAAAGCATGAGTTTCTCCAGAGTCTTTAATAAATTTAGGAATTTCATACTTAATCGATAGCTCTTCATTAACTTCCTTTAATTCATTTATTCTAGATATTTGGGTTAAAAAGCTTCTTAATTCACTCAATAAAAACACCTTTGATTAATAGATGCTTATTTGAATCAATTCTTAAGTTTTTCCAAAAATCTTTTTTAATGCTTTGATTATCTTCTCATATTCTTTATTATAAGATATCTGTATTTCCGATCTTACCCTATTTAAATCTTCTTTAAGCATTTTTAAACTTTGAATCTCCATTTCTATAAGATCAAGCAACAAGTCTATTATGCCTATACCGTTTAACTCAGGCTTTTTCTCAATAATTAAAATCATTTTTTTAAAATGATTGATGCAAAGTCCTCCAGATTTTTGGAATTTTTCACGAAATTTTTGATCTTCTACTAACTCTGTTAAAATTTCTCTAATATAAGATTCCTCTTTTTCCTTAAGCATTTTACAAATTGGGCACTCACTTTCCTTGACAGCCTCCATGAACTTGTGCTTACTTAGTTTTTTCCATACTTCCAATTTTTTTCACTTCTAGCTTAACATTTTTAGAATGGTTTGAGTAGTTGAAACAGCATAGTAAGTGTATTCTAGCGTTGAAATACCTGAAAATATAGATCTTCGAAAACCACCATTATTGTTTTGAAATTTGCTTATAAGGCTTAAAGTTTGTAATGGGTATTTGCAAATTTCACTCATGATCTCTAATGCTTTAACTCCAAAATAAAAATCTTCTATAACCATATAAGCATCAAAGCTATAAGGAGTACGAGTAAAACCTCCTTTTGGACTTTCGCACTTTCTAATCCACTCAATTGTTTTATCAAGTAATTTTAAATTGTAGCCAAGAAGGTTTAAAGAAGCTATTGCATAATATGTGGATGCAAGCCTTAAGTAGCCTTGTTTGCCAAAACTTCCATCAAAATTCTTAAGACTTAAAATAAAGCTGATTGTTTTATCAAGATTTATGCATTCATTCAATAAATTTAAAATTTCAATAGAATAATATGTAGATTCGATTTCTGATGATACCTCAACATCAACATCCAAACTACCAAATCCTCCATAAGAATTTTTAAGCGATAAAATGAATTCTTTAGGTGATTTCTCCAATTTAGCTCCTAACTCATTAAGAGTCTTGATTACATAGTAAGCTACTTTAATTGAATCAAAACTTCCATCTTTATGCTGTAAACTTTTTAGGAATTTAATTGTAAGATCTTTTTGTTTTGGCTTTATTCCTAAGATTTTAAGTGTTTGAATAGCGAAGTATGTATCTTCTGCTGAAGAATCTGTATATCTACAAAAAGTATATCCTCCGTCATTGTTTTGTCTTTCTATTATATAGCTGATGATATTCTCAGTTTGAATCCATTTTTTTAGCTCAAGAATTGTTTTAGAATCCAAATGTAGGCTCGCCCTTTTTGTGTAATGCTTTCAAAAAGTAGGAGCTATCAGCCTAGAATAGTTTCTAGGCAATTAAAGGTGAGCCCCATCACCAAGCTTTTATATATTTTTTTTGTAAATAAATATAAAAACCTTGTGACTTTCATAAACAATAAATAAGGAGAAAGTTTATATTGTTTGAAAACATCATTAATTGGTATAAAATTAAAAAAATAGAAAGAACTATAGAATCGCTTAAACTGAATGGATTTCAAACATTTTTTGTACAAAATTCTGAGGAAGCTTTAAAATTATTGCTTGAGCTTATTCCAACAAAAGCTAAAGTAGGAATTGCTGGCTCTTTGACTCTTCGTCAAATCGGTTTAATAGAGGCTTTAGAAAAGCGCGGAAATTTAGTTATCCATCATTGGAAAAAAGGAATATCCTTTGAAGAAAGCATGAATTTAAGAAGAGAAGAAATAGTGGCTGATGTATTTCTAACCAGTAGCAATGCAATAACAGAAGATGGAAAGTTAGTTAATGTAGGGGCATATGGAAATAGAGAAGCTGGAATGCTTTTTGGAAAAAAGGTTATAGTAGTTGCTGGAATAAACAAAATAGTTAAGAATGTTGAGGAGGGCATAAAGAGAATTAAAAACTTTGTTGCACCAATAAACACTAAAAGAATAGAGGCAAATACTCCTTGCGTAAAAACAGGAGTATGCAACGATGAAGAATGTAAATTTCCGAATAGACAATGTAACGTTTTGTTGATAATCGAAAGTAAAACTATCGGAGCTGATTTTTCAATTATAATAATTAATCAAGATTTAGGATTATGATTTTTTTATAAAATGATGTTGAATGAGATCAAAAATTTACTCTTTGAATGAGCAAAACTTTAAATATGGATTCTTAAAATTAATAAGAATAGATCAATTTAGAGGAGGAAAACCTGAATAGGATGCAAAATCAACAAACATTCCATGGTAGCTTTTTGCCAAAAGAATTTTTCGTCGTTAGTGGTCACGCCACTAGTTCAGTATCGCCGTTAAATGCTTTTGATAAAGCTTTAGCAAAAGCTGGAATAGCGCAATGCAACATAGTGAATGTTTCTTCTATACTTCCTCCAGATGCTGTAGAAAGAGATAACGTACAAATTACACCTGGTACAATAACCTTTACTGTTATGGCTAAAATGGATGGAAATCCAGGGGAGACTATAGGAGCCGGTGTTGGATGGGCTTGGGGAATTGGAAATGATGGAAAAAGATATGGAATAGTTGCTGAAGCCCATGGATACAAAGATAAAGAAGCTATAGAAAAAGAGCTTAAATGGAAACTAGAAGAAATGGCAAAAATAAGAGGGTTAACCATAGAAAGTATAAAAACAAAATGTGAATTCATTGAAGTGCCTAAGGGAAAATATGGAAGCGTTGTAGTGGCCTTAGTTTATGCTCCATGGACTGAAAAAGAATCTTTAAGAAATTTAACATAAACCTAAAATTTATTTTTATAGGATTTTGAGGAATTTGGGAAACAAAAAATTTAAGCTGGTTGCAGTAGCTGGTACTTTCGATATTTTACATTTAGGACATAAAAACCTTTTAAATAAGGCTTTTGAGATTGGAGAAAAAGTCATTATAGGAATTTGTAGCGATAGTATGGTTAAAAAAATGAAAAAACCCCATCCAGTTAACCCCTATCAAGTAAGAAAAGAAAAATTGTTAGAATTCCTTAAAAATTTTGGCTATATGGATAGGGCTAGGATAATTCAAATAAACGATCCCTATGGACCAGCAATAGTTGATAAAGAAATGGAGGCCATAGTAGTAAGCGAAGAAACGGAGTATAGAGCTCATGAAATAAATAAGATTAGAGAGAAAAATGGCTTAAATTTATTAGAAATAGTTCCTATTAAAATGGTGAAAGCTGAAAATGGAGGAATTCTATCCAGTAGCAGAATTAGAATGGGCGAAATAGATCCTGAAGGGCGTTTAAGAAAATAAGATTTTGAAAGGAATATGGTTAAAAAAAGAATAGTTTTTAATAAAACTTCTACAAAATTGGATTAAAAACTAAAATATGCAAACTCAATTAACTTAATTTTTAGGTAGGCTTATCATGGAGGAAAAGAATTACATTCAGCCTATAACAGGTCCATGTTTTGATTTTTATGATGAAAATGAAAAACAATATCGTAAAACTGTATTTATAGTTCCAATAAAGATTAAAAAACTTGAAGATGGTTCTTTAGGGATTTCTTATGCTTGTAGTAGAGGAAGGGAATGTCATGATCCATATTGCCGCTATTCTTATGCAAATAAAAATAAAATAAAGGCAATAATTAAATTGCCTTAAAAATTTTTAAAAGTTTATGCGAACTCCCCTTTCGGAATTCCTTTTATAACTTCGCGCCAATACTTTGCTATCATTTCAAGTTTATTAGCAAATATTTCACTCAATTGAGCTGGCTCATTTCTTTTAGCTCGACTTAAAAGCCCACTTTTTATTAAAGCTTGCCAAGTTTGACTTAAGGTTCTAGCTGAGCAACGCTTTTCTTTAATGATTTTAGGAGCCAAATCTCTATAAAGTTCTACTTTATTGGTTTTTAATTTGCTCATTTCCCTAAATATAGCCTCAGCCAACTCTGCTTTCCTTGGATTAAATGGGAAAAGAATGTTGCAAAAAGCTTTAAGATCGTTTATACTAGTTCTTTCTCTTTCTATTTTTAATGTTACATATCCTCTTTTTTTCATATATATCATCCAGTATTCTTTATCTTTTTTTGTTTTAGGTATGCTCATAAAATTCCCTTCTGAATTACCCCATAATTTAGTATGGTAAAGCTTTTAAAAAATTTACCCATAGTAGGTAAATGAGCATAGATTAAAGCAAAGCAAGAAAATCTTGTGATATGCATTTAGAATTAAGTGTATGAATTACCCCTTAGTATGATAGTGAAGAACACATTTTTAACGTTTTGTCTTTTTCCTTTTAAGCTTTTTAGGAGCTTTTTGAATTATCAACTTTTTTCCATTTATCTTAATCAATAATGGATCGTTTTCTTTAAACGGAAACCTAGAATCTTCTGTTAACCTTGTTGGTAAGTATATTCTAGGAGACTTATAAATAGTCCCTTTTTTCTTTCCAATTTTTTTAGCTATTTTAAATTTCGTTAAAATTTTATTTACCATTTACTTCACCATTTACTTAAGTAATTTATATTGAAAGCTTTATATAATCTTTACTTTTAAACTTTATATTATAAAAACTTTTAATAATATAGGCGATAATAACTTCATAAAATGAGATGATGAGAAATGATACATGAAATAAGATGGCATGGAAGGGCTGGACAAGGCATCATTACTGTAAGTAGATTATTAGCTAGTGCTGCTCTTATTGAGGGAAAGTATGTGCAAGCATTTCCAGAATTTGGTCCTGAAAGGTTAGGGGCTCCGATTAAAGGATTTACGAGAATTGGAGATGAACCAATAGAAATCCATAGTCAAATTTATAACCCTGATGTAGTAATAGTTCTTGATCCAACTTTATTTAAAATTGAAGATGTTACTGAAGGATTAAAGGATGAAGGGAAAATAGTAGCGAACATGGATGATCGAAAAAAGCTTTTTGAATTTCTAAGATCAAAAAAAGTTTATACTTATAGTGTTAATGCCACTAGAATAGCCTTGGATATATTCGGTAAAGCTATCTTCAATACACCTATGCTTGGCGCGTTAGTTAAGGCAACTTCTTTAGTTTCTCTTGATTCAATAATTAAAGTAATTAAAGAAAGATTTCCAGAGTCAATAGCTGAAAAAAATATAGAGGCGTTAAAAAGAGCTTATGAGGAAGTGGTTGGTGGTGAATTATATGAATAAACTTTTAGGCTGGAAATCTGTTCCATTAGGCGGAATAATTGAAATTCCTGGATCGGCTAGAAATTATAAAACTGGGGATTGGAGAACATTTAAACCAATACTTGATGAGAAAAAATGTATAAAATGTTTAATTTGTTGGATATATTGTCCTGAACCAGCAATAATTAGAGCAAGTGATGGAATAAAAATCGATTATGAATTTTGTAAAGGATGCGGAATTTGCGCATCTGAATGCCCTGTAAACGCGATTAAAATGGAGGAAGAAAAATGGTAAAAGTTTTTGGATTAAATGGAGATGAAGTTGTTGCTTATGCAGCTAAACAATGCAAAGTTGATGTAGTCGCTGCTTATCCTATTACACCTCAAACTATAATGGTTGAGCGCTTTAGCGAGTATGTGGCAAACGGAGAAGTTGATACAGAGTTTGTATGCGTAGAATCTGAGCATTCAGCTATGTCTGCATGTATTGGAGCAAGCTTAATGGGTGCTCGTGTGTTTACTGGTACAAGTAGCCAAGGATTAGCGTTAATGCATGAAATGCTTTATATAGCTTCTGGTCTTCGTTGTCCAATTGTGATGGCAGTAGCAAATAGAGCTTTATCAGCTCCATTGAATATCCATTGTGACCACTCAGATATGATGGGTTCTCGTGATTGTGGATGGATACAAATTTTTGTTGAAAATGCTCAAGAAGCTTATGACTGGACAATTCAAGCCTTTAGATTAGGAGAGAATCCTAAAGTACTTTTACCAGTCGCTGTTAACCTAGATGGATTCACTATTTCTCATTCTTTAGAAAGAGTAAAGGTTTTAGAAGATTCTGATGTTGATAAATTTTTACCTCCTAGGAAAACTTTATACTCTATTGATCCAAATGCTCCTAAGCTTTTTGGATGTTTAGCATTACCTGATTATTATTTCGAGTTTAAAAGGCAACAGCAAGAAGCATTGATGAATGTATCAAGCATATTAAAAGAGGTTACTGAAGAATATGAAAATTATTCAGGTAGAAAATACGATGTTTTAAGTTGCTATGGACTTGAGAATGCTGAAGTTGCTATAGTATGCTTAGGAAGCGCTAATGGAACTATTCGTTCAGTAACACGCAAACTTAAGAAAAATGGTAAAAAAATTGGTTTAATAAAAATATGGCTTTATAGGCCATTTCCAATAAATGAACTATTAGATGTGTTAAAAGGTTTAAAAGCTATAGCAGTATTCGATAGAGCAATAAGCTTTGGGGCTCCTTATGGACCTTTAGGAAGCGATGTTTGCTCTATTTTACATAGAGCTCAAATCGATTTAAAAGTATTAAACGTAATATATGGACTTGGAGGAAGAGACGTAACTCCAACTCAAATAGAATCTGTTTTCAATGAGCTTATTGAAATTTCAAAAACAGGTATAATAAAAGATCATATAAAGTATTTAGGGGTAAGAGAGTAATGGTAAAATTAAAAGAACTTTCTACACAAGAGCTTTATGGGCCAGGTCATAGATTATGTGCTGGTTGTGGGCCATCGATTTCAGTTAGGATGATGCTTAAAGCCATAAGAGGGCCAACAGTAGTTGTGAATGCTACTGGTTGCATAGAAGTTGGGACTTCTATATTCCCTTACTCTGCTTGGCAAGTTCCATGGGTTCATACAGCGTTTGAGAATGCTGCAGCTGTAGCCTCGGGTATAGAATCTGCATACAAAGCATTAGTAAAGAAGGGGATACTTAAAGAAAAAATAGACATTATAGCATTAGCAGGAGATGGTGGAACTTTCGATATAGGAATTCAAGCTTTATCTGGAGCTTTAGAAAGAGGTCATGATTTTGTTTATATATGCTATGACAATGAAGCGTACATGAATACTGGAATTCAAAGATCTGGAGCTACTCCACTTGGTGCAGCAACTACTACTAGTCCAGCTGGTTCGAAAATTCCAGGGAAGGAAGGTTGGAAAAAAAATTTAGAAGCCATATGTGCGGCTCATGGAGTAGATTATGTGGCTACAGCCACTATAGCTTACTGGAACGATTATATAACAAAAGTAAGAAAAGCAATAGAAGTTGATGGGCCTGCAGTAATTCATGTATTGGCTCCTTGCCCATTAGGATGGCGTTTTGATCCTTCAATGACTATAAAGCTTTCGCGTTTGGCTGTACAAACCTTAATGTTTCCATTGTATGAAATAGAAAAAGGAGTTTATAAATTAAGCATGAAGGTTTCAAAACCACTTCCAGTAGAAGAGTATTTAAAACTTCAAGGAAGATTTAGTCATTTGTTCCAGCCTAAATTTCAATATGTTATTAAAACAATTCAAGAAACAGTAAACAAAAATTGGGAAAACCTTTTAAGGCTTTGTGGTGAAAAATGAATTTAAAGAGATTAATTTCAGTATTACTTTTGCTAATCGTTATATCAATTCATTTTTTCTCTTATTCATTAAAAGGAAAAATCGAATTAAGGTTTTCAAGTGAAGAATTCTTGAAAATTACTCATCTTTACTTAAACATAAGTTCAATTCATATTCATAAAGCAGAAACTGGAGATTATGGATGGGTAACTTTATCTGATAAACCAATTACATTAGATTTAGCATCGAAAAACCTATCAAAAATAATAATGGTTTCTAGTTTAAGTGCAGGGTTTTATGATTCTTTAAGGATAATTATAGCAAATTGTAGCTTTATTTATAATGGAACTATTAACAATTTAGAAATTCAAGAAATGGATATAAAAGTTGATATTGATCTCCTTGTAAAAAGTAATGAAATAAATACATTTACTATTAGATTCATAATCGATGAAAATAAACTAATTACAAATAAAAGCTTTAAAATAAAGGTAATCAGCTCTTAAAATTGACATAATTGCTTGAGGCTCTTTAAAATGATTAAAATTATTATTTAATAAAAAATTCATAAACTTCTCTTGGATTAAGAATTTCACATTTTGAACTAATTCCT